>NZ_JBAFWY010000005.1:27500-112500 GCF_036576165.1 Bartonella rhinolophi
AAACAGTTATAAACCGTTATAAATCACAAAAAAAAACCACACACCTAAAAGCGTAAATCCTAGACATAACCTATAATAATCGCAATGTATATGGTAAATTCTTACTGTATAAACAAGAACATAAAACCCCTACCGCAAGCAGAAACCGCTCTCGTTACAACGCTATATAGAACCCTTTTTCACAAAGAGTCAACAAATTTTTACAGAAAAAATAAAAAATAATTCCAGTACCTTATTTTGCAATCTAAACGTGTGAGAATAAAAATTTCTATCAAAATAGTACAGGTCTTAAAAAACGTAATATCCTTACATGTAAAGCAAACATTCTATAATCACCATTGCACAAACATCTTGTACACTTTATGCTTTCTCATGCAATGAATAAGGAAGGTGCAAATGCCATCTAAACTTACACGTAACCAGATGCTGGTTCTGAATATTTTAAAGAGCGCACAAAAACCTTTAAGTGCTTATGCGATTCTTGATCGCTTGCGCGATGAGGGATTACGTGCGCCCTTACAAATCTATCGTGCATTAGAAAAACTTGTAGAATTAAAATGTATTCATCGCCTTGAAAGTGTAAGCGCTTTTATGGCTTGTTTACATCCTGAAAATTGTCAACACGAATTCACAATTTTTACAATTTGTGATAAATGTAGCAAAGTAAATGAAATACAAAACCAAGCTATAGTATACAACGTTAAACAAATGGTTCAAGAAGTGGATTTTCAAGCGCACAAAAGTACCATAGAAGTACGAGGAATTTGCAAAAAATGCGCAACTATATAATATTTGATGTTAAAAAATTTGCATATTAAGCATTATATGTTATCGTTCCCCTTTATTTTAAAATTTTTATTGCCTCTGCTACACATATCATTCTCTCCTGTAGTAATAGTTTGCCCATTATATACATTGAATTGAAAGTATAAAATCCATGCCAAAACCTGAAACTGTTGTTTCAAAAAACAAGCACTTTAATAAAATAAAACAGAATAAAATAATTAATGTTTTTCTTATTATTTTTGCCCTTTGTATATTGTGGTTTGGCTATAAGTGGATGACACACTGGCGATATATGATTGTAACCGATGATGCTTATGTACAGGGAGATATTGCTACTATTGCCCCTAAATTAGCTGGATATATTGAAGAAGTTTCTGTTCAAGCAAACCAAACTGTTAAAAAAGGTGATATTCTATTCCGTTTGGAAAATGGTGATTACCAAATTGCTTTAGATCAAACAAAAGCACGCCTCGATACACAGGAAAAAACTCTTGTGCGCATTCATGCACAGATTTTAGCAGCGCGCAGTGCTTTAGATGATGCTCAAGCGCAAAAAGCTGCGGCATCAGCTATAGCAACCAATGCACAGCTTACCTTACAACGGAACACAGAACTTCAAGCTGATCGTTATGTTTCCCAATCCGATGTTGATAGGGCAAAATCAGCGTATGAACAAGCTATTGCTAATGTCACGCGGTCAGATGCACAAATAGCTGCAGCACGCGCTAATATTCAAGTGCTAGAAGCGCAACTTCATGAAACAGAAAGCCAAACGAAAAGTCTTGAGCTTATGCACGATAAAGCAAAACGTGACCTTGATTCGACTACCCTACGGGCTCCTTTCGATGGAATTATCGGAAATTTAACAGCAAAGACTGGCGATTTTGTTGTTAATGGTCAGCATCTGGCAGCATTGGTTCCCATTCACGCACTTTATATTGAAGCAAATTATAAAGAAACGCAGTTGCAAAATATTTACAGTGGGCAAACAGCTTATATTTCTATTGATGCTTTCAAAAAAAATGTTGTCCAAGGCGTAGTGCTTTCTGTTTCTCCTGCAACAGGAGCTGTGTTTTCTCTCCTACCTCCACAAAACGCTACAGGAAACTTTACCAAAATTACCCAACGTGTTCCTGTGCGGATTTCTATTCCTGAAGAAACATTAAAAAGCGGGCGAATCAAAGCTGGACTAAGTGTTTCAGTAGAAATTGATACGCGTAAAAAGCCGCAATAAAAGTCTCTTATAATAAGTTTATAATAAAAATTGCGTAATCCCAATATGGAAGAAACTATGCCTGCGTCTTCTCATCCCCAAGAGCATATAGGAATACAAAAGATTGTCGTTTTTATTGCTATGGCTTTTGGTATGTTCATGGCTATTTTAGATATCCAAATCGTTTCCTCATCTTTAGCTGAAATCCAAGCTGGTTTATCAGCCAGTTCTAATGAAATTTCATGGGTTCAAACTTCTTACCTCATTGCCGAGGTTATCATGTTACCCCTTTCCGGCTTTTTGGGTCGTTTGCTTTCAACGCGAGTTTTTTTTAGCCTATCGGCTGCTGGTTTTACTATCACATCTATCCTTTGTGCAACCGCAACATCTATTGAGCAAATGATTGTGTACCGCGCACTCCAAGGGTTTATCGGTGGCGGCATTATTCCCAGTGTTTTTGTTGCCTGCTATACACTTTTTCCTCCTTCTAAACGACCAATTGTTTCACCCATCATTGGATTGATCGCAACATTGGCACCAACCATCGGTCCAACAGTGGGAGGCTATATCAGTCATGTCTTATCATGGCATTGGCTCTTTTTCATCAATGTGCCCTTTGGAGCTATTATCTCAATTATCACTTGGAAACTGATCGATTTTGATAAAGCTGATCCGTCTTTAATGGCTAAGTTTGATTGGCTTGGCCTTATCTCTATGGCAGTCTTTTTGGGGTCTTTAGAATATATTCTAGAGGAAGGTGCACGTCATGATTGGTTACAGGATAATGTAATTTTTAGTTTTTTCATTATCATGGTTCTATCTGCAAGCGTATTTTTCTGGCGTGTTTTTACTGCAAAAGAACCCATTGTTAATCTCTCTGCTTTTGTCGATAGCAATTTTTTAATCGCATCCATTTTTTCTTTCATGCTTGGAATAGGTCTTTATGGTCTTACTTACCTTTATCCTGTTTATTTAAGTCAAGTTCGCCACTATGACGCCCTCATGATTGGAGAAACGCTCTTTATTTCAGGTTTAGCCATGGCTTTTACCGCTCCCCTTGCTGGATTTCTTTCAGCAAAAATCGATGCACGTCTTATGATGGCATTAGGGCTTGCTTGCTTTGCGTGGGGAACATGGTTGGCCACCGCTATTACAGATAATTGGGATTTCTGGGAACTCTTTTGGCCCCAAATTTTTCGCGGCGTTTCTATTATGTTGTGTATGGTTCCCATCAATAATATTGCCCTCGGATCTTTACCGCCAGAACAGCTGCAAAATGCCTCTGGACTTTTTAATCTCACACGTAACCTTGGGGGTGCAGTAGGGCTTGCTATTATCAGCACTTTTATGATGCAACGAACAGATTTTCATTATGGACAAATAGCTGAAACAGTCCACTGGGGAAATAAGCAAGCAACTGAAATACTTTCAAAGCTCACCATGTATTTTAACACTATCACTTTTGACCCACATGCCCTCGCCTTATCGCAACTTTTTAACATGGTTCGCATGCAAGCAATAGTTATGACTTTTAGTGATATTTTCTTTATGATGACTGTTCTTTTTGGCATCTTAACTTGCTTATCTATTTTTCTCAAGAAAATACCACCATCCACCGATACCTCTCCCAATCACTAAGCAAAATATGATGAATTTTGGACAGAGTTCTTTTTGAATCACTTTATGCGTACCGCATCATCTATTTATTTGTTAGCTGACTCAATAAGTTATCCTCCTTTAATGTGACCAATGTCAGCATTCTTCATCACGTTCAAAATTCTAATGTTTTAAGATAAGAATTATTCTTTTCGTGTGCCTTAAATTTATTGCATTATTTAATTTTTAAGATACATAACATGATGAAATTAAACGCGAAAAAAAACTAATAAAAATCATGTGTGGTAAATTAAAGAGATTCTCAAGTTTTGCTAAATGTTGAACTGAACTTTTCTGATATCAGTGATTTTCACTGAAGGCATATTCTCGTTGATACAATATATTCAAATAACATAGATTATTAATTTTTGTAAAAGCAATTAAAAAAAATTGTAGTTACACAATAAAAAAAATCAAAATACCTTCAGTTTTTACCACTTACAAATAAAGAATTGGCGCATCTAAAACCAGCTAAAAAATTTACCTACTTCTATTTTTGAATACGTTATCAAAACCTAGTGAGTATAATTTCAAGAAAACTTAATATCACTAAAAGTTTGAGTATTCCAAAAAACTTTGTAAATGCTCAACTGTTAACAACAAAACTGCTATTTTTCATTTAAATAAATTATGCAGCATTAATTTTCATATTTATTTTTGTATCACTATTGCAATAATGATTAATAACTAAGATGATATTGAATAGAATTTTCTTTAATAAGATATTTTGAGACTAAAACAACTCTTTATAAAAATATAAAAAATTACTAAGAAAATAAATTTACAGCAAAACAGAGATCATGCTACGCAATAAAGCTATCATCACTGACAAATTAAAACCAGACAACAAATTCTTTTAAGCAACTTTATGGTGCTGGAAAGAATCCCATCTTTGTCGCTTGCCACTCGGCACCAAAATGCCATGACATGAAGAAAGATAGTGAGGAATCAATTCTAATGCCTGAAAACGGTGTTTTTCATAAGGACCAGGCATTGCTAAATTTTTTGTGAGGCTGCTTGAAAAGCCAAAACGCTGATAAAATTCAGAATCACCTACAAGAAAAATAGCGCCGTAGCCTGATTTTTTTGCTATTTCAATTGCGTGCCGCATAAGAACTGATCCTATTCCCATACCAGAGCATTCTGTGGCAACAGCCAAGGGACCCAAAAGCAGAGCATGCTGTGTTCCATTTTGTCCTTTACGAAACCGAACATGCCAAAGACGCACACTGCCTACAAGCTCTCCAAACATATTTTTGACGACAAAAGAAAGCCCGCATGCAGCCAACCTGCCACGACGCAAAGCCTCTGATGATTTACGCTTACGCCCCTTACCCAAAGTCAAATCAAGCAAACGTTCCCGAGGAAGTTTATCAGCTTCTTGTTCAGATGTGAGTGTAAAAAATTTACCATCTTTTGTTTGAAAATTAATTATATCCATCTTTGTCACACACCCCACTACACCTTTGCCGCTACAAAAGAAAAACTCAAATCACATAAGATCGCAAAGGCTCAAAGCCATTAAATGCAACAGATGCGTAAGTCACTGTATAAGCACCAGTTCCATGAATTAACAACTCATCCCCAACTGTGAGGGATAAAGGTAACAAATAAGGTGTTTTTTCATAAAGAACATCCACCGAATCGCATGTTGGACCTGCTAAAATACAAGGCTCCATTTCCTTATCGTCATGAGGTGTCTCAATAGGATAGCGAATAGCCTCATCTATGGTTTCGGTAAGGCCATTAAATTTTCCAACATCAAGATAAACCCATCGAATATTATCATTGTCCGCTTTTTTAGATATAAGAACAACTTCTGTGCGAATAACACCAGCGTTTCCAACCATCCCACGCCCTGGTTCAATGATTGTTTCAGGAAGACGATTGCCAAAATACTTTTTTAATGAATCAAAAACAGCCGTACCATAAGTCTGCTCAGTAGGAACATCTTTCAAATAACGCGTTGGAAAACCACCCCCCATATTAACCAATTTCAACGCAATTCCTTCTTGTTCCAAGCACTTAAAAACTGTTGCTGCATCCAACAAAGCACGATCCCATGCACCAAGATCTGTCTGCTGAGACCCTACATGAAAGGAAACACCATACGCTTGTAAGCCTAATTGATGTGCACGACGCAGCACATCAACTGCCATAGCAGGAACACAACCAAATTTACGTGACAATGGCCACTCTGCACCTTTTCCATCGGTAAGAACACGACAAAAAACACGAGCTTTTGGAGCAGCACGAGCAATTTTTTCCACTTCTTCAACGCAATCAACCGCATAAAGCGAAATGCCAAGTGCATGCGCACGCGCAATATCACGCTCTTTTTTTATAGTATTCCCAAAAGAGACACGCTCAGGCGTTGCACCTGCCTTTAAAGCCATTTCAATTTCTGATACAGAAGCTGCATCAAAAGAAGATCCTAAAGAAGCCAGCAAACTTAAAATCTCAGGTGCTGGATTCGCCTTCATGGCGTAGAAAATACGGGATTGCGGAAATGCTTTTTTAAAATTTAAATAATTTTTATGAACAACATCAAGGTCAACAACTAAGTACGAACCTTCAAAACGATGTGTTGCGAGAAAATCACGAATACGTTGCGTTGCCATCTGCCAATTCTCCCAAGGGAATAAGCTTCCCCATTCTGTACGTGGACAGCACAGAGCTGCCAATAGCCAAAAGACAAAACACACACAATCCATTTTTCATCCCAATATTATTAGGAAATCAGCATTGTATGCAGTGAAAAAACAGCGCGAAAACGCGCTTGTTCTACTTTGTCTGCCTTTTTGATTGGAATTGAGAAAACTACTTCCGCACTGAAGGCAATGAGGTGTGCCTCTATAGTTATCCCAGCATTTGGACAGCTGGGAGACACCAGAAAGGCCCGACCGTCGTTGCTTCAAGATGTCCTCATTCTTTCGATTGGTCGTAAGAATGACTGGAGCGGTTAGTTCCAGGTACCGTACCGGATAATCTCACCATTTGAGAACCAGCGGACACCCACAGGCACGCGCGACTTTGGGCAAGAGTACTTATAAGATCAATTCCCCCTCATTTCAATCATTTTTTTGAACTTCAGAGATTCTTTACTTTTAAAACACAACATGATGCAAAAAAGCGACACTGCTTTCAAACAGATAAGCACCCTCACCTTCTCGTGCACAAAACAAGAAACTGAGAAGTCACTCCCTAACTTTATTAAAACACTAAAGCACCTTTTCTTTTTCAACAAAAAAGAAAAATCTGTAAACTCTAAGGCGCAACACTCTTATTGCCCTTGATGAGAGTGAGCTGCACGCAATTTTAATAATTGGAATTGCCTATGGCGTTCTCGAAAGCGCTGCCTATCGCTTTCACTGCGCGTATTATAACAAGCATCACACGAAACACCTTCCTCATAATGAGGCGACAATTTACTGTCAGCATTAAGAGGACTGCGACAACCACAACATAATTCGCGTCCACACTCTTCAAGACCATGTCCAACAGAAACACGTTCATCAAAAACAAAGCATTCACCCTGCCACAGACTCTCTTCTTTTGAAACTGTTTCCAAATATTTAAGAATACCACCTTTTAAATGATAAACTTGTTCATAACCAAGTTCACGCACATAAGCCGTTGATTTTTCACACCGAATACCACCTGTGCAAAACATAGCAATTTTCTTTTTCTTTTTTAAATCAGCTTCATGTTTTGCTACCCATGCAGGAAATTCACGAAATGTTTTAATATGAGGATCAATTGCTCCTTGAAAACTTCCAATCGCATATTCATAATCATTACGTGTATCAATTAAAAGTGTCTCTTCATCTTGGATAAGAGCATTCCAATCTTCAGGTGCCACATAGGTTCCAACAATCTTTAATGGGTCAATGCCTTCGACCCCCATTGTCACAATCTCTTTTTTCAACCGCACTTTCATACGATGAAAAGGCATTTTGGACGCCCATGAATATTTAATCTCTGGCATTTGAAATGCAGGTTCAGCATTAATAAAATTTACTAATGTCTCAATCGCAGTGCAAGAACCAGCGACAGTTCCATTAATGCCTTCTTTTGCTAAAAGCAGAGTGCCTTTAATGCCCTCTGCTTGACATAAATCCAGCAAAGGCTTCTGTAATTGACGATAATGTTTTAAATCCGCGAAGCAATAAACAGCAACAACTCTAAAATTCTTTTCCATATTCCTGCCATAACGTGCGTTTCATTCAATTTCAAGACTTATTCATTTATTCTTTACAAATTGTGCTCAACCAAACTATACTGATAACATCATTTTCTTGAAGAAAGAACATTCTTTGCCTCAAAAAAGATTACCTTTTTCATTTTTCTAAAAACAAACCAGCCACATTTATTTTTTCATTGATGATCTGTAAAGTAGCGTGCATTTAGCACACGCATCTCGTCAAAAAATTAAAAATAATTGAGACCATATAGGATATCACTTTAGTGTAAATCGCAAATACCTTCAATAAAATGAAAGCAATGACCAAAGTCCCTCATCGTTGATGCAGAAACAATTTTATAATATAGGCTAATAAATTTGGCGCACAAAAGCAAAATTCATCAAAGATACTCAAGTTATCAAAAAAATTTATCAGCCATATAAACAACCGCAAAATCACCCTTTTTTTCATGCTGTAACGCCAAAGGAATAACAGCTGTGAAAAATATTTATACCTTAAATTCCTCTCTTAAAAAATCTAGTGGCATTGCTTTTATAACTTGCCTTAGTGGCTTTCCTTCTTTCAAATCCATTTCTGTCTTATGGATGGTACTCTATAAGACAACACTGCGCATTAGTTTCAACTATCCAATATATTCCATATGAGCAATTCTTGGATAATTCCTAAATAACTTATTTAAACAAGAGCTCAAGTGTCATGGGCATATGCATTACCACAACTGTTCTTTTACCCAACAAAAGCACGTTCCACAACATAAGTAGCTGGTGCATTGTTAGCACCTTCGACAAGACCAAAAGCTTCACACATCCTTGCACAATCTTTCAGCATCGCCATGGAACCACAAATCATCACCCGATCTTCATCAGAATGAATTGTCGGCAAACCAGTCATCTCAAAAAAAGTGCCATTCTCCATAACAGTAGTAATGCGCCCCATATGTTCGGAAGGCTCACGGGTGGTCATGGGGTAAAATTTCAACTGTTGTGCATATTCACCAATTAGCGGATCTTGCTGTAAAGAGGCAACAAGATCTTTTGCATAGGTAAGCTCATCTCGTTCACGAGTTGTTTGAATAAGTATCACTTCTGAAAATTTTTCATAAGTTTCAGGATCACGGATAAGACTTGCAAAGGGAGCAACACCTGTTCCCGTTGAGAGAAGATAAAGGCGTTTTCCAGGAATAAGTGCATCAAGAACCAGTGTTCCTGTAGATTTTTTACGCATTAAAACTGTATCACCAATTTTGATTTTTTGCAGATGCTCAGTTAACGGCCCTCCTGAAACTTTGATCGAGAAAAACTCAAGCTGTTCGTCCCAAAATGGGCTTGCAATAGAATAAGCACGATAAATTGGCTTTTCTGCATTCGGCAAACCGATCATGACAAATTCGCCAGAACGAAAACGAAAGCTTTCTGGACGATTCAGACGAAATTTAAACAAATGATCTGTATAATGACGAACTTCCTGAACAGTCAATGCAAACACATTTTCAGGAATTGGAAAGTTTGATACAACGTCGCTAATATTTGACTGAACTGTAGTGGCAGACGTATTCATAAACTTTTCCTTATATTTTTATCTAAACTGAAGCTCACATCTTTAAAATGATATAATACTCATAAAACTATCTGCCAATATTTCTCCTAAAATATCAACCTCTCAATTAACATTTTTGTATCAAAATTCACCATAATAGAAAAACTGAAATAAAAGGGTATCATGTAAAATAATAGAAATGATTGCCTTATTTATTAAAGGATGACCTCGTTATTCCTCAAAAATATATACCACTCTACAGTTTTTCAGAATATTCTAAAATATGCTTCTCATAATATCCGAATAAGACAGAAAATCTCCAACAAAACCCAGAAAAACTATGCACATAACACCAATCGTACCATGCATTGTTAGTAAAGATGGGGAAAACACAACATAAGCATTTTGAAAAATTAAAACATGAAACATTTAAGTATGAATAATTTGGTAGCGTTTATTTTTATAAAAAGAGGAGATGAAATTTCGTGATAAGTTTTTGATAATAGAAATGGCTTAACTTATAATATCACTAAAACGATACAAACAAAGAGTAAGGTGTCTACTGACTATATTTGAAAGCAAGTATTTTACATTAAAGAATTGCTTCCATGATGCATAATTGCGTATAAACTGCTAATAATGTTGAAAATAAAAAGCAATATTCGCATCCCTTCCGCATATCGTAGAAACGCGTAGCAATAACCAAAGGGAACTTGGTGTCTTATCGACACAGATAGGGTTTTAAAATGAACAAATCCGCTCATAATGAAACAAGTGCGTCATTTCCTTATGCAGCTGTAGCAACCATTGATGTTGGTGCTCTTGTCGCTAATTATACAACCCTCGCCCAACATGTTGCTCCCACAGAATGTTCAGCAGTTGTAAAAGCAAATGCCTATGGGCTTGGTGCTGACCAAATTGCTCCCGCACTTTATCAAGCTGGTTGCCGTACTTTTTTTGTAGCGCAAATTGCAGAAGCATTCCAATTAAAAACTATTTTACCATCAGATGCTACAATTGCTCTTCTGAACGGACTTCCTCACATGGCAGAAGAATTTGTAGCGCACTCTGGTATTGTCCCTGTTTTGAATTCTTGGAATGCAATTGAAAGTTGGCAAACTCTTTGTCAAAAAAAGGATAAAAAATTTCCCGCAATTGTTCAAATCGATACCAATATGAACCGATTAGGACTCGATAAAAAAGAATTACAACAGCTTATCAAACAACCTACCCTTTTTGAAAAAGCAGAAATAAAGTACATTATCAGTCACCTCGCTAATGCAGATAATAACACACATTCATCCAATTATGCTCAATTGGCATCTTTCAAAACCGCACTTACACAACTGCCCATCTGCAAAGCTTCATTTGCCAATTCTGGAGGCATTTTTCTTGGTTCAGATTTTTATTTTGACCTTGTTCGCCCAGGGATCGCACTTTATGGAATCAATCCCCATGGAAACCACCCAACGCTCCTTAAACCTGTTTTAAAACTTGAAGCTCAAGTCATTCAAAGTCGTGAAAGTGATGCAGGAGTCCCCGTTGGTTATGGAGGAAGTTTTATTACTCGCAGGCCAAGCACTCTTACGATCATTTCTGTTGGCTATGCCGATGGCTGGCTACGTGCTCTTTCTAATAAAGGTGCCGTTTATTTCAACGGACACAAACTCCCCATTGTTGGCAACATTTCCATGGATTCCATCATTGTTGATTCTACCGATCTTGAATGCAAAAAGCCTCAAAGAGGTGATTGGATCGAACTCATCGGAACAAATCAAACTGTCGAACAAGTGTCTGAAAATGCCAATACTATTCCTTATGAGATTCTCACTTCTCTAGGTTCTCGCTATAAACGCATTTACATTTAGAAGCACCAAAAAATGAAACGATGAAAATCATCATCTTGAAAAGTAGCATAATAAATTTTTTCGCAAAATATTTTGCGACAATCAACGGCAACTCTTGCTCATACCCCTTCTTCAATATTTTATTCATCAGTGTTTTTCATGAAAACACTTCACAGAACAATAGAAATGGAAATCATCAATTTGCTTTAAGAGTATTACCAAAAAAACAACAACCCATAGAGGGTAATATCACCAAATTTATATGAAGAAGAAAAAAAGCCCACACAAAATGTGTGAGCTTTTTTCAGTACAAATAATAAATTTTAATACGTATTTCCCAATGGCGGACAAGAACAAATAAGCATTCTATCCCCCGCAACATTATCAATACGAGAAACAGGAGGCCAATATTTATTCGCTGGATCAAGAGAGCGATTAGGAAAAGCAGCCTCTTGTCGCGAATAAGAATGCGCCCAAGCATCATCTAGAGTATCTATCAATGTATGTGGTGCATTTACCAATGGATTATCTTCTTTTGACCAAACCCCCGCACCGACTTTTTTAGCTTCTTCAGCAATCGATAGCAAAGCATCACAGAAACGATCAATCTCTGCCTTTGGCTCTGATTCAGTTGGCTCAATCATCAAAGTTCCAGGAACTGGAAACGACATCGTTGGCGCATGAAATCCATAATCAATCAAACGTTTTGCGATGTCATCAACACTAATCCCATATTGGTCTTTCAACACGCGTGTATCGACAATACATTCGTGAGCAACACGCCCATGTTTGCCCCGATAAAGAATAGAATAAGCTTGTGCAAGACGCGCCGCAATATAATTAGCATTTAAAATTGCTATTTGCGTTGCGTATTTTAAGCCATCCGCTCCCATCATCCGAATATACATCCATGTAATAACAAGAATGGATGCACTTCCATAAGGAGCTGCCGAAACCGCATGCGTCGTCCCATCTTGTGCATGACCTGGTAAAAATGGCTTGAGATGTGCTGCAACTCCAATCGGACCAACACCAGGACCACCGCCTCCATGGGGAATTGCAAATGTTTTATGCAAATTCATATGGCAAACATCTGCGCCAATATCTGCCGGACGTGCAAGCCCCACAAGTGCATTGAGGTTTGCACCATCAAAATAAACTTGTCCGCCATTTTCATGAATAATAGAGCAAATATCTTTAATACTTTCCTCATAAACACCGTGTGTTGAGGGATAGGTAATCATTAAAGCTGCCAGATGATCTTTATGCAATTGCGCTTTCATTTTGAGATCATCAATATCAACATCACCATCGCTTAAGCATTTCACCACAACGACTTTCATTCCTGCCATATGAGCTGAAGCTGGATTGGTACCGTGTGCTGACGCAGGAATAAGACAAACTGTACGTTGATGTTCCCCACGCGATTGATAATATCGGCGTATTGCCAAAAGCCCAGCATACTCGCCTTGAGCACCAGAATTTGGCTGAAAAGATACTTGCGAAAATCCTGTGATTTCACACAACCATGCATTCAACTGACTCATCATTTCTTGATAACCTACCGCATCCTCTTTAGGAACAAAGGGATGCATATGAGCAACTGTAGACCAGCTCATAGGTATTAATTCAGCTGCTGCGTTCAACTTCATCGTACAAGAACCAAGCGGAATCATTGCTCGATCCAATGCTAAATCCTTATCCGATAAACGACGCAAAAAGCGCATCATATCTGTCTCTGAATGAACCGCATGAAAAAATGGCTGCGAAAGAAAAGCAGCATCACGTTCTTTTCCCCAAAACCGTGGAGAAACCTGATCAACTAATTGTGCACCAAAAAGCTCAGCTAAAGCGCAAGCATCCTCTTTTGTTGACAATTCATCAAAATTGATCACAACCGTATCATCATCAAGAATCCGGATAAGACGCCCACCCATTTTTGCTTGAGCAGCAATCTCTTGAGCTTTTCCCTTCACAACAATGCTTACACAATCAAAGAAATATTCTCCTTCACAAGAAATCCCTGCTGCCTCTAAACCACCAACAAAGCAGCATGTTAAATGATGAACCCGTTGCGCAATTGCCCGTAAGCCTTGCGGTCCATGCCAAACAGCGTAAGCTGTTGCCATATTTGCCAGCAAAGCCTGTGCTGTACAAATATTCGACGTCGCTTTATCGCGTCGAATATGTTGTTCACGTGTTTGCAGCGCTAAACGAAAAGCAACGCGTCCCTTTGTATCCACTGATTGACCAACAATCCGCCCTGGGATTAAGCGCGTTAAAGCATCACTGACTGCAAGGTAGCCAGCATGAGGACCACCAAACCCCATTGGAACCCCATAACGCTGCATAGAGCCGACAACAATATCAGCACCCCATTGAGCAGGCGGTTCCATAAGAGTAAGCGCCAAAGGATCTGCAACAACGATTACCAGCGCTCCTTTTGCTTTTGCCTCTTTAATGACGTTTGTGTAATCGTTAAAAGTGCCTTTGGTATCTGGCCAAGATAACACAATCGCAGCTGTCTCAGAACAAATCTCACTCTTTTCATTTATCTGAATGCCCTGTGTTTGGGCACGTGTTTGCGCAACACTCAAAATTTGAGGATGCAAAAGACTTTGAAGTGAAATTTTTGTTTTTTTCTCACGCGCAAAACGCACAGCTATGGCATTAGCTTCAGCTAAAGCGGTTGCCTCATCAAGAAGTGAAGCTGCTGCAACAGGCAAACCAGTTAATTCACTAACCAATGTCTGAAAATAAAACAAAAGCTCTAAACGACCTTGGCTAATTTCTGCTTGATAAGGTGTATATGCAGTATACCAAGCTGGATTTTCAAAAAGATTCCGCAAAATAACGGGAGGCACATATGTTCCATGATACCCCTGCCCGATAAAACTTTTATACAGATGATTTTGTCCCATAATCTTGGATAGCTCTTCTAAAGCTTGTCCTTCACTGGCTGCTTTTGGCAGATTCAGTGGACGCCCTAAATGAATAGACTGAGGAACCGCTTGAGAAATTAATGTATCAATGGAATCAAGCGCTAAAACATCAAGCATGTTTTGTATTTCATCAAAGCGAATTCCAGTATGTCGAGAAAAAAAACAACGTTCCTGCATAGCACTCATCCAATCAGTGCTTTATAAGCAGTCTCATCCAGCAACCCTTCAAGCTGCGTTTCATCCTGTAATTTCATTTTCCATAACCAACCATCTTGTTCGGCTTTCTGATTTACCAGTTCAGGGGTATTTACCAATGTCTCGTTAATTTCAACCACTTCACCATCAAGAGGAGCATAAACATCTGAAGCCGCTTTAACCGATTCTACAACAGCAGCAGAATCTCCCTTGGAAAGTTGTGTTCCAGTTTGCGGCAAATCAACAAAAACTAAATCACCCAACTGCTCCTGAGCATAATGCGTGATACCAATCGTGACTACTTCCCCTTCAACGTTGAGCCATTCATGATCTTGTGTAAAATAAATTTTAGCCATAAAAATTATCCTTTAAAATAACGTTGTTCAACAAAAGGAAGTGCATGAACAGATAGCGCAATCTTTTTGCCACGTAACTGAGTAAACACTTGCGTTCCTACACTTTTCCAATCAACAGGAACATAGCCCATCGCTACAGGACCATCAAAAGATGGACCAAAACCACCTGATGTGACTATTCCAATTTGATTTCCCTCATCATCTAAAAGTACCGCACCTGCACGAATCGGTTGGCGCGTTTGCGGCTTTAAACCAACACGACAGCGAGAGGGGCCTTTTTGGAGAGCTTCAAGAAAAGCTTTCGCTCCATAAAATTGTGCTTTTTCTCGAACATTTTTGGGAACCGCCCATGTTAATGCAGCATCAATGGGTGTCATATCAGGTGTAATATCGTTACCATGCAAGCACAATCCCGCTTCTAACCGAAGACTGTCGCGCGCGGCAAGACCAATCCACGCAACACGAGAATCACTGAGCAATTTTTCTACCAATGCATGCGCTTGATCTTCTGGAAGAGCAATTTCAAAACCATCTTCTCCTGTATAACCAGAACGCGTCATAAACCAATCTTGTTGTGGCTCAAACCCTTGCATAAACAACAATTCATTACCAGACAAACCTGCATCAGCTATAACAGCTGCAGCTTCTGGACCTTGAAGAGCAAGCAACACCCTTTCAAGGGCAATCACTCGACATTCAAAGCCAATAGCACGTCTCTCAAGTTCAGCAAGATCAGCTTGTGCATTCCCAGCATTTGCTACCAACATAAAACGATATTCTGCCAAACGCGTAAGAATAAGATCATCAAGAATGCCAGCTTGCTCATTAAGTAAATAGCTATATCGTGATTGACCTATCTTAAACAATGCTGCATCAACAGGCAAAGCATAGGATAAAAATTCAGCAGCTTGTGCTCCCTCAACGGTAATAAGTTTCATATGAGAAATATCAAAAAGGCCTGCATGAGCACGCGTATGAAGATGTTCTTTCAAAACACCAAGAGGATAAGTTAGAGGCATTTGCCAACCAGCAAAAGCACCAAATTTTGCCCCAGCTTTTTCATGCATTTCGTGTAAGGGAAGTCTTTTTAAAGAAGATGTTTCAAATTGTTGTGACGTGCCCATAATATCTCCAAAGTTGCGTACACTTCCACACGGTTGTGGTTGATCTCTGCACCCCTCTGTCACAAACCTGAGAGACTCGCGAAAAGAACTTTCGCTTACACCTTCGGTGCGGGCTTTCCGACTTTCCAGATATGCCTTTCTTCTTTTACGGTCCTTAAAGCCTGAGAGATTATGGGCTGTTTTCCCCTTCGGCGGCAGGTGCGAAAGCTTGCAGTCTGCACTCTCCCGCAAAAGAATAAAAGAAGCAATAATGCTCTTTTCGACATGTTTTTGTCTATAAACTATCTTTTTTATACTGTCATCAGCAAAATGAAGAGAGCACTTTAATTTTTATACTTGCATAGATTATTTTAAAGAGCTTATAATATTATTTATGCGCATGATAAAAACTGTAGGTAGCAACGCTTCGGTAAACAAGGAATTGCAGAAGCTGCAAATAAAAACACTGTTTAAGAACAATGCAAAATTTCGCAGATTAAAAGGATCAAATAAGGAGTATCTTCTCTTTTGCATGATCCAACCGTAACTACAGAATTTGTATCTTTTAGCAGTAAATACTTAAAGGTAGGTATGGTCTTCGCGCGCAATAGGTTGGTTTTTCTTATCGCGAACAGTGTCATAAACTGTGGTTATTTATGTGCCAAACCTCATCAAATAAAGGTTACATAACACTCATGAAAGCTGGCAATATCTATTATAATTGCGAAAACGATCTACCAAAACAAATTGCTCTTTTCCCTTTAGAAGGTGCACTTTTACTTCCAGGCGGTTTTTTATCGCTCAACATTTTTGAACCAGAAGCTCTCAAACTAGTTGAAGATGTTATGGTATCTAATCGTCTATTAGGTATCATTCAACCACTTTCATCAAATACAGACTGTCTCCCCACACAACTTTATAAAACAGGCTGTATAGGCCGTATCACAAACTACAATGAAACAGGGAATGGGCGGCTTCTCATTATATTACAGGGGATTTGTCGCTTCACCTTAGAACAAGAATTGATGCAGACAAAGCCCTATCGCGTTGCTCTTATTAAATCAAATATAAACGATCTACAAGAACCAGACATTCCAGAAGGCATTAATCGAGAAAACCTGTTAAATATTGTTGAGAAATATCTTACCACACATGAAATAGAATATAATTGGAGCAGTATCATACAAACGCCTACGCCCATATTGGTTAATGCTTTCTCAACTCTGATCCCTTTTACACCAGCAGAAAAACAAGCCTTACTGGAAGCTCCAGATATTGAGGTTCGCGCCCAAACTCTTCTTGCTTTAACTGAACGCTCACTCATGAAACAAACAGGCGCATATTGCTATCTCAATTAATGGATTTTAAAATATGAAAAAAACAGTCACTGATCCTAAAATGCTCGAACTGCTCGTCTGTCCAATGACAGGGGGAACACTTTCTTTAAACCAAAAAACACAGGAGTTAATTTCACTTAAAGCAAAACTTGCTTATCCTATTCGCAATGGTGTTCCCATCATGCTTGCCTCAGAAGCACGTCCTTTGCGGCATAATGAAAAAGAAGCGTATAAAAAATAAACAATTTTCATGAGATTTTTCTTTTGTAAAAAGCTGTTATCGATGAGCTGTACGCAATAAATATTCGTTGTTCATCTCATTTTGTTAGCACTTCTCACTTTCAGAAAAGAAATGCAGAAAAGTTATAGCATTTTTGCAATTTAACTTAAAAAATTTCTTTTCCCAGCAAAAATGTCAAAATTGAAACTAGGACAAAAATATTGCAAACTTATTCCTCATACTCCCTATGTTAAATAAAAATCTCCATTTTGGTTTTTCATATAAAAACCGATATTGAAAACGCAAAACGCAATCATTGCAAAATTCAAATTTCCTAAGAAGAACAATTGACAAAAGATAAGCAGTTTACTAGATTGAAGCACTGTTAAGGAGGTATTCATACCACTTGGCATCAATATTCAAGCTTTCTCAACTCTAAAAAAATAAAAGGATGGTGCATTCAAAATGTACCTCCTTTTTGGAGATATGAGTTATAATGAATGTGCATAAAATTAAATCTATGAAAACCAACAATATAATTTAGTATTCCTTTGCAAACTCGCCCTCTCTTGAGTATAGCTTGGGGAAGACAAGAGGAGAGACAGGAGTGAAAAGGAATGAGTTTTAAAGTTGCAGTTGTCGGCGCAACTGGAAATGTTGGTCGTGAAATGCTCACAATTCTAGAAGAACGTGGTTTCCCTGCTCATGAAATCGTTCCTTTGGCATCACGGCGTTCATTAGGACAGAGTGTGTCTTATGGTGATAAAACTTTAAAAGTAAGAGCACTTGATACGTACGATTTTTCCGACACAGACCTCTGCCTTATGTCTGCGGGAGGGGACATTTCTAAACAATATGCTCCCAAGATTGGCTCTGCTGGCTGTGTAGTGATCGACAACTCGTCTACTTGGCGTTATGATACAAGTGTCCCGTTAATTGTGCCTGAAGTGAATGCTCAAGCTATTGGTGGATTTTCTAAGCGCAATATTATAGCCAACCCCAATTGTTCAACAATTCAGCTTGTCTTAGCTTTAAAACCTCTCCATGATGCAGCTAGCATTAAACGCGTTGTTGTATCCACTTATCAATCGGTTTCTGGAGCTGGAAAGCAAGGAATGGATGAATTATTTGAACAATCACGAGCAGTTTTTGTTGCCGATCCAATCGCATCGAAAAAGTTCACCAAACGTATTGCCTTTAACGTCATTCCTCATATCGACGTCTTCATGGAAGATGGTTATACAAAAGAAGAATGGAAAATGGTGGTTGAAACGAAAAAAATTCTTGATCCTAAGATCAAATTAACAGCTACTGCCGTGCGAGTGCCTGTCTTCATCGGTCATGCTGAAGCCGTTCATGTTGAGTTTGAAACACCACTAAGCGCCAATGAAGCACAAACACTTCTGCGCAACGCACCTGGCTGCCAGCTTATTGATAAACATGAAGATGGCGGCTATATCACTCCCTATGAATGCACAGGAGAAGATGATACCTTTATTAGTCGTGTTCGTGAAGATATTACCGTCGAAAATGGTCTCGCTTTCTGGATTGCTGCAGACAATTTAAGAAAGGGAGCAGCATTGAATGCAATTCAAATTGCTGAATTACTCATTGCTCATAATTTAATAACCCCAAAGTCGGCGCCTTAAACAAAAAAGCAGCGTGAAGCAACAATGTCTCCCGCTGCCGTTTTTTCCCTAGCTCAACAATAGTGTGTTCTTTATCTTGATGGAGCAGGATAAGTTATAACACGGTAACGTGTTTCATTGCGTTCAAAATTTTTAAAATTAACATTGTCAGGGAACAACGGGTTATAAGCGGTCACGTGTTCCACAGATATACCATGTGCTTTGGGTGACGGATTCAAAATTGTCCGCTCATCCCTTTTCTTTACACCTGTAGCATCAACAACCACATCTACTCTGTATTGTTGCACTTGTTTGCGCATTTTTTTAGGCATTGTGGTTGTTTTTAAAAGGGGAACGATCTGATTTACTTTTTCCTTTTGTATTTTTATCATAGCGTTTGGTTGCACGCGCATAGGTACGAAAGAAATCGTAGGAACATTGTTGACATTTAAATAACGTGCAAATGCCCAGCCATCTCTCCCATTATGATGAATTGAACACCAAGTTTTATTGGATAAACAGCCATTAATTTTTACTTTTGCTCCAGTTGGAACTGTTGCTATAGCTTTGTAAGTTGTGGCTGGACCTGTGCGTAAAACTACATGACCTGATTCTATATAGGCAACGGTTCCAGCAACCGCATGAGATGTAGACATTCCAAGTCCTGACCCGACCAAAAACAACGAAATCATTGTGGTTGATAAAAAACTCTTGTTTAACATTCTCTTTTCTTCCTCTCCATAATGTGAGGGACAAAATATTTGCCTTTGCAAAGATTTGCCGCATTGCAATAGAGTGGGAATCAATTCTTGATTTTCTTGAAGCCCCACCACATTTTGAGCACAACTCTCTTACTCTTTCCCCTACCGCTTTATCTGATGCGGTCTATTTTTCTTGATTGCAGTGTTCCCTTTATGAATTTACTGCTTTCAACAACGTAATCTGATCGTCTGTTTATTCAGACAATCATCATGTAAAGAAGTTTTGAAATTGCCATTGGTTCCCCAAAAAAATTATTGCAACACAAAAATTTATTGTCTGAATTTGGAAAAATAGTCTCTGACTGATATATTGCTGTATATAAAGAGTGCGCGCAAAATTTAAGAGAAAATAATATTTTGAGAATAAAAATGATTGAATATTTTATGAAGCTTTTATACTCTTGTACCTCTCCAAAATCGTACAGAATATATTGAATCTTCTCTTAAAAAAAATCCCTTAGAGAAAAAGACAAACACACATGACATTAAAAAAGTTATTCCAGAGTGCTACTATCGGGTTACTCCTTTCCCTTTTAGCACTTTTCTTGTCTGCTGCCCTTTCCATGGCAAAGGACAAATCAAACATCAAACTCGGTGTTATGGAAGGAGAGGAAGCTGTCATTTGGAAAGTTGCCGTTCAGCAAGCAAAAGAAAATGGTTTAAACATTGAACTTATTTATTTTTCTGATTACACCGTACCAAATGATGCCGTCCATGCAGGAGATATTGATGCAAATGCCTTTCAGCACACGCCTTATCTTAACAATCAAATTGAACAGCATGGCTACAAACTTTCAATTGCAGGGTACACATTTGTTACCCCAATGGGTATCTATTCGCACAAAATCAAAGAGATAAAAGAACTACAAAATGATGCAAATATTGGCATTCCTAATGATCCGTCCAATGGTGGAAGAGCTTTACTTCTTCTTCATTCTCTAGGTCTTATTCAATTAAAAGATCCTCATAATATTCTCGCATCTCCACTTGATATCATTGAAAATCCTAAAAATTTGAGAATTCGTGAATTAGATGCTGGCATTTTAGGGCGTGCAATTGACGATTTCGATATCGTGATTGTAAATACAAACTGGGCTTTGACAACTGGATTAGACTTACAAAAAGATGCCATTGCATGGGAAAAAGCAGAAAATAACCCTTATAATAACATTATCGTCGTACGTACTGCTGACAAAGATAAGCCATGGGTTCAAAAATTGGTTGCTGCCTACAATAGTGAACTTGTCCGTGCAAAAATAAAAGAAATTTTTGGCATAGCAGCCCAAACATCTTGGTAATTGCAAATGGAAAATCCTGCTCTTATTTCTTTAAAAAACGTTAGCTGCCGTTTTAAAAAAACAGCGGACACTCCAGCAATAAATCGTTTATCTCTCGATATTCATGCAGGTGAAATTCTTGGTGTTATTGGACGCAGTGGTGCAGGAAAATCCACACTCATGCGCTGTTTAAATGGATTAAAACGCATTAATGAAGGATCTATTTTTTTTGAAGGTATTGATATTTCAAATCTCTCAGAAACAGAATGGGCACCTTATCGTCAACGTATTGGTATGATTTTTCAACATTTTAATCTTTTGTCGTCGCAAAAGGTTATTGATAATATTGAATTGCCGTTGAAACTGGCAGGTGTCAGTAAACAACAACGTCGTAAACGTGCTTTTGAACTCATTGAATTGGTAGGACTGTGTGGCAAAGAAAACTGTTATCCTGCAGAACTTTCAGGAGGGCAAAAGCAGCGCGTTGGTATTGCGCGCGCTCTAGCAGCAGACCCTAAAATATTGTTGTCAGATGAAGCAACTTCTGCTCTTGATCCTGAAACGACACAATCTATTTTGAAGCTTCTTGCCGATATTAACAGCCGTCTCAATCTTACTATTGTGCTCATTACCCATGAAATGGAAGTTGTACGCGCCATCGCGCACCGTGTTATTGTTCTCAATCAAGGACGCATTGTCGAAGAAGGGTGTGTGAAAGATATTTTTACGTCACCGCAAGAAGAAACAACTATTTCTATGCTCAGACTTGTTACACCACAGCTTCCTGAAAAATTTGCTAAAAACCTTAAATCAACAGGGAAAGAGGCAGTCATTGAGATTAATATTGCAGGTGAAATTGCTCAGCAACCCTTTCTCAATCTTCTTGAAGATGAAATTGGTTTAAGAGCACGTATTCTGCATGGCAACATTGACACAATCCAAGGTGAAACCATTGGGCGCCTCTTTCTTGGTCTTCCCAGACAAAATGAAGAAACCTTGCAAAAAGCTGTCAAATGGTTAACCGAAAAAGGTCGGTATTGCGAGGTGTTAGGCTATGTTTAATGTTCTCTCTCATGAGCTCCCCAGTGCTATCTTTGATACATTGTTGATGACGATGAGCGCTTCTTTGATAGCACTTATTATAGGGCTTCCGCTTGGACTACTGCTCTATATAACCGCACGCGGAGGACTTTTTGCATCGCGCCTTATCAACTGCCCCTTAAGCATCATTATCGATAGTATTCGTGCCATCCCCTTTATTATTCTTGCATTCTACCTGCTGCCTCTCACCCGTATAGCCGTGGGAAGTGGGATAGGAATGCCTGCAGTGATTTTTGTTCTCACTATCTCTGCTATTCCTTTTTATGCACGAATGGCAGAACTTTCTTTTAAAACCGTTGAAAATGGTTTGATTGAAGCTGTTCGCTCCATGGGGGCGAGCCGTCTTCAAATTGTTAAGTATGTTCTTATTCCTGAAGCGCTCCCTCACCTGATCACTGGGTTCACAGTCATGGTTATTTCTCTTATCGGAGCCACTTCACTTGCTGGATATCTTGGCGGAGGTGGTTTGGGCGATATGGCAATCCGTTATGGCTATCAACGTTACAATACTTCTATCATGACAATCGTCATCATCCTTTTGATCATTCTGAATGTTATTGTACAATGGTCTTCTGATAAAATTGTGCAGAAATTTGATAAAACAAAACATTAAGACATTTTAGGAGTCTAATTTTTTTCCCCAATCATAGTAATGATAATCCAATGAGCAATAAGAGCTGGCTTTTTCAAATTTTCGATTTCTACCGTCACTTCATAATGAAAAATAACCCGACCAGAGGGACGAATCTCAGCATCCTTTAAAACAAAACGTGCACGCACCCGCGCACCTGTCTTTACAGGACTCATAAAACGCACTTTATCAAAACCATAATTAATCCCCATCGTTGTACCTTCCAACTCTGGAAGTGCCTCATAAGCCAGCGTAGACAAAAGCGATAAGGTCAAAAAACCATGAGCAATCGTGCCACCAAAAGGTGTTTCTTTTGCTTTTTCTTCATCTACATGAATCCATTGATGATCGTCTGTTGCGCACGCAAATTGATTAATCATATCTTGTGTAACAAGACGCCACTGCGACAACCCTACCTCTTTCCCAATAAAGCCCGCTATATCTTGTACCGCCATTTTTCGCTGCATAATACCATTCCTATATCATTCCTGTTTTATTTGACAAAAGCGCACTCACCCTCTTGCTTTTATAAAACCCATTGATTAGAGCATCAATAATAAAAGATTAACAATCTCATGAGCAAACATATTCTATAAATTGAGGAAAGTATCTTTTTAGCAGCGTAAAATTTTTAAATAGGAAAAAATAATGGCAAGCAATGTGAGCCTAACCGGTTTAGCGCGTGATTTGAAGCAACGTGCAGAAAACCACCAACCTATCCGCATTGGACTGGTTGGTTGTGGTGAAATGGGAACAGATTTGCTTTCAAGCGTTGCACAGATGGACGGCATAAAGATTGCAGCCGTTGCCACCCGAACACCATCACGTGTTTTTGATGCCGCAACACTAGCCTATGGAGAAGATGGGCACGCACGCGAAGTTGAAAATGCTACTGCTTTAACCCAAACTATTGAAAAAGGTTTGATTGCTGCCACAGATGATATTGACCTTGTTTTGCGCCATGAGCAAATCGATATTATCGTTGATGCAACAGGCTATCCTGAAGCTGGTGCAGAAATTGGCTTCAAAGCGCTTGAAAATAACAAACATCTTGTCATGATGAATGTTGAAACAGATGTTACCATTGGTACTTATTTAAAATATGAAGCAGAAAAACGAGGTCTCATTTATACACTTGGTGCTGGTGATGAACCCTCTTCCTGCATGGAGCTCATCGAGTTTGTTTCAGCCCTTGGGCACAAAATTGTTGCAGCTGGTAAAGGCAAAAACAATCCACTTATCTTTGATGCCACACCTGATCTTTACGAAGAAGAAGCATTACGGCGTAATATGAATGTACGCATGTTAGTTGAGTTTATTGATGGCTCCAAAACAATGGTTGAAATGGCAGCAATTGCCAATGCAACTGGGCTTCTTCCCGATTGCTCAGGAATGCATGGTCCACAAGCAGCGCTCCAAAATTTAAACAAAGTGCTTATCCCCAAACAGGATGGTGGCATTTTGAGTAAATATGGTGTTGTGGATTATTCAACAGGTCAAGGAGTTTCCCCTGGTGTATTTGTTATCGCAGAAATAGCACACCCACGTCTACGCGAGCGTATGGAAGATTTAAAAATTGGCCAAGGACCTTACTTTACTTTTCATCGCCCCTATCATTTAACAGCAATGGAAGTTCCATTAACCTGCGCACGTGTTATGCTTTATGGAAAAAAAGATATGGTACCACTTAGTCACCCCGTAGCAGAAGTCTGTGCTGTTGCTAAAAAAGATTTGCATCCAGGTGACCAATTAGACTTTATCGGTCTTTACAGTTACCGTGCTTGGATAATGAGCATTGCAGAAGCACGTGCTCATCAAGCTATTCCTTGTGGTCTTCTGGAAAAAGCAACAGTGACAGCTGAAATTAAAAAAAATGAACTTATCACAGTGCATAATACTGCTATTCGAGAAAACCAATGGATTGCACGGCTTCGGAGCAAACAAGACCTTTTGCTTAATTGCTCCACCACCCACGTATAAAAAATCCCTTTTGCATTTTTCCTGCAAAATAACCACATTTCTTGCCAAATAATCACAAGCTCTGTAAAAGAAGGCTTAAACTTTCTCTTTTGTAAAAAAAGAGCAACAAACTGAAAAGCTTAAATCGAAGAATTTTAAATTTTTAACCGATATATATCGAAAAAAAACATCTCATATTCTTTTCAACCATATAATCCTACCAGCCCCTCCTCCCCCCTCCCAAAATAATATAAACTGCTCCAAATATTGATTTTTCAAAAATAACAAAATGATGAGTAAAACACACAAATGAAATAGATAAATATTTAGCGAGCTTGAAACACAAACGACGCAACAGCTATCACAATACCAAATAAATTTCCTGTAATAAAAGCATAAAGTAATGAGACAATACTTACAAAACCACAAAATGCTGTAGACGCAGACACACCCTCAACTTTCCCAAAAGCTAATGACTCAACATCACGAATAACAGCCATATCACTCCCCTGTATAACTGTATTTTTTCCTTGTCCAACAAGAACTATCCCCTCTTGATACCAAGCACTCGCAATAGTCGCATGACTCTCTACAGTGTGAGTAAAACAAAGAATAAACGCTATAAAAAAATATGAAGACATATGAATTTTAAATAATTTCAACATAGCTTTCTTTGCTCCTCTTTTTCTTTACTGAAAAAGTAAAAGAATATTTACATTATAGAAAATTCAAAAATTATACTTAATATATAAACTACAATATGGCTCTCTATATGAGCAACATAACACATCATAATACATTATGTATTATATGTAAAGACATAAAAAAGCCATAATTCAAATTTTCAAAATCAAAAGTGATTGATCAAAAAAATGAATCACAAATGATAGAGGAATTCTTCCTCAAAACGTGTTCATACATTACCAAATTAACTAAGCTTATCTAAAGATAAAATCACTGTAACAATTGATATTGAAAGACACTTAAGCATAAATTATTAAGCCCACATTATTAAAATATTAAAATGCTACAGGATCAAACTATACTTTATCGCTCACCCAGATCACTTCATCATCACCACAAATTTTAAAAAAATGCTTCAATATGGACAAAACAATATGTTTATCAACACTTTATAAGCATACAGAAAAATAGGCATACATCAAAAAATAAATTCATAAATATCAAAAGAGAAGAACTTTTATGATACAGACTGCCATTAATGAGAAAGGCTCGTACATTCTATTGTTTTTTAGCATCCCCCCTTCATCCCCATCTCTCTTCTCACTTTGGTGGTATATATAGCCACTTAAAGGAGTAGATCTATCCGTTCTCCAATATAAACCGTATCACCCTGCAATAAACCGCTTTTATAGAATCAACCAATAAGCCTAATAGCTGTACCCTGATAACGTAAAGAACCTATCCTCTCTTATTACACATGTATGAATCATTTGAATCATTATATCGTGTAAATGAATACGTGCTTGCTTCTCTATAACATTAACGCTCTACCAAATTTTCTTTAAAATCCCACGCATTACATCAATTTTCTATCATCAACAAAAAAACTGTCTGACACATTTTGAAAGGAAGATTTTTCAACATTTTCACCTCTGAGACACAATGGTAGCTTCCCAATAAAATACCTCCCAAGGTCTTTAACAAAATAACTCTTCGAAATCTTGATGAGAAGTCAAAATTCGTGATACCCACATTCTTAATCTCAACAATCATATTTTGTTCTTTTACTTCAATAGCAACAAGATAAGCTAAAATGTTTGCAGCCCTATCTAAGCTTGAGCTCTGAATGAAAAGATAAAAATATTTATTTTAAATTCTATGTTATGGAATAGTTAATAATCCTTGCAAACAGCTTTTCAAAAATAATATTACTCATCGGACAATCTTACAAAATATACTTAATCTTCAAATATTGGAAATTTGCTATTAATCAAAAGTTTAGATAATTTTTTGCATGATATCTCTACCATTTTTAATAAATCTCTTCTTTTTGTCACACACACATTTGATATAAAACTGCTTTTATTTGCGTTTCTCTCATATATAGATTAAGATTAAAGAAAATAATTCTACCATTTTTGACGACTCTGCTGCATCTATTGACTTCTTTTTTGACAATAAATTTATGATATCCAACACACCTTTCCTCGCTCTTTTGCCCTTGGGCGCACATGAATATCACGGAAATCATCTCCCCTTTGAAACCGACTGGATCATTGCACAAGCTTTTGCAGAAGCACTCACCTTACAAATGAAAAAGCAATTTCATATCGCACTTTTACCCGTTGAAAAAATTGGCTACTCTGTAGAACATATGGATATGAGTGGCACACAAACACTCACCTTTTCTGATGCCATAGAGCGGTGGATAAACATTGGCGAGAGCTGCTATCATAAAGGGATCAAGCGTTTTCTTCTTCTCAACGCGCACGGAGGTAATTCGCCTTTAGTGAGCATTGTCATCACTGAATTACGAAGACGTTTTTCAATGCTCGCAGTGGCAACAAGCTGGAGTCGCTTTGGTTTACCGCAAGGCTTAATGAAGCCATCTCAACACCATCTTGATATCCATGGAGGATTTATCGAAACTTCTTTAATGCTTTATTTAGCACCAGAAAAAGTGCATATGGAAAATGCGGAAAATTTTCATAATAAGCAAGCTGATATGATTGACAGCTATCAATATTTACGCGCCTATGGTTCCCATGCCTTTGGGTGGAAAATGCAAGACATTAATCCGCAGGGAGCAGCAGGCAATGCAAGTAAAGCAACAGCACAAGCAGGTGAAGCAATTTTTTCTCATGTTCTTTGTGGGCTTCGTGGTTTACTTGATGATATCAATCGATTTAAAATAAGTGCATTACGATAAAAGGTGCAACCATGGAAAAGATACAAAATACGCCTCATAAATTGCCCGTTACGGTTCTTACAGGCTATCTTGGATCAGGCAAAACCACTCTTCTTAATCGCATTCTAAGTGAAAATCATGGCAAACGTTACGCAGTCATTGTCAATGAATTTGGTGAAATTGGTATTGATAATGATCTTATCGTTGAATCGGATGAAGAAATTTATGAAATGAATAATGGCTGTGTTTGCTGCACCGTGCGTGGCGACCTTATCCGCGTTTTGGAAAGCTTGATGCAACGTTCTCATCGATTTGATGCTATCATTATAGAAACAACAGGACTGGCGGACCCTGTTCCTGTTGCACAAACTTTTTTTATGGATGATGCCGTACATGAAAAAACAGCACTTGATAGTGTTATAGCAGTCGTTGACGCAAAGCATTTTCCACTCCAACTTAAAAAAAGCCGTGAAGCTGAAGAGCAAATTGCCTTCTCTGATATCGTTCTCCTCAACAAAATTGATCTTGTCAGTGAAAAAGAGCGCACACATGTTGAATCGCTTATTCTTGCGATTAATCCCCGTGCTATAATTTATGCAACAGAACGCGCGAACATCCCTCTTGATAAACTCCTCGATCGTGGTTCATTTGACCTACAACGCACTTTAGATAATGATCCCCATTTTCTTGATCCCCAGCATGCAGATCATGAATGTGGTGCCGATTGTCATCATGATCATAAACATCACCATACAGCCACCATTCATGACATTACAATAACTTCTGTGAGTTTAAAAACAGGTGCCCTTCAACCAGAAAAGTTCTTCCCGTGGATCCAACAAGTGACCCAACAACAAGGTCCTGATATTTTGCGTTTAAAGGGCATTATCGCATTCCAAGGGGATCATGATCGTTATGTCATTCAAGGTATACACATGATCCTTGAAGGACAACATCAACGCCCATGGCGTGAAAATGAAAAACGGGAAAGTCGGCTTGTATTTATTGGTCGCACCCTTGACGTTGAAAAACTTAAAACAGGTTTTGAAAATTGCGCATAAGCGAGTAACAATGCCAAGCATTACCAATTACGATCTCCAAAATTATTGCCTTTCCTGCGGTTTTATTGACAATAAACCAGCTTTCATTTCAGTGGAAGGTTTAATTGTTTTTCTCAATCCAGCCCCACAAACTATTGAAGTTCATCAAGGAATAATTTCAAGCCATTTTTCCCATGACAACACAGCGATCATCACAGGTGGCGAAGATGGAAAAGCTTGTCAAACAACATCAGATGGCCAAACAAAAGTGCTAGGGAAACAAGAGCGCAAATGGATAAGCCATGTTGCTTTTGGACCACAGAAAATTTTTGCCTTTGCCTCTTCACGCCTAGCATCAGTAAATATCGGCAAAGAACAACAAGAGCTAACACATGAACGCAGTGTAGAAGGTCTTGCTTTTTCCCCAAAAGGTTTACGTCTCGCCGTTGCCCATTACAATGGTGTTACCCTTCATTGGTTATCAACGCAAATAGCCCCAACGACATTGACATGGAAAGGCGCACATTTTGGTGTTACCTTTTCACCAGACAACCGCTATGTCATCTCTACTATGCAAGAAAACGCTCTCCATGGCTGGCGTCTTACAGATAATCAACATTTACGTATGAGTGGCTACCCAAGCAAAGTCAAAAGCTGGTCTTGGAGCCAAAAAGGAAAATGGTTAGCAACATCAGGTGCATCCGCAGCAATTGTTTGGCCTTTTCATACAAAAGATGGCCCCATGGGTAAAGCACCGCTAGAACTCGGCACACGAGCAAATGCACTTGTCAGCACAGTCTCATGCCACCCAAGCGAAGATATTGTAGCAATAGGCTTCAATGATGGAATGATCCTCTGTTCGCATTTTCGTGATGGAAAAGAAGCCCTTCTCAAAAATTGTGGGAAAAGCGCTATTTCAGCGTTAAGCTGGGATAAAACAGGACATCGTCTCGCCTTCGGTAGCGAAAATGGTGAATGCGGTATTATAAACATTAGTGCTTAAAAAAAAGCGCCAACAACAACGGTTTGCTTAATTTGAAGAAAGTAAAAATACCTCCCCTTGTGACTTAGCATAAAACCCATCCCATCTTCTAAAAAAACACTAAATCATAAACTTTCTCAAAAATAACAAGCCGCTTGCCTTCAAAAATTTCAGCAAAAACGGCTTGTCATGAATATTAATACACTCATTCCCAATGAAAAAATAATGAAACTCAAAATTGTCCCTTCTATAGCTTAATTATCACTCCAGTAATACCTGAAAAATAACTCGCAACGGTACGCCATAAACCAGACCAGAAACCAGAAA
This sequence comes from Bartonella rhinolophi, assembly GCF_036576165.1. NCBI lineage: Bacteria > Pseudomonadati > Pseudomonadota > Alphaproteobacteria > Hyphomicrobiales > Bartonellaceae > Bartonella > Bartonella rhinolophi. Next base: position 57,475 of record NZ_JBAFWY010000005.1, read on the forward strand.
ATATATTATACGAAACAGCACTTACACTTACTTTTTCAAAACCTTCTGTTTTTTCAACATTTTCACTTAAAGCGCTGCTGACTGCCATATTCATCGCCTTAATATCTTCTTGTACTGCCATAGAGACAGAAGTATTTTGCTGAAATTGTCCTCTTTCAACATTTGCATTAACATCTGCAACTTGCAAAAGAAAACTCACAATTGCTGCAGAAGCACCCAAAGACACATTTTTTTTAAACATTTTAAGCATAATATCACCTCAAATTTTCTCCCCTCCATTCAAAAATGAAGCATTAGCTCAAAAAATACTCCCCTAAACATCTGAAAAAAACGAAAACGCACTTATTAAATTACGTACGTAATCACCTGAAATATTTTGTATTTTTATTTAAGCTAACACAAAGTTACAACTAAATTTTACAACCAAAGATTGTATATTTTTTAATACATCAAAAATGTGGTATAAAATTGATAATGTAAATTGCAGAAAAAATAAATTCTAAAAAAAATCAGCTTCTGCAAGCTTTATGCTCGCAGATCAAATAATTGTCAAAGCGTAATTACGAGAACCGTTGAGAGTGAAACCCCACCCCATCTTTAAAAAACTAAAAGCACCAAATCACATCCCCTACAAAAATGGCAAGCCGTCCACCTTCAAAAACTCCAGCAAAACGGCTTGCCATGAATATTTATATGCTCATTGTCAATAACAAAATAATGAGGCTCAAAATCGCCCTTCATAAGGGTTAACTATCGTTTCAGAAGTTTCCATACGTAACTTATAGCTTCCCAAAGTAAACTAGAAAGTAAACCAGAAAAAACGCCACACACAATAGAAACAGTCAAGCTTGCCCTGTGGACATTTGTAATCACAAAACCTTCTGTTTGTTCAATATTTTCACCCAAAGCATTAGCAACTGCCATATTTATTGACTTAATACTTTCTTGCACACTCATAGAAACAAAGGAGGTCTGCTGAGAATATTCTCTTCTAAAATTTGCATTAGCACCTGCAACCTGCAAAAAAGAACAAATAACCACTACAAAAATACCTAAAGGCACGTTCTTTCTAAACATTTTAAGCATAGCCTCACCTCACTTACCTTCCCCCTCTTCAAATATGAACAGAGCTCAAAACATCCAGATAGATTTTTAAAATATGGCTTTTTTTTGTTCTGTTCATTAAATTATGTCAATTTATAGCACATTATGTATTTATGTAAAGAAAAATATAAAAATGACATAGAATCACGATTTATATTTGTGATTTTCAAAAAAATATAACTAAAAACGATAACTGAGCCCACCAGAAAAACGAACTCCTGAAAAACCTGCTTTAGTAAGATTATGCTGATAAGCCAAATCACTATGAAGTATAATGGTGGGAGACAATTGCGAATAGATCCCCCCTCCAGCTTCTAAAGAAGAACCAAAAGCTCCTAATTGAAAAGCATCTTTAAAATGCACAAATTGTTTATCACTAAAATCACGAATAAAATGAAACTTTCCATAAAAAGAAATAATACGTGCATCTTCGGTTACAGTAAGTATCTTTGTTAAACGCCCACCAACACGCATGATCCAATGATCAGGTTTACCCATTTCAACATCAAAGCCGTCAATATCATGCGCCTTATGAAATTGCAGATTTTGATAAACAATCTGAACCTGCGGATCAAAAACAACATCAGCAACTCTTGTCATAAATGCTTTACCAATAGTCAATGAAGTACTTAAGGACTTACCTCTTAATGTTGCTGTTTTCCCCCATGCAGAAGTGAAAACATCACCTCTAAACAAACCATAAGACAAAAGACCATCTATATAACAACCCGCATCATGTTCTATGCTACCATACGCTGTAACAGTCCATTTATCAAATGCACTTTTTTCACTTTGTTCAACATCCCGAGGCTGAAGAGAAAGTTTTCCATAACTCCCCATAACACCAAAAAATGTAGTACTGTACGCACTCTCGATTGTTTTCAATAAAATGCCCGTCTCTATAGCATTATAATCAAGATTACCTCCGTAACCATATTCAAGTGCGGATAAATTTGAAACATAACGGTGGTTGCTACCATAACCACGCAAAAAAAGAGCAGGATTTTCATCAATGTTCAACATTCCCCTAGAAGAAGTTCGCATAGTTTCCAATTGTTTATTTTGATTGCTAATATCCATCAAACCAGCATGGAATAAGCTATTTGGCAAAAGCAAATAAGTCGGAATTTGTGGAACAACAGCTCTCACATTTTTCTCACAACAAGGAATAATTTCGAAAACAGAAACAACCTTAGACGAAACAGAAGTAAGATTTTTCTCAGGCTCAGAAGGAGCAGTCTCGCGTATAGTTAAATCAGGAGAGTTAGGCGAAGGTGCAGAAGGAGAAAGGTCTTGCTCAGGGACACTAGGAACAGGTGGCACAACACTAGATTCAGGCTGAGGTTTCACAACAATAGGATTTTTCTCAGGCTCAGGAGGAGCAGTCTCGCGTATAGTTAAATCAGGAGAGTTAGGCGGAGGTGTGAAAGGAGAAAGGTCTTGTTCAGGGACACTCGGAACAGGTGGCACAACAGTGGATTCAGGCTGAGGTTTCACAACAATAGGATTTTTCTCAGGCTCAGGAGGAGCAGTCTCGCGTATAGTTAAATCAGGAGAGTTAGGCGGAGGTGTGAAAGGAGAAAGGCCTTGTTCAGGGACACTCGGAACAGGTGGCACAACACTAGATTCAGGCTGAGGTTTCACAACAATAAGATTTTTTTCAGGCTCAGGAGGAGTAGTCCCGCGTATAGTTAAATCAGGAAAATGAGGTTGAGGCGTAGAAAGAACAATATCTTGCTCAGGTGCAACAGGAATAGAAGGAACAGGTGGAGCGGCAGGAGAACTTTGCTCAGGCACGACAGAGACAGTAGGTGGTGTAACAGGGATAAGGGGATGCAGCGTCTCAGGATTTTGCTTAGAATCAATCTCTGTAACAGAATGAAAAACATTTTCGTTAGGAGTGTGCATAGGTATCACTGGATCAGAAACAGAAGACGAACCATGATCAGGACGAGAAATAGACTTAACATATTTACTTTCGAGACGAAAATCCCAAAACGCTCTTCCATGATTTACCAGTTTTTGACTGACATCCGCTGACCCTAAAGTGGATTGTGAACCATAAGCAACAAGATGATATTGATAAGGTGAATTTTTCGCTGCGACATAACTGCGATTGAGTCGAAAGGAGTTTTGGTTTGCTGTTCCCGAAACCTGAATAATGGAAATGCCTTCGCTATTTCCGACACCCGTTAATTCCCCTAAACTTCCTGGAACAATTTGCACATGTACTATCGTTTCTCCAGAAATATTACCATGAATCAAAACCCGGTCAGTTTTTTGATCACTAATTTTTCCCCCTTTATCCAAACATGTATTGAGATAAAGATGTGCATTGCCCTGTGCATTATAAACCGTGCCAGATCCTTTTCCAATGCGAAGTGTTTGATAATTATGAGCCGTGTTGATTGTGACCTTTTCAAAAAAAATAGAACTATTAATAAGATCTACAGATGAAATAGATGAAACTCCCATAATATGAGAATCTCGTGAATCTTTATGTCTTGGTCGAGATAAAATCCATTTTGAACCATTTCTCAGGGAAAGATCAGCAGTAGAATGTTCATCAACACGAACCCCACCTGCAAGGGTAGAAGCATCTGCTATAATCTTTACAGAAGACCCTTTCTCAGCCTTTAGCAATACATTTCCAGAAACTTTTGTATCTTTTGAAAATTGAATCAAACTATCAAACTTTGTGCTATAAATAACCGTACTTTCTGGAACTATAAAAGTCGTATTTTGCAAATGGACGGTTCCTGTTCCGTGCGCAGTTATTTTTGACCTTCCTGTATATGCTTCTTCCCAAAAAAAGCGCATGCCATAAAATGCATTACTGCGCACTTCAACACGGGAATCATTAATATCAACACGATTATTCATCCCTTCCAATAAAATACCATGAGCATTGGTAACTTTAATTGTACCCTTCTGAAAATTAATAGAACCATCACCTTGGAGCATATGAAAAGCTGTATTTTTATTATTATGGCTCTTTTTCGTCATTTGAGTGCCATTTTCGGTAATGGAAACGCCATCTAAAATAACTTTTCCCCCTCCTCCTGTTTGAACCCCAATGCCACCTATAAAATTAATTGTCCCTGCCACCATCCCAATTTTCGCATTACCATGACTAAAAAGACTAATCGCATCAGCACCCGTCTGAATTGTTGTATTAGTTAAAATAACAGCCGATTGTTTATCAGCTACACTAACACCTATGCGGACTGCATCAATCAATCCGCCTTGCATGTCAATCGTGCCATAATTAGCATCCATACCTATTAACACACCCTTCAAAGTCGAATTGACGAGAGAAACTTTTCCTCCCTCTGATATCTTTACACCATGTCTCCAAGAACCGTTTTCTGGATCATCATTTGTATCCATAGCATGCTTAACAGTTATATCATTTGCTTTAATCCATGTACCTTTTCCAACTGCTTCTACGGCTGCATCAATGCTATCATTAACAAACGGATAGATTTTATCAGCAATGTTGTGTTCTGTACCATCATTGCATCTATAAAATGAATCACTTGTTTTACATGAGAATTTGTTCTGCCCAGAAGATTGCGCATTGGCATTGTGCACAAAAAAAAGAACAACCGTTGTAAAAGTACATAAAGGTAGATGATTTTTAGATATTTTGATCATAATTCTACTACAAACTTTCTTCCCCTTCGCATTAAAAACAAAAATGCGCGCTTGGCTCTAACTGCTTAAGCTGCACGCAATATATAATTCATTTTGTGTTTTATTAATCCATTTTGTGTTTTATGTAAAGCTAAAGTAAAAAAATTACGAAAAAAGTCGCAATCCAAATTTGTAACTTTCACAAAACAAATGGTTGGAAGATGCTTAAAAAATGATAGAAAAGCTTACCGAAAAAGCGATTATTCAAGAATTAGCTTTCGTAAATTACCGGCAATGCACAAGTTGTAAAATATTGAGCATAAAGGCCTTCTTTAGTCTCTAAAAAGAGAACGAAACTAAAAGCACCATTAGAAAATATATGATACTTATTTTCAAAATAATGACAAGATAAAACGGTTTAAAAAAGCCACAAGCATAACTTGTGGCTTTAAAGAACTATTCAAAATACATAATTTGACTAGAAATGATAACGCAACCCGCCAGAAAAAGTGGTTCCAGAAAAACCAGCCTTTGTAAGCTTATGCTGATATGCTAAATCACCATGAAGTGCAAATTTTGAGGATAATCGAGCATTAACCCCTAATCCAGCTTCTACAGAAGAGCCAAAAGCACCCAACTGGAAAGCATCTTTAAAGTGAACAGACTGTTTCTTCCCGAAACTATGGGCAAAGTGTAACTTGCTATAAACAGCAACAACGCGTGCCTCTTCATCATTCACACTAAGTGTCTTAGTTAAACGCCCACCAACACGCATTACCCATTGATCCGGTTTTCCCATGTTAATGTCAAAATTATCAATATCACGTGCCTTATTAAATTGGAGATGTTGATAAACAACCTGAGCCTGCGGGTCAAAAACAAAACCTTCATCCCCTATTGCAAATGTTTGACCAGCAGTCAACGAAGCATCCCAAAAATGTCCTTTCAACGTCGCAGTCTTACCCCGTGCAAGGGTGAGAACATCACCTTTAAACAGACCATAAGATAAAAGACCATCCACATAAAAACCTGCATCATGCTGCATACTACCATATGCTGTAACTAACCATTTATCAAATGCGCTTTTTTGACTTTTCTCAACATCTAGAGGCTGTAAAGATAACCTCCCATAAGTCCCTATAACACCAAAGGACACCGTACTGTACGCGTTCTCAATTGTTTTCAATAACATACCTGCTTCTAAAGCATTATAATCAAGATCGCCTCCATAACCATACTCAAGCGCAGACAAATTTGAAGCATAACGGTGATTTCCGCCATAACCGCGTAAAAATAAAGCAGGATTTTCATCTTCTCCCAAAACTCCAGTGGAAGCAGTCCGCATAGCTTCTAACTGCTTATTTTGATTGCTAATATCCATCAAACCCGTCTGAAATAAAGCATTTGGTAAAAGCAGATAGGTCGGAACTTGCGGAACAACAGCCTTCACCTCTGGTTTTGGTTCTGGCTCTGGTCTAGGGCCTGGTTCTGGTCTGGGACCTGGCTCTGGAGCAGGAGGTTCAGGCTTAGGTCTGGGATCAACAGATTTACTTTCAAGGCGATAGTCCCAAAAACCCCCTTGGCCTTTAACTAATCTTTGATCAGAATTTGCAGCTCCTAAATGAGATGTTGGACCATAAGCATAAAGCTCATACTGATAAGGCGTACCATGCAGTGTGATATAATCACCATCTAGCAAAAAAGAATTTTCCTCTGCTTCTCCAGAAACCTGAATAATAGAAAAGCCTTTATCATTACCATTTCCCGTTTCTCCCCCAGGGCTCCCTAAAATCGCAGCGACATGAACCATCGTTTTTCCAGTAACATCACCATAAATTAAAACACGATCAGTTTGCTGCTCATCAAGCGAACCACCAGCATTCAGATATGCACTAAGATAAAAATGCGCACCATCCTGCGCCCTATAAGCCTGCCCCTCTCCCGTTCCAATGCGGAGTGTTTGATAACTATAATCCGAAGTAGATTTTAATTGTTTAAAACGAATAATACTATCATCTATAAGACTTACGAATGACGCAAAATGCTCTTTTGCAATGTTAGATTCATGCGAATCTCTCTGTTTCTTTGGTTCTAAAACCCATCCTGAACTGTTGCTCAAATAAAATTCAGCAGTAGAATCGGTATCAACATAAGAACCTCCTTCAAGGCTAGAAGCATTAGCAAAAACCGTTAAATGAGCACCTTTTTCAGCTTTTAACAATAAACTCCCTGAGCTAAGGGAGCTCTGCAATAAGCTAACAGCCCCATAAGAATCTTCAACACCATAAATCGCTACATTATTTGACACCGAAAATACCGTTCTCTGCAAATTAACAAACTGCAATTTATGTGGAAATTCTCTTCCCTCTAAAATTTCTCCAAGGTTGGAGTCTTTCCACCGCCCATCTCCCTGAAAGTATATACCATAAGATGTATCACCACTTACTTTAAAAGAAGAATCTGTAATATTGATTGTAGTTGTTGTAATATTATCATCGGTGTTCTTAGGTGGCAGAACCGAATTAGGAGTTATGAGTGTATTTTCTACCTTGATGCCATGAATATCAGTAACATCGGCAATTCCCTTAAAATCAACAGAAGCACCGTAATCTAAAAGAAAGGTTGCATGATTGCCTTCGTTATTCTTTTTTCCTGTTCCATTAATAGTAACACCATTAAGACTCACTTCTCCATTCATTATTGAATGAACTCCATGGCTCTCCTTAAAATTAATTAATCCACCCTTCATTCTAATTTTTGAATCGCCATAACTGTAAAGGCTTGCTTTCCCAGCCTTCGTATTAATTTTTGTATCGATTAAAAGAATATACGTTTCTCTCCCTAGTGCTTGAACACCATTTTCACTCTCCTCAATATTCCCATTTTTTACCCTAAGATGTCCTCGACTCGTATAAAGAGCTTGAGTGGCATTTTTTATGTTCAAACCATTAAAAACAGCCCTTCCTCCCTCTGAGACAGACACACCACGTGTAAAAAGTTTACCTGGAACCTCACTATGAATAATTATATTCTTTCCTCTTACTTTCGTTTCTTCACCCCCCGACGTTTCCATATCGTCTTCTTTTTTCTCCGCCTTTCCTTTTATCGTTATAGCAACAAGACCTGAAGAATCTTTAGAGTTGTCTTGAGTGATTTTATAAATTTTATCGTAAATTTTACTTTTTCCACAATCATTACATATATAATATGGCTTAGGCGAATCAAAATTTTTATCCCCCTCAATAAAACTATCAGTATCATAATTGATATCATTTTCGAAAACATTAGGATACTTGACCGTAATTGTATAGGGATTACCGCTAGTGTCATTATAAGTGTGAACTTCAAAGAAATTACTTTCAATGATACCATCATCATTATTTCCACTGCCAATAGATGGAATCTCGATAGTATGACTCCCCTTAGAACCATCAGAGGTTTCATAATTATAAAATAAATTCCTTCCAAAAACATTCTCATTACTATTTTCGCCATCAATAGAACTAACCTTGATGATATAAGGGACACCACTGCTGCCACCACTGTAAGTAGATCCACTTTCCCCTACGCTCGCGCTACTCCCTACTCCACTCTGTAAAAAAGTAAAAACAGCCGTCGCAAGGGTACATAAATATACATGATTTCTAAACACTTTAATCATAGCTCCATCGAAATTTCCCTTCCCCTCCGTTAAAAATAAAAGCACCAGCAAAACATCCTCATATAAAAAACAAAAAGGATGAGCTTACTGCTCCCTTGACTGGACCACGAATTATTCAAATTAAATTCAGCTGAAGTTCTCTTAGCAACACAACAACTACTTATAAGAGAATAATCATTAAACACAATCAATACGTGTATAATACATTCTGTATCTCGTGTAAAGTGAAAATAGGAACAAATAGCACAACTTAAAATTGTAATTTATCTTAGTGATTTTCAAAAGTTACTCAAAAATATGAGTAAGAAAAGATAGCCTAAACCAATAAAAAACTGACGCTAAAAAACTAAATTTTAGCAAGCATATGGCTCATAAAAATGACTGATGAAATAAGTTACCATAAAGCGAAATATTTTAAGATATGGCGCACTAACACTAAACTTCCCCCGTATTCACCCCCCCCCTTAAAAGGGAGCTGACTTATGTGTCATGTGTCAAAAAAAAATTTCAAAAAAATGTGCTGTACTACAAAAATGATACGACAATCAGGTAATTTTACTCATAAATCAAAAGAAAGCTAACATCGAGAATCTTTTTTGTTAGTATCAAAAAGGTGAGAATTTTTTATAAGATAGCACAAACTGTTATAAACAAAAAAGGCAGCACACTGTGCTGCCTTTCTTCAAAGTGCATATTTTGTATCTTATTAGAACTGATAACGCATTCCGCCAGAAAAAGTAGCTCCAGAAAAACCAGCTTTTGTAAGCTTGTGCTGATACATCAAGTCTCCATGAAGTGCAAGATTTGGAGACAATCGAGCATTAATACCTAGCCCAGCTTCTACAGAAGAACCAAAGGCACCTAACTGGAAAGCATCCTTAAAGTGAACAGACTGCTTTTTCTCAAAACTATGAGCAAGGTGAAGCTTACCATAGAAGAATACAGCACTCGCATCTCCAATTTCAAAGCCAGTAGGATTTTTAGTCAAACGCCCACCAACACGCACTACCCATTGATCAAGTTTGCCCATATTAATGTCAAAATTGTCAACATCACGCGCATCGTTAAACTGAAGATTTTGATAAACAACCTGAACTTGTGGATCAAGAACAAAACCTTCATACCCTGTCACAAATGCTTGACCTCCAGTCAATGAAACACTTAAAGGATTTCCTTTCAATGTTGCAGTCTTGCCCCGTGCAAGGGTGAGAACATCACCTTTAAACAGACCATAGGATAAAAGACCATCTACATAGAAACCTGCATCATGCTGCATACTACCATATGCTGTAACTGACCATTTATCAAATGCGCTTTCTTGACTTCTTTCAACTTCCAAAGGTTGCAGAGAAAGTTTTCCATAAGTCCCCATAACACCAAAGGATACAGTACTGTATGCATTCTCGATTGCTTGGAGCAACATGCCTGCTTCTACAGCGTTATAACTCAAATCTCCTCCATAACCATATTCAAGTTTAGATAGATCTGAAGCATAACGGTAACTACCACTATAGCCACGCAAGAATAAAGCAGGGTTTTCATGAGCTTCCAACATTCCACTAGAAGCGGTCCGCATAGCTTCTAACTGCTTATTTTGATTGCTAATATCCATCAAACCAGCATGGAATAAGCTATTTGGAGCAAGCAGATAAGTTGGAACTTGTGGAACAACCTTAAACCTTACATTACGTTCAGGATGAAGTGCAGTTTCGAACATATTATCTACAGTAGATGTAGGTAAAGTATGTGCAGAATCAGCCACATCAACAAATTGATTTTCTAAACGGAAATCCCAAAAACCTTTACCATCTTTAGCCAATTGCTCATCAAAGTACATTGTCTGTGAATGTGCAGCCGAACTGTAAGAACGAAGAGTATATTGGTAAGGTGAATTTTCTAACGCAACATAATCACCATTCAGTTTGAAAGAATCCGCCTCTGCTGTTCCATAAACTTGAATAATTGAAACACCATGAGCAGTTCTAGCACTTTCCTTGTTTTGTTCTGCACTGCCTGAAACAGCGTGTACATGCACTATAGTTTTTCCAGAAACATCACCATGAATTAAGAGGCGATCCGTTACTTGATCACTACCCAAATCTTCAGGGTTTAAACGTGCATTTAAGTGAATTGAAGCACCACCCTCTGCACTATAAACAGTGCCACTTCCATTGCCAATGCGCAGTGTTTGATATGATGGTTCTCCCTCAGACGCTGAAGACATAAATCTGATAACACTGTCTTTAAGACTGATAGATGAAATACTTGAAACAGTATCGCTGGCTTTTTTACTCTTTGTTAAACGCCATTCCGATCCATTAGATAAATCTATCTTAGCATGAGAATTGCTATCAACACGAGATCCCCCTATCAGTACAGAGTTATCAACTGAAATCGATAAGTCAGAATTATTCTCAGATCTCAACAGTAAATCACCAGAGAGTGTTGTTTTCTTCTCTAAAGAGATACGACCTTTGAAATTATCACCATAAACAGCAGTACTACCTTGAGTTTCAAAAAACGTTTCCTTCAATGAAATCGTCGTTATTTCATCTGCAAGATTTCCCTGTGGCAGTACCAAACCTCGCTTCGTCCGTACTGATTTAGTCGCACTATCACCTTGAACATCTGATACCAACACTACTTGGCTTGCTTCTTTTGACGCCGTACTTGGCTCATTAACGTCTTTTTGTACACTGCCATTTTCAACACTCAGTACCAGCGCTTCTTGACCTTTTTCTTCTGCTATCTTGTTTACTGACTGATCGACATTTTTCTGTAACGATCCATCTAAATATATACCGTAAGATTGGTCACCACTCACTTCAATAACTGAATTTTCAATAGTAGCTACATTCTGAGCCCTATCAGCACCACTATTTACAACCCATAAACCATGGCTATCGGTAAGGACAGTTCCAGAACCAAAATCAACAGAACCACCATTATTTAATAAAATGGCTGCTCCATCAACAAGTGACGAAGAGTTCGGATCTACACCTGCTCTTTTTCCAGTGATACTCACTTGTTTTAATGTAGTACGCCCTCCTGATGCCGACCTTACTGCTACCCCATTTGTAAAATCAATAAGCCCCTCATTCATCGACACGGTACTACCGTTACTACTACTCAGACCAGCAATAGCCAAAGGTCCTCTTACATTAATTTCTACACCATCTTCTAAATGAATAGACGATGCAGAATCAGCCAGAACACCTACATAAAGAGCATCAATTACCCCATCAGTCATTTTGATCGATCCACCTGACTGAGCTTCCACACCAATTGGAACGGACATAATTTTTGATTCCTTTATAATAGCCTCTCCATCTTGTTCTGCAAGAACAGCACTCACAAGCTTTTTCAAAATAATCCTGTCGCGTCTATCAGATGTAAGACCTGCACCAACGATATTCACTTTATCCATGGTAACAGTTGTCTTATTATTACCCACTTCCTCCCTATTGTCTGCATCAGCACTTGTCTGTGCCCTTCTTACACGCACAACATGCTGATTACTATCACTCATTTGAATAACTTTATCCGATATTGTGTATGACTGACCATCATGACACCAAATAGAATTTCCCTTTGAAATTGTTTCATTCGCATTAGCGTCGCATGCAGCATTATCAGGCTTTACATCAGCATCATCAATATGTGCAGATGCAAGAGACGGAACACTTAAAAAATAAACCGGATAAATAACAGGTTCGGAAGGAGCAGGTGTCGGATTATTAATAATTACATCGCTAGAAATAATATTCATAGTAACTTTAGAGCCATCACTATATCTAATGACATCTCCAGTTTGAAGATACTTAGGCTTAGAAACAAGCTTAATAACTTTAGAATCACCAGCCTCTTTATCTCCGTCTACATCCTTTTTATCTCCGTCAACAGAAGGCGCAGATGGGGAAACACGTTCAGCAATTGTTGTATCTGCTTGAGCAGCTATATCAGCTGTAGTTGCATCACTACGAGCAACATCTACAGTAACCGTATCACTCAAAGCAGGAGCAGTAGTACCAGATGGATCTACATGAGGTTCTGTAGAAGGAGTATCTCCAGCAGTTTCAGAAGTTGCAGGCTGAGTAACTTCAGAAATTACAGATACATCCGCTCCACTTCCATCTGCGGAAGGCGCAATGTCATATTCAACGTTATATGCGATTTCAGAACCCGAAGACGTAGAGCTAGGCAATGTTACAACAATTAAATCACCTCCAGTAGCTGGATCACTCCAAGCAAGACCAGAAGAAGCAAGACCAGAAGTGTCGTCATACGGAGTTTTATGCGAACTTACATTAAGTTTTGTAGAAGAAGCATCTCCAGCAGCTGCAGTTTGAGAAGTTGTAGATCTAGCAGTTTCAGAAGCTTCAGGTGCATCGGCAAGAGGAGCTACAGGCGCTGAAGGTTTCAAAACCACACTAGTACTAGGAGCAATTACAATCTCATTATTTATAGCCTCCTTCTCTAAGCGGAAATCCCAAACTCCTCCACTTGCGTCAGTTTTACCGTCAAAACGCGCCACTGCAACATTTCCATTCGCTGGAGCGTAAGCACGAAGAACATATGAATAAGGAGAATTTCCTAGCGTGATATACTCACTACCCAGTGTAAAGGAATCCTGCTGTGCTGCTCCAGAAACTTGAATAACGGAAACACTGGAAGCGCTTTGAGTATTTTGAATACCGTTTCCTTTACTTGCATTAACGCCTAACACACTTACTGTAGTTTTTCCAGAAACACCACCATCAATGAAAACTCGATCAACGACTTGCTCATCACCCACACCGCTAAGATCCTTTTGCGCTTTTAAATAAAGCACAGCACGCTGACCTGCGTCATAAACTATACCACTTGCTCCTTCATTTCCGATATAAAGCGTTTGATACTTGTATCCCTGACCTGTTTCACCAGAAAACTGAATACTACCATTCTCAATATTAACAGATGAAACACATGCATTCATATTATTCAAACATGAAACTTCTTGTTCAGTTTGTGTTAACAACCACGATGAATAGTTAGACAAATAAATTCTAGCACGAGAATTTCTGTCCGTATCAGCACCACCTACAATCGAAGAACCATCAGACCAAACCAATACATCAGATCCGTTTTTAGATTTTAACAAGAACTCACCAGAAAGCATTGCCCCTTCTAAAAAGACATGCCCTGCAAAATTATCAGCATAAACAGCTGTACCATTTGGAGTCCTAAATGTAGTCTTTTTCAACAAAACAGATCCTAACTTTTGTGCATATGCCTGAGGTTCCACAGCTCTGCGTGCTCTCAAACGATCTGCTTGAAATTCACCAAAATACATACCATAGGAACCTTGACCATTCACTATAATATCTGATTTTTCAATATTAGCCTGTTTTGGACCTTCCACGTTAATCGGATCAAGACCGTTATTAACAACACCTGCATTGCCAACTACACGCAAACCAGTGAAATCTTTAACATTAACACTCCCATTAACAAACGTAACAGAACCGCCATCCTTCAACAAGAAAGCTGAACGCATGTCACTCTGCACATCATTAGAGTAACCTGCATTAGCGATTCTAACTCTGTCTAATGTAACATTTCCTTTAGATCCTTCAGACTGAACCACTACCCCATCTACAGTAACTGATCCACCTGTCATGTTTATTGTACCGCCTTCACTCTTAAGAGCAATTGCGTCTTTATTATCTTTCCCCATTTTGATGTCTGTGCCACTTAAAATAACTGTTGAGCCCTGATCCGATTGAACTCCTACCCCTTGAGTAGAAATTTTCCCTTTTGTCATTGTTATTGTACTGCCGTTTACACTAACAAGACCAATCGCATCCTTACCATCAATCATCTTGATATCTGTGTCATTTAAAGTAACATTCGACTTCTGATCCGCCTTAATTCCTACCCCCCTTGCAGAAACGAATCCATCATTCATTGTTACAACAGAGTTGTCACTTATAAGACCAATTGAGTCTCTATTTCTCCCCATCTGAATCTTTGTTTCACTCAAAGTAAGATTTGATAGCTGACTTAACTGAATCCCTACCTTACCAGAAGAAATCGACCCACCATCCATTTCTACAGTAGATTGCATACTGATAAGACCTATTGATTCCTCATTTTTCCTCGTATCAATCTTTACATCGTTTAAAGAAATTTTTGATTTCTTGCTCGACTCAATGCCTACCTTATCTGCAAAAATAGTCCCACCATTCATTTTTATAGTAGATTCTTCACTGATAAGACCTATTGAGTCTTCATTGCTTCCCATCATAATCTCTGTATCATTTAAGGTAATAGTTGATTTCTTACTCGAATCAATGCCTATCCCCTTCGCTACAATCACCCCATCTTCCATTGTGATTGTCGAGCTCTCACTAACAAGACCCTTTGCGGTTATATTATCCCTCATTTTAATCCGCGTACCACCTAAAATAACAGTTGAATCTTGAGCACGAACCCCTACACCATTTGCAGAAATTTCTCCTCTATCTACTTTTATTATACTGCCAGTTTCACCAAGAAGACCAACTGCATCTACACTGTCCCCCCCCTCAATCACTGTGCCCTTTAAAGTGACAGCTGCGTTCTTACCCAGCGCTTTAATTCCTATTGTATTTGCAACAACTGATCCCCCTTCCATTGTTAAAGCTGACGGATTGCCATCCAGTTCCAAGACTCTAGAGGTTTCAACAATAATACCAATTGCACCTGCATTATCACCCATATCAACATCTGTTCTTGTTAAAGTAACCGTTGATCCTTGTTTTACTGCAACCCCTATATTATTTGCTAAAATCAGCCCATCTTTTACTCTTACTGTAGAATTCAAACTATTAATACCAATTGCACCTGCATTATCCCCCATTTCAATCACTACATCGTCTAAAGTAAGTTGCGACCTTTGAGCACTAATTCCCTTATCATTTGCAAGAATCAACCCACCTGTCATTGCTAAAGTAGAGCCATCACTTATGATACCAGTTGCACCTACATTATCCCCCATATCAACAACTGTATTGTTTAAAGTAACATTTGACTGTGTAATCGATTGAACCCCTGTCCCTTTCGCAAAAATCCACCCATCTGTCACTTTGATTGTACCAGAAGTAGAATAAATACCAATTAAAGGGAAATTTTCCTCCACATCAATAATCTTCCTCTGTCTATCAATAACCTCCGTCTCTATTCTAGCAACATCCTCATTAATAATATTCCTATCTTTATCAACAGCCTTCACCGTTATTGTGTCAGCATCATTCTTCTTCTTTCTTAAAGTCTTTGTTACAGTATCAATTTCCGTCTTTGTTACAGTACCAATCTTCGTCTCTGTTAAAATAACCTCTGATCCCTGACCCTGCGCCTCAACTCCCCTATCATTTGCAGAAATTGACCCACCTGTCATTGTTATTTTACCACCCGCGCTCTTAAGACCAATCGTGTCTCCAACTTTTCCTGCACTAACTGTTGTGCCAGTCAAAATAATCTCTGCCCCATTCGACGATTGAGCTCCTACCTCACCTGCAGAAACTAACCCATCTGTTATTGTTAGTCTTCCTCCCTCACTCTTAAGACCAATGGAATCTACACTATCCCCCATCGTAATCTGTGTGCCAGTTAAAGTAATCTCTGATCCCTGACCTGACAATTGAGCTCCCACTTTCTGTGCAGAAATTGACCCACCTGTCATTGTTATTGCACCGCCCTCATTCTTAAGACCAATGGAATCTGCACTGTCCCCCATCGCAATTCGTGTATCAGTTAAAGTAATCTCTGACCCCTGACCTGACAATTGAGCGCCCACTTTCTGTGCAGAAATTGACCCACCTGTCATTGTTATTGCACCGCCTTCACTCTTAAGACCAATGGCAACCGCATTTGCACTCTCACCAACCGTCACATCACCCAAAGAGATTCTCGATCCCTGACCTGATGATTGAGCGCCTATCCCATTTGCAGAAATCGACCCATATTTAACATCTATTACACCACCACTATCGCTGATAAGACCAATAGCATCTGCATTTTGCCCCATCGTAATTTGTATACCACTTAAAGTAATTTTTGATCCCTGACCTGACGATTGAGCACCTGTCTTATTTGCAGAAACTGACCCACCTGTCATTTTTATTGCACCACCATTATCACTGATAAGACCAATGGCATCTGCATTTTGCCCCATCGTAACCCGTGTAGCACTTAAAGTAATCTTTGATTCCTGACCTAACGATTGGGCACCTGCCTTATTCGCAGAAACCTCACCACCTATTACTGTTATCGCACCACCGTCCTCACTCTTAAGACCAATGGCACCTGCATTTTGCCCCATCGTAACTTGTGTACCACCTAAAATAATTTTTGATTCTTGACCTGACGATTGAGCACCTATCTCATTTGCAGAAACTGACCCACCTGTTATTGTTATTGCACCACCATTTTCACTGATAAGGCCAACAGCAGTCACATCCACCTTCATATTATTCTTTGTATCTGTTAAAGTAACAGCTGATCCCTTATCTTTCGCCTTAATACCTACCTTATTTGCAGAAATTGATCCATTTACTACATCTATTTTACCACCGCCCTCACTGATAAGACCGGCTGTATCTCCAGCTTTCACCATCTTAATCGCGGTATCTGTCAAAGTGACAACTGAATCTGAGCTTAGCGATTTAACTGCCACCTTACCTGCAACAACCTCCCCACTTTTCATTTTTATTGTACCGACCTTACTCTCAAGACCAATGGAATCCGCATGTTGACCCATTTGAATCTGCGTACCATTTAAAGTGATAGTTGCATTTGCAGCCGACGATTGAGCTCCTACTTTCTTTGCAGAAATTGACCCTCCGTTCATTGTTATTGCACCACCAGCACTCTCTAAACCAATGGCATCTGCATTTTGAACCACTTGAACTTGTATATCGGTTAACGCAATAGTTGCTCCCTCAGCTGACGTTTTAGCTCCTATCTTACCTGCAGAAATCTCTCCACCTGTCATTGTTATTGCACCGCCAGCACTCTCAAGACCAATGGAATCTGCATATTGACCCATCGTAATTTGTACGCCATCATTTAAAGCAATAGCCGCACCTGCACCCGACGTTTTAGCTCCCGCCTTCTGTGCAGCAATTAACCCTTTTGCCATTGTTATTGTGCCGCTCGTACTCTCAAGACCAATGGAATCTTGTTTATTTGTTTCAATACGCGTACCGTTTAAAGTAATAGTTGCTCCTGCAGCTGACGTTTTAGCACCTACCTTACTTGAAGATATCTTCCCTTCTTCCATTGTTATTGTACCACCCCCATTCTCAAGACCAGTGGAATCTGCATGTTGCCCCATCGTAATTTGCACGTTATCACTTAAAGTAATGGTTGCACCTGCATTCGACGTTTTAGCGCCTACCTTACCTGCAGCAATCTTTCCACCTTTTACTTCTATTGTACCGTTACCCAGACCAGCAAGACCAACAGAATTTATATGTTCCCCCATTTCAATCGGCGTATTCTTTAAAGTAACCTTTGCATTTGCATCTGCACCGGACAATGAAACCCCTACATTTTTTACAGAGATTCCCCCACCCGTCATTGTTATTGTACCGCCCTCATTCCTAAGACCATACTTACCTGCACTGCTCCCTTTTTGAATCTGTACACCTTCTAAAGTAATTTGTGTGCCAGCACTTAACGAATGAACTGCTATGTCACCTGCAGAAATGCTTCCACCTCGTACACTTATTACACCCCCTTCATCACCTAAAAGACCTGTAGAATCCCCATGTTTCCCCATTTGAATCTGTGTGTTGTTTAAATTAATGACGGCTCCTGCAGCTAACGCTTTAGCCCCCGTCTTCTTTGCAGCAATTGACCCACCCGTCATTGTTATTGTACCGACCTCACTTTCAAGACCAATACCACCTGCACTACCCTCTTTTTGAATCTCCACGTTATTTAGAGTAATAGTTGCCCCTGCAGCTGATGTTTTAGCTCCTACCTTACCTGCAGAAACTGATCCACCCGTCATTGTTATTGCACCGCCCGCACTCTCAAGACCAATAGAATCTGCGTTTTGTCCCTTTTGAATCTGTACGCTGCCGCTTAACGTAATTGCTCCGTTAGCTGACGTTTTAGCTCCTACTTTACCTGCAGAAACTGACCCACCCGTCATTGTTATTGTACCGCCCGCACTCTCAAGACCAATGGAATCTACGTGTTGTCCCATTTGAATCTGTACATTATTGCTTAACGTAATTACTCCGTTAGCTGATGTTTTAGCCCCAACTGTTTTTGCAGAAACTGACCCACCTGTCATTTCTATTGTGCCACCCCCACTCTCAAGACCAATATTACTTGCACTGTTTCCCATCTGAACCTGTGCATTAGTTAAAGTAATCTTTGCGCCTTGAGCTGATGTTTTAGCTCCCACCTTACCTGCAGAAACTAACCCACCTGTCATTGTTATTGCACCACCCCCATTCTCAAGACCAATAGAATCTTGGTATTCACCCATTGAAATCTGTACATTATCGCTTAACGCAATTACTCCGCTAGCTGATGTTTTAGCTCCAACTGTTTTTGCAATAATCGATCCACCTGACACATTTATTGTACCGCCCTCACTCTCAACACCAACATTACCTGCATTTTTTCCCTTTTGAATTTCGACGTTAGTTAAAGTAATGGTTGCGCTTTGATTCGATATTTTAGCCCCTACCCCACCTGCAATAATCGACCCACTTGTCACGTTTATCGTACCGCCCTCATTCATAACTCCAATGGCATCTACACTGTCCCCCATTTGAATCTGTGCACCAGCTAATATAATAGATCCCGCCGATGTTTTAGCTCCCGTCTTCTTCGCAGCAATTGACCCATTTGTCATTGTTATTGTACCCCCCATACCTTCAAGACCAATATCGCCTGCATTTTCTCCCTTTTGAATGTCGACGCTATTTAAAGTAATATTTCCGCCTTGAGCTGATGTTTTAGCCCCTACCCCACCTGCAATAATCGACCCACTTGTCATGCTTATCGTACCGCCCCCATTCAAAAGACCAATGGAAGCCGTACTATTCCTCATTTGAATCTGCGTACTCTTTAAAGTAATACTTGCTCCTGCAGCTGATGTTTTAGCTCCCACTCCCGCCGTTCCATTCGCAGAAACTGATCCACCAGTCACATCGATTGTACCTCCCATACTCACAAAACCAGCTGCACCTGCATTACTCCCCATATCAACTGCTGTATTTTTCAACGTAATAGTTGATGTTCCATCAGTGCCAGCACTTATAGAAAGAGCACTAATCGTCCCTTCGTTCATTTCGATTTTTCCGCCTGATGTAGCAGCAAGCCCAATTGGAAAACCATTAATGACTGATTTAGTTTCTCCTTCTTTTCCCAAAATAATATGCGTATTCCCTCCTACCAACACAGCACTGGAAGCATCTTGCGCCAAACCATTAGCTAAAAATCCCCCCCCAGAGACATCCGCAGAAAAACCTTCACCAATGATAGTCACACCATTTGCTACAATATGCGCCTTATCTCCATTCTGTGGGCGTCCAATATCATACATTTTGACAAATACCCCATCCTTACCCTTTATTGGCATACCTTGACCATTAGCACCAGCTTTATTACCAATCCCCGCACGTAAAGCACTTGTCGCACCCCCAGCCCCGTTTATCTGAAACTTATATCCATCTATAGTATGCGTAAACTTCTTATCTTGAGATTTATATTCTTTACAAATACGAGCAACTTGCTCACCTCCCCCTTGCGGAGCTGGATTTTTCGAAATGCTGCTGCATAGCCTGAAATTGCCTTCAGCTTCACTAACTTGCCCTATTCCAGCATTCACCCCTTGTAAGAAAAAGAAAACACTTGTTGTGATAGCGCACAAATGCGTATGATTCTTCAACACATTAATCATAGATCTAACTTTCCCAATAAAAAAATTGCAAAAACAATGGTTTGCAAAAACATAAATTAAGTACAAAACGAGACATAATGGGAATTCGTAACATAAGATAAACAATATTACAACATAATGTTTTTTATTAATTTATCGCATTGTGCATAAAAATGCCTAAATTAAATTATTTAACCAGATAAACTCCCTGTAATATTTCCAAGATAAAAGGATGTAGTAATATGGTCAAATATCTGAAACGGATAATTTCCGTCTTAATTGTTGCAATGAGCTTTGCAACATTTTCATGGGCAAGTGTGAGTGTTAATCCAACTATAACAGTGGAACATGCCTCAGGCACCACCACTGTTTCTACCTCTCCTCAAAAGGTTGTTGTATTTGACCTTGCATCTCTTGATAATATGAATCGTCTTGGTATCAAAACAGTTGCTGGTGTTCCTGAAGGAAAAAAGCCTGTGTATTTACAAAAATTTGATGATGCACAATATGAAAAAATTGGGACTACTTCTGAACCAGATTATGAAAAAATTGCCGCACTTCAACCCGATTTAATTATCATTTCCTCGCGAACTCAAACCAAATATAAAGATTTATCTAAAATTGCCCCAACTATTGATTTAACGGTCAGAAACCAAAATTCTCTTGAAGATATTGAACGTAATATGATTCTTCTTGGGAAAATTTTTGGCAAAGAAAAGGAAGCAGAAGAAGAGATTGCGAAACTCAAGGAAAATTTAGCAACTGTTCGTCAAAATACCCAAGGGAAAGGCACGGGTCTCATATTGATGACCTCTGGTGGAAAAATAAGTGCTTTGGGTTCTAAATCACGTTTTGATATCCTGCATTCTCAATTTGGAATTGCCCCTGCAACCGATAAATTAACTGTGCAAAAACATGGGCAACTTATTTCCCCTGAATTTATTCTCGAAACCAATCCTGATTGGTTATTGGTTATTGACCGAGATGCAGCAATTGGACGAGAAGGGCAATCTGCAGCACAACTTCTCAACAATGAGCTTGTTCAGCGGACAACAGCTGGGAAAAAAAGCCAAATCATTTATCTAGATTCTTGGAGCTGGTATCGAGCAGGTGGCGGTTTAACTGGACTTAATGAAGCAACTCAGCAAATTAATGAAGCCTTTACAAAAAGCAAATAAGCATACAAATTAACTTACTTGTCATACAGAAAATTTAAGAGTGGAGTTTTTTCATAAATAATCTCTACTCTTTTTTGTTTAAGAAACGATTTAACATGAAAAATTACTGGATAGCCATAACAGTACTCATTTTACTGTCGATTCTGAGTATTTTTGTTGGTTATTCTGACGTCACACCTTCTCATCTTTTATATGGTGATCCCCACGGGTGGCTTATTTTTTGGCAAACACGTCTTCCCCGTACCGTTGCAGTCGTTTTGGTAGGTGCAGCGCTTGCGCTCTCAGGCATGATTATGCAATTGCTTGCACGCAATCGCTTTGTTGAACCCTCAACCGCTGGAACCGTTGAATCTGCATCTCTTGGCATTCTTTTTGTCATGATTTTTCTTCCTGATATCCCTGTTTTAGGGAAAATGGTTGTCGCAACAACTTTTGCCATGATTGGTGCATTGCTTTTTATGTTTTTATTGCGCCAAATTCCGCTAAAATCCATCCTCATTGTGCCACTCACAGGAATTATGTTGGGCTATGTTATTGGCTCTTTAACCAACGCTATTGCTGATTATGAAATGCTTCTCCCTTCTCTTCAAGCTTATTTATTTGGCAGTTTTGCAATGATTCTTGATGGGAATTATGAGCTTTTATGGGTGTCTCTTCCTCTATGCATTCTTGCCTATTTCACCGCTGATCGCTTCACAGTTGCAGGTCTTGGAGAAGATTTAACCAACAATCTTGGACTAAATTATCGTACAGTCATGTTTTTTGGTCTTTTCATTGTCTCATCAATCACCGCCGCTGTAATCTGTACAGTCGGTCGAATTCCCTTCGTTGGGCTGATTATTCCAAACCTTGTTTCAAGTTTCATGGGCGATAATATGCGCCATACAGCTCCTTGGGTAGCAATCAGTGGCGCAGGACTGGTCTTGATCTGTGATCTTTTGGGGAGAATAATTCATCATTCTCTTGAAATTCCTATCAGCACCATGATGGGGATTATAGGAAGCTTTATTTTTATTATGCTTCTTTTACGCTGGAGAAAGCATCTTGGGTAAAAAGAAAGCAACAATATTCGTGCTGACAACTCTTACCGTAATGGCATGCACAGTCATCGGTCTTTATATGACATGGAATATCAATATTTATACATGGACATTCCGTCTAACAAAACTTGTTTCGCTGCTTCTTATTGCTTATGCTATTGCAGTTTCAACTGTTTTATTTCAAACAATTGTTAACAATCGCCTTCTTACTCCTTCTATTATGGGGTTTGATCAGCTTTATATTTTAATCAAAACTGTCACGCTTTATTTTCTCGGCTCTCTTGCTTTACCCTTTTTAAATGAAGAAGGACAGTTAATTCTTGAAACCTTCATTCTCGTTATCTTTGCAATATGCCTTTTTCGCTGGCTGTTTTCAGGCAATCTGAAAGGACTTCACTTAACACTCCTGATTGGTGTTATTTTTGGCGGTTTTTTCTTCAGCTTGCGCATGTTCATGCAATTACAATTGAATCCAGATCAAATGATGAATTTAACAGACATCATGTTTGCAAATTTTAATAAATTTAATACATCATTAATAAGTCTTTCTGCAATCATTGTTTTCATCGTAAGTCTGATTAGTTGGCGCTTGTATCACCTTCTTGATATTCTTGCTCTTGGACGCGAAACGGCACTCAATCTTGGAGTTGATTACCATAAAAGCGCTACAGTTATTCTTATTTTTGTCTCTATTCTTGTATCCATTTCCACCACACTTGTAGGACCTGTTACCTTTTTTGGATTGTTAGTTGCTAATCTAGCTTATGAGCTTTCTCCTAAAACAAAACATAGTGTTGTCGTGCCGATTGCAATATTATTGGCTATCATTTGTTTAGTTGGTGGACAATTTATTTTAGAACAAATCTTCAATATGACAGGACGTTTAAGTTTCATTATTGAATTTTGTGGTGGGATCTTCTTCTTAACTTTACTGATGAAGGGAAAACTAAAATGATTGAAATTAGCCACCTTTCAAAATCCTATGGAGCGAAATTAATTATTGATAATTTATGCCTTCATCTTCCCAAAGGAGGGATCATTTCTCTCATTGGTTCCAATGGTTCTGGAAAATCAACTCTTTTAATGATGATAAGACGTCTTCTGCCAAGTCATCACGGTACAATTAGTATCGACGGCTTTGACATTTATAAAATGCCCCATGATATTTTGGCTCAAAAGCTCTCACTTTTACGCCAAGATAACCCTTTATCCGTTCGTCTCACCGTGTATGATTTAGTGAGTTTTGGCCGCTATCCTTATTCTAAAGGTCGCTATAACAACGAAGATAAACAATTTATTGACAGTGCACTTCGATATTTCGGCTTACAAGACTTAAAAGACTGCTTTTTAGATGAACTATCTGGAGGACAAAGACAACGCGCTTTTATCGCAATGGTTATCTGCCAAGATCCCGATTATCTTCTGTTAGATGAACCATTAAACAATCTTGACATGAAACACTCCGTTTCCATGATGAAACAATTACGCCGCACAGCCGACGAACTTAAAAAGACCATTCTCATTGTCATGCATGATATTAATTTCGCATCATCTTATTCAAATATGATCGTTGCACTCAAAAATGGGAAAGCAGCTTATTGTGGAACACCAAAAGAAATTATGCAACCAGAAATTCTTAAAGACATTTATGATATAGACATTCAGATACAAACAATCCAAGGTGTACCAATTGCCCTTTATTATCAGTGAGTTTCTCTTAATTCCCATCATAACAAAAACTCTTTTTTGAGCTTGCGTGCACTATAAAATCTGCTAAAAATGGCAACATCTGTTTGCTGGGGAATAGTTTAATGGTAGAACAGCGGACTCTGACTCCGTTAATCTTGGTTCGAATCCAGGTTCCCCAGCCAATCTTCAATAAATACGCTATTATTTACTGACACATCAATATTGTGATTTTTAAAGTGATTTTCGGTTTCTGACTCGAATAAATTTCTACATTACTTGCAACCCCTCCCCTTTCTATTGTTATTGTAGAATGTTCACTAACAAGACCCTTTGCACTATTACCTTCTAATGATTATAGTAAGAATTTGAACGTTTTTGGCACTACTCTTTTATCGTATGGTACCCTCCAATTTTTCTGGGAGTTTTGCCTCTTTCACTGCCAACGATTTCCCATCCACCCCTCAAGATGAAAACAATGCTATATCATTCTTAATGCAACAACGCCCTCATGTGCAAAACCGTGAGTTTTACATTAACCACACGTGTCACACTCATTTCTTCAAACCAAATGTAAAAGATAAAAAATTGACCGACTTCTCATTGATAATAATGTATCAAGAGCCACAACAACCCACTCCAGCAGTCCTTTAAAATGCCTTTCATTTTGGTTTTATGAAATTTCTCGCCGAAATAAATGCGCAGTTATCTCAAAATACTGCACTTCATGGCGAGTGGAGCAAATACCCTCCCCTATTTCAATGACGCCTTAAGATTTACTTGGCGCACATCCCCCTCATTACTATCTCTAACGTGTGTACCACTATTTTAAACTGAAATATAGAACATCTTTTATGTGCGTAAAGTCGCGCCCTTCTCCCAAGAGGATATAACAAGAGGTAAAAAATGACAAAATTCGCAACTTCACGCTTTACATAAAAGACACATAATGTACAAAATAATGTTCATGTATGCGTTTATATGATATTTAATAGTTTGTCAAATGATAATGCTATCAAATAATATAAAATGATAAAAAACAATTTAAGAGATATGTGAAACCTTAATTGCTGTTTTTTACGTAATGCCGATATCGCCCGCATATTCTACTATTTATCGACGATAACTCCCCAAAATCGGTGTATCTAACATTAACCTCTCAGTGTATTGCACTGTTGTTTCTAAAGACTCTCTGAGGTATATATTTAAAGCATCAAATTCTGCAAAACACCTCGTTTTGATCTTTACAATAAATACACTATAGATTAAAAGCCGTTCCGGTTACTTGCGCCATCGGAGAGATGGAATAAGCATGGAGAACATATCAACATTAAGGGTATATCTTATGTATAAGAAAAGTTTTTTATTATGTACAGTTGCTGGAACTTTGGTTTTCTCTCATTTTAGTTTAGCTTATGCAAATACTCCCCTTGTTGAGCATGCGCAAGTTAACATTAATGCACAAGGAGAAACACATAAAACTCTCAACAATGTTAATATTCGCGATGGTTTTTTTGCAGTAATTGTAGATGGTCAACAGTCGGTACTCACAATTGAAAAGGGAAAAATCTTTTCAGGGTTTGCTGCATTTAGCGCATCAAACGGTGCATACATTGATGCTAAAAAAATGGATATAACAGCACTGCAAGTGGGTTTACAAATCGGAAGTTCTACAGTCAATCTTGAAGATTCTGTTGTAACTGTTAAAGGCGATCATAAAGGCTATGGTATCTCTCTTGTAAAAGGAACAGGAGATAAAAAAAGTGAGGCAATACTTACCAATACAAAAATTTCTATTGTAGATGGTATTGGTATTTTAGGAGAAGCAGCAGGTGGTAATGTCCAGCTGAAAAATTCAGAAATTGATGCTGATATGTTATTGAGAAATGTAAGCTCCCTCCTGTCTATCCCTTCGACTCTCGTATTAACTGCTGATCATTCAGTTTTAAAAGGTAAAGCAAAAACCTCATCAGATAAGAAAACAATTTTGACTTTGAACAATGACAGTCACTGGTTTTTAAAAATTAGTGAAGGCGAAGTAGATAATGATCTCAACATGTTCAACTATGCACTGCGCAGCATTGATAAAAGGGCACACTCTAACATTTCAGTACTTAATCTCAACGATAGTACTATCACGTTTAATGAGCCGACAGAAGGTCAATATCAAACCCTGTATATAGGGAAGCAAGAGCTAAAAGCTGGTGAGTTTATGCTCCCAGCATTACAAATGCCAGGGTTAGCAGATGAGCCTCAAGAACCTGATACACAAAATGTTTATAACGCAACTGGTAATGCAAACGTTTATTTCAATCTCAAATGGAGCGATGGTGCAGCAAAAGAAGAACAAAAAGCTGATCGACTTCTCATTCACGGTGATGTATCAGGAAATACAACAATTCATTTGAAAAGTTTTTTAAAGGGTGAAAATAAACAAGCAGAAGAAATTATTCCTGTAAATACGCGTGGTCTTTCGCTCATTCAAGTGTCTGGGGAAGCAAATGAAACCAACTTCAAGTTGGCAAATGGTTATGCCACAATGAAGGGTTCACCTTATAAATATACACTAAATGCCTTTGGACCAACATCAAGCCATGGAAAAGCAAATGTTGAGCAAAGTCTTCTGGGAGAAGATGAAAATTTTTGGGACTTCCGTTTACAAAGTGTCACTCTTGATCCTGATGCAAAAATTAAAGCTTTTGTGCCACAAGTAGCAAGCTATTTAGTGATGCCTAATGCTATGTTTTCTGCAGGACTTACTGATGTAAATAACCAAAACGCATTATTAGATGATGCGCAAACAACAGCGTCTGAAACAAGAAATAATAAAAAAAGAGGAATTTTATTTTCCTCCTATGGCAATAAAGTTACATTATCTTCCAACCGCACGCCATTACAATATGGCTACGGCGCTGATGTTTGCTATACAGCGTTACAAGCAGGTATTGTGTTGGCTGCAATGGAAGGTCAAAATATCTTTACAAATTTTGGTCTTTTGGGAACATATGGCAAACTCGCTTTTACTCCAAAGGATATGGAAGGTTCTGGAAAAAGCACGCTTGATAAATGGTCGCTCACTGCATATAGCAAAATCCAATATGATAATAACGTATATATAAATGCGCTCCTTTCTTATGGCACCTTACAAGGAAATATTACCACAGATCTTATAGGAAATACCGCAAAGGTGGATAATACAAAAATATTCGGTGTATCTGCTACCATTGGTAAAAAGTTGGCAACAGGGACTGAAGGATTGGTCTTTGAGCCACAAGCGCAACTTATTTATCAGCGTTTAATGTTTAATATTATTGATGACATTGATAATTTTGAAGTGGATATGGGTACCCCTCATCAATGGTTAGTACGTTTTGGCGGGCGTTTAACACGAACAATGATTTTTGATGAAAAGAATCGTACCGTTTCTTTCTATGGAAAATTGAACATGCTCAAAGCTTTTAGTGATAACAACACAATCAAAATTGCTGATACTCTTCGCTTAGATTCTATGGGATCTTCGATTGAAGGTGGGTTTGGTATTCGTGCACAATTTACTCATAATATCGCACTTCATGGTGATGTCAGCTATCGTCATAGGCTTCAAAAAGCTGGTGCATCTGGGATCAATTTTTCTGGCGGAATACGTTACCGTTTCTAAAAAAATCTTCATCAGTATCGTTAAAATGAAAACAAAGCAGCCCATATGGGCTGCTTTACTTTTTGTATAATTTGTATGAAATATACAATATCTTAAAAACCTTATAAAAACACGCTTTTACTCCAAAGGATTTGAAAGGTTTTGAGAAAAGCACACTTGATAAATTGATAAATAATTCGCTCACTGCATAGAACAAAATCCAATATGATAATGGATGTATATATTAAATATGCTTCTTTCTTATGGTGCTTTGGAAGGAAATATTACCATAGATCTCATCAAAAATACCGCAAAGGTAAAGAATACAAAAATATTTGGTGCATCTGCCACTATTGGGAAAAGTTTACAACAGGAACTGAAGGGCTGGGCTTTAAAGCACAAGCACAACTTATTTATCAGTATTTAATGTTTGATGTGATTGATAACATTGATAACTTTGAAATGAATATGGGGCCCCCCTCATCAATGGTTAAATATGTGTTGGGGTTGCATAGATGGCAAGCATTTAGCATGAACGATGACTTGTGATAAAAAGAAGCGTATCGTTTCTTTTTATGGAAAATTGAATATGCTCAAAGCATATTAGTAATAACAATACAAATCAAGATTGCTGATACTCTTCGCTTAAATTCTATGAGATCTTCAGTTGAAGGTGGATTTGGTATTCGTGCACAATTCACCCAGAGTATCGCACTTCATAGTAATGTCAGTATCGCTGTAAGCTTCAAAAAGCTGGCATATCTGGATCAAATTTTCTGGTGAAAACACCTATCGTTTCTAAAAAAAATCTTGACCAATATCTTTAAAATAAGAGCAAGGCAGCTATATGAAGCACTAAAATGTAATTTGCTTTGCTCTTTACATAAAACACATAATGTATTAAATTTTTTATTAGAGAGAGGGGGATAAGTGTTTAGGAATATATTTTATGAAAAAAAGCTTCTTATTATCCACCGTTTCTGGAGTTCTTTGTCTCTCCTATTCCAATCTGTCTTATGCCCTTAACGAAGCGACACCATTACCTCTAACTGCAACTTTGGTACAAAATGAAGAAGAGAAAGACTCTTTAGCACGTGTATCTGTGACTAAACCTCCAAACAATATACGATCTGCATCAGGAAGTGCAGCGACTGGAAACCTTGGAGAACATGCAATTGAAGTTACAGACTCACATAAACGTTCATTTTATATATTGGTTGAACCTGAAACCTCTTCAGCTCCAGAAGCAGAAAATACATCTTCTCTTGATACAGAATCTGCATCCACAAACTCTTCACCTATACTTACGGATTCTTCAAAACCTAAACCTAGAAGACGTCCAGTCCCCTCAGATCCCATGCCTGAAGATATGCCTGAAAAACCTGTAAATCCCGAAGGAGCTGACCAAAAAGAGGATAACCCTGTTGAGCAAGATGATCAAGATCAGAAGAATCCTCCACAAGCTGAGAGTGCACGATCTGCGATAGAATCTGTAAATGGTAGAACTGTAATTCATAATAATGTTAAAATTTACGACCGTTTTTTTGCTGTGAATGCACAGGGAGAAAATTCAACAATAAATATAATAGATGGAACTGTGGATTCAGGTTTTGTTGCATTTAGTGCAATAGATGGTGGAAATATTGATGGTACGGGTGTTACTGCATCATCTCAAGTAAGTGGCTTGCTAAGCGCAGAGGGTACTATCAACCTTAAAGATTCAACCATAACTGTTACAGGGGATCACCAAGCTCGTGGTATCGTTTTGCGAAACCGCTTTTATAATTTCAAAAACCAAAATGCACAAAATGCTGAAGATGCCCCCCCCAAAGAAACTATGACCAATAGAGTGGGACTAACCAATACAAAACTTTTTGTTGAAAATGGTGTTGGTATTTATGCAACACTGGCAGGTGGTGAAGTTAACCTCAAAGATTCACAAATCCATGCTGATATTTTATTAATAAATGAGCAATCTGAAGAAAAGCCTGCACACACCCTTACATTAATGGCAGATAATTCTCATTTAGAAGGGCGAGCAAGAACATTTGGAGATAATCAAACGATTTTTACTCTAACAAATGGTACAAAGTGGTTCTTAATGCCTAATAAAAATGCAAAAAATGATGATCATAACCTGTCTGATTATGAACAATTTGGTGCTGATGAAAGATCGTTCTCTAACGTATCAAGGCTTAGTCTTCAAGATAGCTCTGTTATATTCGAAAAGCCAATAGATGGTCGTTACCAAACCTTGTATATAGGATCTACCCCACAGCAAGAAGACGAAGATTTTAACACTATGGCAGCCTATGATGCAACGGGGCATGCAGAAATTTACCTCAATTCTCAATGGAGCGATTATGCTCCAATAAGCGAACAGCCAACTGATCGCATTATCATTGAAGGTGATGCATCTGGTCAAACCATAGTTCACGTCAATCTTCTTAGTCAGGATAAGAAAAGCGCCAACAGCGATCCTGTTTGGGAAGAGAAAATAGCTTCTACCCCTCCTGAGGCACTGGGTATTTCGCTCATTCAAGTTTCTGGAGAAGCCAATCAAGATTCTTTTCAGTTAGCAAGCCGTTATATGACAATCCGCGGTTTACCTTATAAGTACGTGCTCATGGCTTACGCACCAGGAACATCCCATGCCGATCACAATCTATTTGGTAAGCATGATCGTGATTTTTGGGACTTCCGATTACAGAATGACTACATTGATTATGATAAAAAAGTTAGAGCACTTCTCCCACAAGTAGCCAACTATTTGGTGATGCCAAATGCTTTGTTTTCTGCGGGGCTAGCTGATATTAATAATCAAACTACACTGCTAGACAATATGCGCACAACCGTATTTGAATCAAAAAATAAGGAAAAAGATGATAAAAACAAAGGAATTTTTCTGTCCCCCTATAATGAAAAAGTCACCTTATTTTCAAATCGTAGCCCATTGCAATATGGTTATGGTGCTGATGTAAATTATACTGCTTTGCAGGGTGGAATTATATTGGCTGCACTAGAAGGCAAAGATATTACCACAGATTTTGGTCTTTTGGGTACATATGGAAAGCTTTCTTTCACTCCTAAGGGTATGAAAGATTCTGAACGAACGAAGCTTGATAAATGGTTGATCACCGCATATAGCGGCATTCAACATAGAAAGGGTGTGTATGTAAATACGCTTCTTTCCTATGGATCTTTAAAAGGAGATATTACTACAGCTCTTATTGGGAAGGCTGCAAAATTGGATGGAACTGAAATATTAAGTATATCTTCTACCATAGGTCAAAAATTAGCCACTGATGTTGAAGGATTAATATTCGAGCCAGAAGCACAGTTTGTTTATCAAAATCTCATGTTCGATACCATATCAGATGCTGATGGCTTTGAAGTGGATATGGGCAATCCTCATCAATGGTTGATACGTGTTGGTGGACGTTTAACGCGGACTATGACCAGCGTTGCGGAGGATAATGCTGTTTCCGTTTACGGAAAATTGAATATTATTAAAGCTTTTGGTGATGGTAAAACAATACGCATTGGTGACACCTTTCACCTTGATTCTACCGGCTCTTCAATTGAAGGTGGCATTGGTATTAATGCATATTTTTCTCAAAATATCGCGCTTCATGGTGGTATTAGCTATCGGCAAAAACTCCAAAAGGCTGGAGTATCAGGAGCCAATTTTTCTGGTGGAGTTCGCTATCGTTTTTAAAACAAAGATGCGCACTGTTATTTTACTGAAAAGCAGCACATTGTGCTGCTTTTTGATTTTCTAAATCTCTTTATTTAGAAAAAAATGCACCATGAATAATAAAGATACTCTCAAGGAAAATGACAAATTTCTCAAATTTACAGTGAATGCTGTTATTTTAAAACAAATTTTATGACTTTGTTTACAAGAGAATCAAAAAAAACCTTGATACTAAAATTCCATGATATATTTGAACACTGCAAAGTGCCTCCTTACAGAAATAAATCTCCCCAAAGAAATCTCTATCCAACTTGTAAAGGAAGTATGAAACCGAAAGAGTGCATAATTTATTCAAAACTCTATTCAAAACAATGCTTTTGCATCACAGATTATAAATATGAGAAAAATCCTGTTTATCGTCATCAATATTAGCTATATCCGTCATCAATATTATATGTCGTACACTGATTATACCGGATTTTATTGCCACCTTTTGCGCATTTGCAAACTAACTCTAATGCACAAATATCAAAGATACTCCTCCATAAAATACAATAGCATTTTATATAAAATATTGCACAAAAATCCCTAACAAAGCAAAAAACCTTCACGCAAGCGAAATTCTTTCCATAAAGCAAAAAGCATATAAATAGCTCCAACTTACTTAGAAAAAATTTACCTTTCTTGTACGACGTGTTTTTTGCCATGTTAGGATAAAATAGGCAAAAATTGCATCTCTTAAATCTTGTGACACCAAAGATTACAACACCTCAAAGACACTCAACAAATCCATACCTCATCGCAATTATTTTCATCACTTAGAGCTTCCTACATTAACCAAAGCTGGATTATAAGCTATATCTGATTCTTTTACGCGACCAGCAACTTGCATAGCTTGCGAGAGATCGTTAACTGCATCCAAATGCGTTTGAAGCAATTCACTATTGCGATGCAATTTTTCCTGCAAATCTGACAACAAGCTTTCTATCTCATTCTCAATATCTTGATTCATATAGCGTTTCATATCACTCATAGATTTATTCAAATCGCGTAAGCCACGTGTTTTACATAAATTTATTTCTTCATAATCTGGAATACCACGACTCTCTAGCATATTGCTTTCATATTCAATCACTTGTACCAGTCCTTTAACAGCGGCTACAAATTTTGTCATTGCCCAATCACGACCAATAAAGTCATTATCAGGAACCTTTGCTTTTGATGAAATCATTTTTATTTCCCCTTCAACACAGTATTATTCAATCTTAGTTTCAAATAAGAATAACAAAGCAATTCCTTTTTGATGCGAATACACTAGATTGAGTTCATTGTGTAGATAACCACACAAACTGTAACATTATGACCCTTAAAAGTTCGAATTTTCTTTGCTTCTAATTCATGATATGAAAACATTTTTTCTTGTTTGGTCAAACAAAACATTGGCGTGACACCAATTCCATAAAACACTGCAAACCCTCAAACCAATAGGTGATAGGCAATTATAAATCCCCAATTTTTTTTGCTTTTTTTCAATAAACGCGACAACGCATTTGCTACGAACATACTCTCAACAGAAATTTGCAGCATATAAGGATTTAAAATTCGTAAGGATTTCAGCATCTTGCCCTCCATAGCCTTTAGCTTCATATGACTCTGGTACTGCACGCCATCTCGCACTCTACACGATCAACACACACACACAAACTGCGCAAGTTAACTCCTTTATACGCGCGATACCCTCCCGTTACGGCACAGTATTTTGCACAAAACACAATTTGTCAACAGAAGAACACCCTCTAAATAGATCAGCCACATAATAACATTAAAAAATATTCAATAGCGGTTTAGTATTCATAAACTTTTTTCAGCTTTTATTCATTTTTTACAACTAGTGGTTTTTAATATAGACTTAAACAATTTATAGTATATATTTTTAATCTTTCAAGAGTCCCTAAAAAAAGTAAAAATCCCATAATTTTTTAAGACAATAAACTGCCAAAACTTTACTGCATTGATATTTTTTTCATTTTGTTTGCAATATAATCTTCGAATAATATTACCAAACAATTTTTTCCATTAACGCAGCTCACCATACCCTCTGTAAAGCAAATTGTAGCAATCATTCTTGCTTCTACCACGCCATCACAGCTGAGAAATTGATCTTGCCTTTCAACATTTGAGATTGCGCTATACTGTATATTTTTTCAACAACTGCACGAAACATTGCTTTATCAAAATAGCCGCAGTTGAATTCTTATATTGTGTAAAATCAATCATAAAACTTATATGAAAAGCGTTTTTTACACATCAAAAAAAATACAACAATTCTTCATATAATAGTGAGGAGCAATTTCAGGCTTGCCGAATGCGTTACATCAGCATATATTACAGTTCGTAACATTATGTGATCCATAAAATTTCTCAAAAAAATGAAAAGAGGTTCTTATGGCTGATATAATAAAAGCTGCCATGCTTTATTCAGTGCTGATTGTCTCTGTCAATGCTGCCATTGTTTTGGCTCTTATAATAGAAGTGTGCTAAATTATTTATTGACCGTTGCATGATCTGCACAAATCTAAAGAGAGTATTGCACATCAATTTTTGATGTCACGGTGCTTTCTTATGTCCACACTTAATTTTACTTGCTTCTAATAATTGCGTGCTTTTAATAATAAAGTGCAACATTTTCGTTTGCCCTGAACATCATTGATTTTTTCAGGAAAATTTCATTTTTTGTATTCTTCTTGCAAAAAATAAATCCGTTGGAGATTCTTTTGCTTCCATATTTCACAGAAAAATTTTATTCATTTTGTCTAAAAAAGAAAAAGATACAAACCCTCTTGCTGTAAAATTTGCATATCAAATTTATTGGTACAATAGTACAATATACTCGATTAAAATCCCTCTCCCTAATCTGTAGCAACAAACTGGATACAATAAATTTTTATTTTATTATATCTCACGTTTTTTCCTCACCTTTACCACTTTCCCGAAAGCAACTCATCAGTAAACCAGATATGATATAACCAGATATAATATGATAAGCTTTTTTCTTTTTTTTAATCTGGTATTTTCCTCCAAAAGAGTCTGTATTTTATAGTTTTCATCATGATAAAAATTAACTGCACTCAAGCAACGTTTGGACTATTTTATTATATTGCGCTGTTATCGCAGCAACCAGCGCTTATAAACCCCAGCACTTATAAACCCATTGAACCACTTTAACCTAAACGATAAAAAATCGTTTTTTTTCTTTTATGCAATTTTCAAAGCTTATTTAATATCTATCAACGAAAAATTCCGCTTTTAACAGATTATATTCTGCCTCATTTTTTCAAAAACTAAACTTTCTTTAATATACCTCTCGTAGAAGC
The DNA here is from genome assembly GCF_036576165.1 of Bartonella rhinolophi. Classification (NCBI taxonomy): domain Bacteria; kingdom Pseudomonadati; phylum Pseudomonadota; class Alphaproteobacteria; order Hyphomicrobiales; family Bartonellaceae; genus Bartonella; species Bartonella rhinolophi. Next base: position 92,411 of record NZ_JBAFWY010000005.1, read on the forward strand.
AACACAGTGTCCCCCTAAAAAAGCAAAACTCAATTGACCCAATATTCGTGAATAACAATATCTTTCTATAATTTTATATTGAATAGGTCTGTTCCTTAAGAAGACAAATAAATCAATAAAACTTATTATCGCATATCATTTTTTACATTTTTACACTTTTCCGTACTTTTGTAAAAGTAGCTCACGCACCTCATCTGCTATTTTTGTTCCGCGACTTGCGCAACTCGTTTTAATCAAACGATGTAAACTTTCTGGCACATCAATCGTAAGGCGCTTCATGCGTTCATCCATGTTCTTTTGACGGCTTTCTACCCACGCATCAGCCGTTACAGGAATTGATTTATTGGTTGGCTTTGTGCCAATTTTAATTTTTTTATTCATCATGCTAATTCCTTTATTTCAGCTGCAACAGCTTCAATTTCTGCAGCAGCAGGTCCCTGCTGATCAATTTCATAGACTGCCTTTCCTTGCGCTGCAGCTTCCGCAAAAATCACGCGCTGCGCGATGCTTGCAGAAAGAACATGCACTGGATACACTGCAAGAGCTTCACTGACATCACGTCCTATTGCTGTATTTACTATTTTACGATTAATAACAAAAACAGATTTTAGATTTTCTTTATATACGCGCGCTTCATCAACAAGCTTTACGATTCCATCTGCTGCCCAGATATCATAGGGGCTAGGCTGCACTGGGATAAGCACTAAATCTGAAGCCATCAATGCACTGCGCGCAAGATCGGTTACGCGTGGAGGACCATCGATAAAAATATGATCGTAACCATGGCCAATTTGTGCAATCTCTTTGTGAACTGTCGCGCGCGGCAAACCAACAACAGGAAACAAGGGAGCATCTTGACGCGCAGCAGCCCAATCCAATGCACTGCCTTGCGGATCTACATCAATGAGCAATACACGGACTCCCCTGCGCGCAAAACTGGCAGCAAGATTCACTCCCAATGTTGTTTTTCCTACACCGCCTTTTTGATTTAACAACCCAATTATCATGATTTCTGCCTTTCAGCTTTACCGCTTTTACGATTATACAGAAAATAAAAAACTATACAAGCATTTTACGAGATACATTTTACAAGATAAAAGCCATCGCTCTTCTCTCTTCATGATAAAAGCTGCAACATGGGCTGTATTGCCCCTTTGCACATTTAAAAAACGAGCTCTCCTTTTGACAAAAGCTGATCTCTTCCACAAAAAGAGAGAACAGCTGTTCTATTTTCTTATCAACACAACTGCCATCACGAAACTTATGTGCATTTAAACTGCATAATTCCACAGCCCTTAAACAGCACCTTCTTCAATGAAAAGCCTGTTAAACAAGCTACAATTCCACTTTTAAAGAAATTTTTTAAAATCGAGAAACTTCTCTTGTTTCCGCATCTTTTGCCAACAAAATCAGTCCTTTTGTAAAAGCTTTTCCACAAAGCACCATCGCCCCTGATGATAATTGCCTCGCTCAAATTGCTCCACTCATCTCAAATCTTAAATGATGCCACCATAACAAAAATGAGAAACATTCTTGTAAATGAGAACAATGAACATGCCGTAGCAGATTGCATTTTTTTCTCACCATATCCTCTTCTCAGCAAATGAAACATTTCTGTTAAAATGCTACCCAGAAAATTGCGCCTTTATAATATCCCCTTGATATATAAATTAAGAGAACATAAGAGGGAAAATTATACTTTATATTGGGGATAAACAAAGATGAATTTGCAACAAATCGAACCTGATATTTTTATCAGTGCCCAAATCAGCGTTGAACATGTCAAAACATTAGCAAAAGCAGGTTTTAAAACAATTATTTGCAACCGTCCCGATCAAGAAGATCCCCATCAACCTGATTTTTCTAGCATTAAAGCAACAGCAAACAAATATGGTATAGAAGCCTATTACATCCCTATTACACCTTCTGCTATAGAAAAGTCGGATGTTGAAACCATGCAAAAAGTTTTAAAAACAGCACCCATCCCTCTCCTTGCTTATTGTCATTACGGAACACGTTCGATGCATCTTTATCGTTTGGCGTGTCTTTAATCACCTCTCCTCACAGATAAAAACTGACAAAAAGCACAAGCGGAAAGCTTCTGAGTATATTTTTTCATCATTGAGTGTGCCTTTCATACTTTATCTTAATGGATCAGAAAGAAACAAGCGATAAACTTCTCAACTGCAACAAAAGCCATAGGTCTCATAAGGTAATGAAAAAAGCAGAGGTAAAGAGAATGATGAAATCAGACTTTCAAACATTCGATTCCCCTACTCATCAACGAAAACTCCATGTGCTCCATGATATTTTGGAGTATATTTTCATAATCATGGTCAGTCTTAGCGCTATTTTTGCCACTCTGATATCTTTTTCGGATCATATTAAGGCGTATTTTTAAAAGTAAGCAGTGCATCCAGCTGCGACAATGGTTGTGCTGCTATCAAAATTTCTCTTGCTGCTTTTTCATCGCGTTGCATTTGTGCAATCAAAGGCTCAAGTCCACTAAATTTTTCTTGCCCTCGTAAAAATTGTAAGAAAGAAACGGTACAGCTTTCACCATAAAGATCTCCGTTAAAATCAAATAAATAGGTCTCCAGAAGAGGTGCCCCCCCTTCTACAATTGTTGGACGACATCCAAAACTTGCAACCCCATCATGCAAAACACCATTGGCACGCCGTAACCGCACCGCATAAACACCATGTGCCAAACTGGTTTGAGGAGATAATATCTGATTAGCAGTCGGAAAACCTAAACGGCGCCCAAGTTTTTCACCTTGTATAATATTTGAACGCACCCGATAATAATACCCTAACAAATGTGCTGCTTCTTTGATCTGACCTTTTGAGAGTAGCTGACGAATAAAGCTAGAGGAAATCATCTGCTGTTGTGGATTTTGTGAACTGGATAAACAAGGGACTTGAACAACCTCAAATCCACATTCTTTTCCCCTTTGAAACAGAAAATGTGAATTTCCACTTTTTTGATGCCCAAATTGAAAATTTTCGCCTACAACGACAACGGAAACATCAAACGCTTGTTTTAAAATTACATCGACAAATTTATTTGCTGAAAGAGCAGAAAAATGTGCATCAAAAGGCTGCTCAACGACACCATCAAAACCAAGTGCTTCAAAAATTTCAGCCTTTTCTGCAGCCTCTGTCAAGCGATCAACAGGAGCAGAATGTTGAAAAAAACTTCTTGGATGCGGTTCAAATGTTAAAACAAGAGCTGGTTTATTTTTTAGACGCGCCAAATCAAGCGCTCTTTTAAGCACCGCCTGATGACCGCAATGAACACCATCAAAATTTCCAACTGCCAACACCGACCCCTGCCAAGCCAGAGGAAGCATATCGGCTCCCTGAAAACGCAAAAAACGAGACATTACTGCAGTGCCCACATTACCGCTTTTGGCTTATAGCCATGATGTTCACAAAATGAATGCAAAGCTTCTTTATCCACCACACCATCTTTTGTATAATCATGACGATTAACACCACTCATGATATAAAGCACATCGAGACCAAAGTGAATTGCACCTTTAACATCTGTTAAAAAACCATCGCCAATAGCCAAAATTTGACTTTTTTTCACTGCCCCACGGATTTCTTGAAGTTTTTGATAAGCACATTCATAAATAGGTGCATGAGGTTTCCCTGCAATACGCACCTCACCTCCCAATTGTTGGTAAAGGCGTGCTAAAGTACCAGCGCACAAAAATTCTTGATTTCCGTAATGTACAACGACATCAGGGTTGGCACAAATAAACGGCAAATTTCGTGCCCGCATGCGATGAAACATGTCTTCATAGGCTTGTGGTGTTTCACGAAGATTTTCAAGAAAGCCACTACAAACCACTACAGATGCTTCTTGTTCTTCCACCAATTCACAATCTAATCCTTCAAACAAAGTTAAATCACGTGGCTGACCAATGAAAAAAACTTTAGATGGCGCAGCACGAATGAGATCACGCGTCACATCACCTGAAGTAATGATTGCATCATAATAATCGCTATGAATATTCATGCTTTCTAATTGCGCAATCACATCGCCACGCGGCTGAGGTGAATTGGTCAAGAAAATGACATTTTTCCCCACTTGTCGAATTTTTTGTAACACTTTTAGCGCTGGTTCAAATATGTGCACACCATTATGCACAACGCCCCACACATCACAAAAAACAGCATCATAGTTTGCTATAAAATTATCAACGTGGGTAAGTTCGTTCATATTGCACCTATTTATATATTTGCCATTTGTTACACTCTTTTTATTTTTATTTTAAAACTACTTATCGGAAGATAACACTTCTGTCACCTTCTTTCTCAAGGTTGTATTTTTTCTCTCCTTCAACTTATGCAAAATTTATCATCTATGATGAAATCTACAACATATTCTCTACTGTTTTACGAAAAGTTCATTTCACGAAAGCCGTGGAGCTTTCACAAAAACCTTCCACAAACTGATATGGTTAAAACTTTACAACTTCTTTACCTTGATCAAAGAACCTCTTCCTCAAATAATATGCATGGCTTTAGATTCTTAAAAAGAGAATAAAATAAAATGCGCAAATAGCATCCTGCCAACAAAACAGGTGCCTGAACATTTCCCAATTATTGATGACCTCTTTTTTTAAATGCATATAAAAATACATGCTACACATTTTTTGTTTTTAAAAACAAAAAATACCGCCATAATCTGCTTTACTAAAATTCAAAGACATAACATCCTTTAAAAGACACAGAAAAAAACTTTACGCAAACCCATGAAAAAATCTAAAATTAAGATAATAAGTTGATTTTTAAGTATAAATTACTATTATAAATCTTAAACAATTTTTCAAAATACTGTAGATTTTTTTATATTTTATTATAAATTGGCAAAAATTCTTCTCTCACAAATCAAGAAAGAGGAATTGGCATATATGTAAAACAGTTTTGAAAAGATGAAACACACGATACATAAATCGTTTGGATGCAAAAAGAGAAGCAACATAAAGAGTTAAGAACAATAAATGTAGATATTATTCCAAGCAAGAGTCCCCAAAATACAAAAAACTTGTGCGCATAATATCTAACAAAAATGAAACTACTCACCAATGATATAGATCATCACCAACAAATTCATTCTCTGTAGTTTTTTTTATTTTTTACACCACATTATACTACCAAATTTTAAGTAAAAGAGTCTTTAATTATTTTATGTAAACAATAAAAATTTGTAACGTAGCAAAACAAAAAGAAATCAACTGCTCTCAATGCACCCTTGTTGACAGAAAGATAAACACCATCGTAAAACAATTTCAAAATATATATTGTATCGACATGCTGATCAAATTTTCACGATCTCAAATTATTTTACTCGCCTTTTCATCACCTCTTCTTCATAATGAACCCGATGTATTTTTATGACCCTGATTAAAAAATTTGCAACCGTTGCCTCTGGAACTTTAATGAGCCGCATTTTCGGCTTTGTGCGCGAAATGCTGATGGCAGCGGCTCTTGGTACAGGTCCTGTTTCCGACGCATTTAATGCTGCTTTTCGTTTTCCCAACACATTTCGCCGTTTTTTTGCTGAAGGTGCCTTTAACGCAGCTTTTGTTCCTCTTTTTTCAAAAAAGATTACCGAAGATGGGAAAGAAACCGCATGCCAATTTGCAGAAGAGGTCTTTGGTGTACTTTTTTCATTGCTTTTGCTCTTAACCATTGCCATGGAACTTAGCATGCCTTTTTTGGTACGAACCCTTATTGCTCCAGGGTTTGCGGAAGATGCAACAAAATTTAACGCCACGATTCATTTTACCGCAATCATGTTTCCTTATTTAACATGCATGTCTTTAGCAGCTATGATGGGAGGAATGCTTAATGCTCTACGACGCTATTTTGTCGCAGCCATTGCTCCTCTTTTTTTGAATATTATTTTGATTGGTGTCCTCGCCTATGCTTGGATCTATCAACTTGACGCTTGGTACATTGGCTTAAACCTTTCTTGGGGTGTCATGGCAGCAGGATTTCTTCAGCTTATCTTGATTGCAATTGCTTTGCGTCACAACGGAATGAAGATTTCTTTTCGCCGCCCTCATTTTAGCCCCAATGTTCGCAAACTTTTAATTTTAGCATTTCCTGCTGCCATTACAGGAGGAATTACGCAAATCAATTTATTAATCAATACCAACATTGCTTCTAGCCAATCGGGAGCTGTATCTTCTTTAGTTTATGCTGATCGCCTTTATCAATTACCATTGGGAGTGGTGGCAATTGCCGTAGCGACTGTTCTTTTGCCAGAATTAACAAGAGCTATACGCAGCAAAAAGCATAAAGAGACCCATGATTTGCAAAACCGCGCCATTGAATTAACTCTTTTGTTAACATTGCCTGCATCTGTCGCTTTTTTACTGCTTTCCAACCCAATCGTCAGTTTGCTTTTTGAGCGTGGGCAATTTACAAGCCAATCAACATACCATGTTGCACAGCTCCTTGAGCTTTATGGATTAGGACTCCCAGCATTTGTCTTGATAAAAGTTTTTATTCCTAATTTTTTTGCCCGTGAAGATACGAAAACACCCATGATTTTTACAGGCATTTGCGTTTTTATCAATGTCAGCCTTGCTTTAACGTTATTCCCCATTTTGTCAGCACGCGGTATTGTTATTGCTGAAATTACCTCTGGGTGGGTTAATACACTGTTGCTTTGTTGTGTTCTCATCAAGCGCGGTTATTGGAAATATGATGCACAACTGATAAAACGAATAATACATCTGATTATTGCCACTTTTTTCAATATGATCATACTCTATTATATGCTTGATTTTTTGTCTTTTCCTTTATCTTTACAAGCGTCATTTTTTTTGCGTGCAGGAACTTTAGCAGGAATAATGATTGTCATCATATTGGTATATTTTATCGCATATTTTTTATTCGACATCCGTTCTTTTTTTCTTGCTCTCAAAAATTTCAGACAACGTCTGTGATATTTTATTCTTGCTTTCAGCAAAATGCTTTGCCACAACGCATAAAATAAATGACTTCATGAAGAAAGAACGATCCCATGAGTACCTTCATACCGCTGATCTTTTCTGGTGTACAACCAAGTGGAAATTTGCATCTTGGCAATTATCTTGGAGCTATCAAACACTGGGTTGAACTACAAGCATCCTATAACTGCTTGTATTGCGTTGTCGATATGCATGCACTCACAGTCAATCCAGATCCACAAACTTTAAGTGAATCAACCAGAGCTGTTACAGCAGCTTTTTTAGCTGCTGGCATTGACCCTAAGAAACAAATCGTTTTCAATCAATCACGGGTTTTTCAACATGCTGAATTAGCATGGATTTTAAACTGTATTGCCCGTATTGGCTGGCTTCAACGCATGACGCAGTTTAAAGATAAAGCAGGAAAAAATCGTGAACAAGCATCCCTTGGACTTTTTGCTTATCCAAGCTTGATGGCTGCTGATATTTTGCTCTACCGTGCAACACATGTTCCCGTGGGTGAAGATCAAAAGCAGCATGTTGAACTGACGCGTGATATTGCGCAAAAATTCAACAGCGATTATGCTCACCGTATTGAAGATTTAAATTTTAGTATTCCTATAGAAATAGGAGAGGAAAAAAAACAAGGATTTTTTCCCATACCAGAAGCACTGATTGGAGAAACTGCCATGCGCGTTATGTCTTTGCGCGATGGAACAAAAAAGATGTCAAAATCAGATCCTTCAGATTTTTCGCGTATTAATTTGACGGATGATGCTGATCTTATCGCAAAAAAAATACGCAAAGCAAAAACGGACTCTGCCCCTCTTCCCAACACACTTGCTGACTTGAAAGAGCGACCAGAAGTTGATAATTTGCTTGGCATTTATGCAGCTCTTGCAGCAATAAGTAAAGAAAAGGCTCTTTTAGAATTTTCTGGACAACAATTTTCCCTTTTTAAAACAGCTTTAGCTGATCTTGCTGTTCATAAGCTTGCACCACTAACAAAAGAATTCCGTCGTCTGCATCAAGAAAGTGGTTATATTGACTCTGTGTTGCGTGATGGTGCAGAACGCGCCAGTGCATTGGCAGAAAAAAATATGAAAAAAATTCGCGAAATTGTTGGATTTTTGCATAATACATGAAATAATGAAATCTTAACCGTCAAAAGTTAAAAAACTGCCTGTAAAAAATAGGGAAAATGCATGGTTTCTCAGCACAAAAGCCCGAAAAAAGATCACAAGCGAAAAATTTTAGTCATTATCGATGAAACACCAGAATGTCGACGTGCTGTTGCTTTTGCTGCACAACATGCTCAAAATACCCAAAGAACTTTGGTATTGCTCTCTGTCATTGATAGTTCAGAGTTTCAACATTTTTTAGGTGTAAATGACGTTATGCGCACGGAATTAACACAAAACGCCTATACAGTACTGAAACAAATCGCTGATGATGTACATACCTCTCACGCTCTTGACGCAGAAATGATTGTACGTGAAGGCAAGAAAGTTGATGAAATTTTAAAACTGATCGATCAAGATAAAGAGATTGCTCTTATTGTTTTAGCTGCAAGTGAACATACCGAAGGACCAGGGCCGCTTGTTCAATTAATCGCTTATCGAGGAGCCGCTTTTTCAATCCCTGTGACCGTCATTCCCAGCAATCTTGCAGATGAAGATATTGAATCTGTTGCCTAAAACCTCAATTACCTACCTAAGCTTTAACAGCAAAAGGAGAATATATGTTTATTCAGACTGAAGCCACACCAAATCCTGCAACACTTAAATTTTTGCCAGGACGCGTGGTTCTTCCCGAGGGTGTATTAGAATTTCGTTCTCATGAAGAAAGCGTTAACAGTTCACCTTTAGCGGCTAAACTCTTTAATATTCCCAATATCAGTGGTGTTTTTTTAGGCTACGACTTCATTACTGTAACCAAAAAAGATGGTGAGTGGCAGCATCTCAAGCCAGCCATTTTGGGTACAATTATGGAGCATTTTTTGTCTGGTGATCCAGTAATCACTACCAACGCGACAACACAAGCACAAACCCACGCACTCAATGAAGAATTTTATGCCGAAAAAGATGCTGATATTGTCTCAACAATTAAAGAACTCCTTGAAACGCGTGTTCGTCCAGCTGTTGCAAATGATGGTGGAGATATTACTTTCCGCGGCTTCGAAAATGGTATTGTTTACCTTAACATGCGAGGAGCTTGCGCTGGTTGTCCCTCCTCAACCGCAACGCTTAAACACGGCATTGAAAATCTTTTACGGCATTTTATCCCAGAAGTTCTAGGTGTTGAAGCTATGCCACAATAAATACAAGGTGAGGTTGTACAAAAAATCGCTCTCTTATCACTCTCTCCCCCAAGTGAATATTCTTCATTTTTGTACCATCCTTTAAGACAGATACAAAGTACCTTCTAACTTTACAGATTTTTCATCACCATAACGCCCTCTTCACTTATTAATGACCATCATAAAGGGTGTCGAAGTCATGACGCAGTAATAAAAAAGAGGAAATTTTTAAATATACCAATAAAGGAAAATGTCACATGCACATAATATAAGCGCACCGACACCATGGAGTGTTGCCACTTAAAAGACATGGCTTACTTCTAACATACCACATTGCCCCAAAACAAATCTCCAAATACCTCCTTTGAGAATATTGAAAATCCCTTGTGGAAACGCACTTCAACCCTTGTAAATCAATTTTTGTAAATATGCGCTTTGCATAGCAAAAAGCGCTTCACAGACTGTAACGAATTAAACTTTTTTAACAAATTGCGATTTTAAGCCAATTTGACCAATTCCAGAAATCTTGCAGTCAATATTATGATCGCCATCCACTAAGCGAATATTTTTTACCTTAGTACCACTCTTGAGAACAGATGCAGCACCCTTTACTTTAAGGTCTTTGACCACCATAACGCTATCCCCATTTGCCAAGACATGACCATTAGCATCATAAACAATATGAGTAAGAGAAGAATCTTCACTCTCTTGTGACCATTCATGTGCACATTCAGGACACACAAAATGATCACCATCTTCATAGGTATAAAGACCACTACAATGAGGACATTTAGGATATTGGCTCATATATTCCCTCTTTTGCGCAAGAAAAATCATTCATATGCGAGGGTCATAGAGCAAGAAGTGCTCCTTGTCCATTGCTAAAGCAAAATACTTCCAAAGCACAACATTCTTTAAGGAAAGATGTTCCTCACAAAAATATTTACTAAGCACAAGCTGAGCGCAAAAAAAAAGACACGTCCATAAAGAGCAAAATCTGCTGTACAATCATAGCACATCAATATATCTGCATTATTTTCAAGCACTTTGCCAAAAGTTATCAGTTATTTCTTCACCTGCATTGGGTAGCAAGCTGGCAGAGCTTGTGTGAGCTGGCAATGCCTATATGAGATAAAAAAATCATAGAAATTTTTTCTACTCTTTCTCTTATAGAAGATATGCATTATGCATAAAGAGAAATTATCCGCATGAAAAAAAGATTGTACAAAAAAACGGGTTGCATAAACCCGTTTTTTTTTATCATTGTATAATTTTATCTTTGTACGAAAGGGCTTTAAAAATCCATTCCGCCCATTCCGCCCATTCCACCACCAGGCATTGGAGGCACTGGAGCATCTTTCTTTGGAACTTCAGCAACCATTGCTTCTGTTGTAATGAGAAGGCTCGCAATTGACGCAGCATTCTGAAGAGCAGAACGCACAACTTTTACTGGATCAACAATTCCCAGAGCAATCAAATCACCAAATTGACCTGTTGCAGTGTTGTAACCAAATGTGTCTGAATTATTTTCAAGCACTTTTCCAACAATAATTGCTGCTTCTTCACCTGCATTGGTAGCAATTTGACGTGCTGGTGCCTGTAATGCACGGCGCACAATATTGATACCAGCTTCTTGATCAGGATTGCTTCCTTTAACAGTCAACGCATTTGCAGCACGCAATAACGCTGTTCCACCACCAGCAACAATACCTTCTTCCACAGCAGCACGTGTTGCATTCAAGGCATCATCAACACGATCTTTCTTTTCTTTCACTTCAACTTCTGTTGCACCGCCAACACGGATAACAGCAACACCACCAGCAAGTTTTGCAAGTCTTTCTTGCAGTTTTTCACGATCATAGTCAGAAGTTGTTTCTTCGATCTGCACCTTAATCTGATTAACGCGTGCATCGATTTCAGCTTTTTTCCCTGCACCATCAATAATCGTGGTGTTTTCTTTAGAAATATTCACTTTCTTTGCACGACCAAGCATATCCAAAGTGACATTTTCTAATTTAATACCAACATCTTCAGAAATAACCTGACCAGATGTCAAGATTGCAATATCTTCGAGCATTGCTTTACGGCGATCACCAAATCCTGGAGCTTTCACAGCAGCAATTTTCAAACCACCGCGTAGCTTGTTGACAACCAGCGTTGCCAAAGCTTCACCTTCAACATCCTCAGCAATAATGAGAAGTGGTTTGCCAGACTGAACAACAGCTTCAAGCACTGGTAAAAGAGATTGTAAATTAGACAATTTCTTTTCGTGAATAAGGATGTAAGGATCATCGAGATCTGCCACCATTTTGTCAGCATTTGTGACAAAATAAGGGGAAAGATATCCACGGTCGAATTGCATTCCTTCCACAACTTCCAATTCGGTTTCAGCAGTTTTTGCTTCTTCCACGGTAATGACACCTTCATTGCCAACTTTTTCCATGGCATTAGCAATCATTTTACCGATTTCTGCAGCACCATTAGCAGAAATTGTTCCCACTTGTGCGATTTCTTCTGAAGTTTGGATTTTCTTTGCTTTTTTGAAAAGATTTGCCACCACTTCATCAACAGCAGCATCGATCCCACGTTTCAGATCCATTGGGTTCATGCCAGCAGCAACGGCTTTTACCCCTTCTTGTACAATAGCTTGTCCCAAAACAGTTGCAGTTGTTGTTCCATCACCAGCAATGTCATTGGTTTTAGAAGCCACTTCACGCAACATTTGCGCACCCATATTTTCGAACTTATCTTCCAGTTCGATTTCTTTTGCAACAGATACACCATCTTTTGTGATGCGAGGTGCACCAAATGATTTATCAATCACCACATTGCGACCTTTAGGGCCGAGCGTTACCTTAACAGCATTAGCAAGGATATCAACACCACGCACCAAACGCTCACGTGCTTCACGGCCAAATTTGACTTCTTTAGCAGCCATTTAATTTCTCCTTGGAGTTTTTGTCTAAAAATATTACAAGATGAAAAAATTGAGAGGCTCAATTACCCCAAAATTCCCATAATGTCAGATTCTTTCATGATTAAGAGATCTTCACCATTAATCTTTACTTCGGTTCCAGACCATTTTCCAAACAAAATACGATCCCCCGCTTTCACTTCTAAAGGCACACGCTTCCCATTATCATCAAGAGCGCCATTGCCAACAGCAATAACTTCCCCTTCTTGAGGTTTTTCTTTTGCTGTATCGGGGATGATAATCCCGCCAGCAGTCTTGCTTTCAGATTCAACTCGACGGACAACGACACGATCGTGAAGTGGACGGAATTGTATGTTAGCCATATTCTAAATCCTTAAACTTAATTAGAATTGCATTAATCTTAAGTCATTGTTAGCGCTCTCTAGGAATGAGTGCTAACAATGGTAAAAATATAAAATCCCTCCTTCACAATGTCAACAATTCTCATAAAATTTATCTTAAAGAAGCTCCAAAGCCTTGCCTCTATTTTCTATTTTGCGTTATCTATCCTTTTATGAACCTGTGAACATAAAAGGATTTTATCATGGTTGAAACACGTCAGGAAACAGATAGCTTTGGAACGATTTCGGTACGCCAAGATCGTTATTGGGGGGCGCAAACTGAACGTTCTCTCCATAATTTTAATATCGGTATAGAAAAACAGCCTCTCACCGTTATCTATGCCTTAAGCCTTATCAAAAAAGCCGCAGCCCTTGTAAATATGGAAAAAGGCAAACTTCCGCAAAACATAGGGAAAGCGATTGTTACTGCCGCAGACGAAGTCCTTGCAGGCACATTTGACACGCATTTTCCACTTTCTGTCTGGCAAACAGGTTCTGGCACACAAAGCAATATGAACGTAAATGAAGTCATTGCCAACCATGCAAGCATGCTCTTGGGAGGGAAACTTGGCAGCAAAGCACCCGTTCACCCCAATGACCACGTCAATATGAGCCAATCATCAAACGATTCTTTTCCCACAGCGCTCCACATTGCAACTACACTACAAACACGCCAACACTTATTTCCCATCCTTGATGCCCTTATTACCACTTTAGAAAAAAAAGAAGAAGAATTTGCCGACATCATTAAAATTGGGCGCACCCACACGCAAGATGCAACACCCCTAACGTTGGGGCAAGAATTTTCAGGCTACCGAGCTGCACTAAAAGCCAACCGCGAGCGCATTGAAACAGCTCTTGACGATGTCCAGATGCTTGCCCAAGGGGGCACTGCTGTTGGAACGGGGCTTAATGCACCACAGGGGTTTGACGTTGCATTTGCTAAAAACATCAGCACTCTTACAGGAATAACCTTTAAAACTGCTCATAACAAATTTGAAGCACTTGCACATCATGGAGCACTTGCACATTTCCATGGAAGCTTAAATGCACTTGCAGCTGATCTTTTCAAAATTGCCAATGACATTCGATTTTTAGGCTCAGGTCCACGCTCAGGCTTGGGAGAACTCGAGCTCCCAGAAAATGAACCAGGGTCTTCTATTATGCCAGGGAAAGTCAATCCTACCCAATGTGAAGCAATGACTATGGTTGCATGTCAAGTTTTCGGTAATCATACCAGCATCACATTTGCCGCAAGTCAGGGACATTTTGAACTCAATGTTTATAAGCCTGTGATTGGCTATAATGTTTTACAATCGATTACCCTTCTTGGAGATTGCATGCGTTCTTTTGATACGCATTGCGTTCAAGGACTCCGTGCCAATCGCGTCCATATCCACTCTCTCATGGAACGTTCTCTCATGTTAGTCACAGCTCTTGCACCAAAAATTGGTTATGAAAAGGCTGCTGAAATTGCCAAAGCAGCGCATAAAAATGATACCACTTTGCGTGCTGAAGCTATCAAAGCTGGTGTTTCTGGAGAAGATTATGACCAATTGGTTGATCCCAAAAAGATGATCCACCCACAATAAATCACTTAAATACAGATCATCTCTATGATAGAATCATTTGGGTCGGGAACGACCCAAATGGAAGTTGTTGTTTTAGCAATTTAAAGTACCGTCTGCTGCAGTGAAACATTTTCTCATATTCATAAACAACTTCTGCGCCAGAAATTGCTCATGAACAAATTAATTATAAACAAGCAGTTGGAGTTGTAAAAGCAACAAAAATGATATGCACTTCACGTATTAAAGCTTATGCTTTTGCACTTTATGAGAAGATTTTATGGGTTAGAGATCATCGCTGTTACTGAGCGCTATCATGATTGTTTCGTCAGTCGTTAAAGCTAGATTTTTTAGAGATGATTACGAGCAGCCAATTGATTTTTCAAACATGATTCACCACTCACGACTAGGTCACTTAATACAGATTTCTATGTAATAATATTGGGTCGCTTGCAACCTAAGTGGTGATGTATATTTAACAATTGCAGTGCCGCTTGTTGTAAAGGTTGAAACACTTCTTGCGGCTCTTTTGTATGTTTGCGTGAATCGCTTTCATACTGTTCAAAATAAAGCCGCAAGGTAGCGCCCACCGTTCCTGTCCCAGACAAGCGCACCACTAACCGTGCTCCATTATCAAAAAAAATGCGTATTCCTTGTCGTGTGCTAACACTTTGATCAACAGGATCACAATAGACAAAATCATCTGCTTTTTCGACTGTTAATCCAGCAACTTTTGTTCCTGCCTGTGGTAAATGCGTACGCAACTGATCCAAGATTGCATATGCTTTTTGTATCTCCACTTCTTCATAATCATGACGTAAAGTGTAAAAACGTCCATAAGTGCACCAGTGTTGCTGAACAATTTGTGCTACAGACTTTCCCGTCACAGCTAAAAGATTTAACCAAAATAACACAGCCCACAAACCGTCCTTTTCACGGATGTGATGCGATCCTGTTCCAAAGCTTTCTTCACCACAAAAAGTCACCTTTTCATCATCCAAAAGCGACCCAAAAAACTTCCAGCCCGTTGGCGTTTCAAAACAATTCAATCCTTTTTTTTGAGCAACAAGATCCACTGCACGCCCCGTTGGCATAGAGCGAGCAACCCCCCTAACCCCTTGCCGATAACCTCTAATAAGATGTGCATGTGCAACCATAATAGCCAAAGAATCGGAAGGCGTAACAAATTGTTTCCGACCGATAATGAGATTACGATCTCCATCGCCATCTGACGCAGCTCCAAGATCTGGTGCATAATCAGACATCAACACATCATAGAGATCCTTAGCATGAATCAAATTTGGATCTGGATGCCTCCCTCCAAAATCTGGCAAAGGAGTACCATTCACCACCGTCCCCTGACAAAATCCTAAGCATTTTTCAAAAATTTCTCGTGCGTAAGGCCCCGTCACCGCATGCATCGCATCAAATCGCAAAGTTAATCCTTCTGCAACTGCCTCAGCAATGCGATCAAAATCAAAAATTTTTTGCATCAAAGCAACATAATCTTCTACAGGATCAATAATATCGACCTGCATAGTCCCTATAAAGGTCGTACCTTCCACCTCTAAATCAACGTCTGGAGCTTCAACAATTTTATAAGAAGAAAGACGTTTTGATGTCGCAAAAATAACTTCACACAGAGCATCAGGAGCAGGTCCACCATTAGAGATATTGTATTTTATACCACAATCCCCATCTGCACCTGCAGGATTGTGACTTGCCGAAAGAATAATACCACCCTGTGCATGATATTTGCGAATAAGATGTGAAACAGCAGGTGTAGATAAAATGCCTCCTCTTCCAACTTTTACACAAGCGATACCATGAGCGGCTGCCATTTTTAATACAATTTGAATAAGCGTGCGATTAAAATAGCGTCCATCTCCTCCAAGAATGAACAATTTTCCCTCAACATTCCCAATGCTATTAAAAAGAGATTGAATAAAATTTTCAACATAATGGGGCTGTTGAAAAACAGACACTCTTTTGCGCAAACCAGATGTTCCCAGTTTTTGATCATCAAAAGCCGTGGTCAAAACTGTGTTTATTATGATCATGAAAGTGCCTTCATATCCTTTTGTTTGATTTTAAGGTGAACATCCCCCAAAGTCGACCATGATTCTACTTGACGGAAGAATGAAATATTTGCAAACTCATTGCAATAATATACACTTGTTTGAAATGCGTTCTTCAACGCGCTTTTAAACATACCTCTCATAAAAGATATAGGAGCATAATTATGATGAGCAAAAAAGTTCCCAGCGTAACCTTCCACACACGCGTGCGTGATGAATCAATTGGTGGGAATAACCCTTATCGGTGGCAAGATGTGAACAGTGATACTTATTTTAAAGGAAAACGGGTTATTCTCTTTTCTCTTCCAGGAGCTTTTACGCCTACTTGCTCAACCTTTCAGCTCCCTGATTTTGAAAAGCTTTATGATGAGTTTAAAAAAGAGGGCATTGATGAAATTTACTGCCTTTCTGTTAATGATACTTTTGTCATGAATGCTTGGGGAAAAACACAAGACATTAAAAATGTGAAATTAATCCCCGATGGCTCGGGCGAATTCACACGCAAAATGGGAATGTTGGTTGCCAAAGACAATCTTGGTTTTGGAATGCGTTCATGGCGCTATGCTGCTGTTATTAACGATGGAGTTATTGAGCAATGGTTTGAAGAAGAAGGTTTCTCAGACAATTGCACGACAGACCCTTATGAAGTTTCCTCACCGCAAAGTATTTTAAAAGCACTAAAAAGTTAATTCCAAGTCAAAATCACTTAACAAAAAATGACACAAGCTTCTTTTTTCAAAGGAGTTTGTGTTATTTAATTTTCATTTATTTTGAGACAACAGTTTTGATATTTAAAGCATCAAAATTTTATAATTTTTGGGTTGCTAAAATAGTCTGTACTGCTTTGACCAATTGATCTTCATCAACCATGATTTGCGCTGGTCGACTTTCGCGCCATGTTTGATTATCCTTAATTTCATGCGACAGCCGCGCACCTTCGACCAAATCTTTGATTTGTATTTTCCCATCTTTTCGTTCTTGTGACCCTTGGATCACCACACAAGGGGCATGACGCCGATCTGCATATTTCATCTGCGCTTTGATCCCCGCTCCTCCCAAATAAAGCTCAGAACGAATTCCCGCATTGCGCAACTGCATTACCATTTTTTGATATCGCGCAACTGCCTCTGGCTCTTTATCCATCATCAAAACCACAACTGGTCCCGCAGTTTCCTCCACAGGCAACTTGCCAAGGTTTTGCAAAGCCGATATCAAGCGTGATACGCCTATTGAAAAACCTGTTGCTGGAACATTTTCACCACGAAAGCGCGCAACCAACCCATCATAGCGCCCTCCACCACCAACAGATCCAAAAACAACTTTTTTCCCATCATCATTGAGAACATCGAAAAGCAACGCTGCCTCAAAAACAGGTCCTGTATAATAGTCCAGTCCACGTATCACCGATGGATCAATCTTGATGCGATCGTGATAACCATTTTCTGTAAAAATAGCCTGCATTATTTCAAGTTCGCGAACCCCTTCAAGCCCCTGAGCATGATTGCCAACCACTTTTTTAAGGGTATCAATCGCTTCATCTGCTGTTTCAGCTTCAACAGCAGTCAAAGCGAGAATACAATCAATCTCTTTCTCCTTCAGCTCGGCTCCCTTGGTGAAATCACCACTTTCATCTAGACGTCCCTTACCTAAAAGCAAACGCACCCCTTCAGAACCAAATTTATCTAGTTTATCAATCGCCCTGAGAACAGTTAAACGTTTTTCACCCTGTTCACTTTCTCTCAAGCCAATTTGCTCCAAAACAGCATCCAAAATTTTTCGATTATTTAAACGAATAACATAATCATGACGTGCAATCCCTAGTTTTTCTAAACTATCGGCTGCCATCATGCAGATTTCAGCATCAGCGGCTACTGCTGGTGTTCCAACAATATCAGCATCAAACTGCATAAATTGCCGAAACCTCCCTGGTCCAGGTTTTTCATTACGAAAAACAAAACCAAGACGATAACTTCGATAAGGTTTTGGCAAAATTTCAAAATTCTCTGCGAAATAACGTGCAAGCGGCGCGGTAAGATCATAACGCAAAGACATCCATTGCTCATCATCATCTTGTAAAGAAAACACTCCTGCATTTGGACGATCTGCGTCAGGTAAAAACTTCCCAAGAACATCCGTATATTCAAAAATTGGTGTTTCCAGCGCTTCAAAACCGTAAAGCTCATAAACTTCACGAATCTGAGCAATCATTGTTTCAGTTGCATACAACTGTGCGTTCATACGATCAACAAAACCACGTGGTAAACGGGCTTTGATTTTTTCTTGTTTTGATGACATGTTTTTCTCTAGCAACAATATGTATCTACGAATAACTCGTGTCTATCTTATAGAAAAGCACACTGCAATGACTTTCTAGACTTAACGTTACGCAATAAACACCAGCTTTTGCTTTACAAATTTATCCCAGAAGCTTTTTTACAAGACTTTCAGGAGAATAATCCGCATCTCTTTTTGATGTTTTCTACTCACTTTGGAACATAATTATTCAACGAGCATTTTAACTTGTAGAATTATTACAAGGAGACCATCCCATGGAAACCCGCATTCCCAGAGATCCATTATTTGATAGCCCTTATTTAGAAGATACGATTGTAGCAACAGATTATCCCTTTTTTTTCCCGTCTATTTCATGGTCAGCAATATTTGCAGGTTTAGTGACCGCACTTGCGACATCGATCTGCTTATCTTTTTTTGTAGCCGCATTAGGATTAGGACAAATTGACCCTTATTCTTCCTCTCCATTTGGAGGAAGTTTTTTATCTGTTGGCATAGGCTCGCTTATTGTTATGCTTTTCAGCCTTGCAAGTGGTAGTTTTATTGCTGGACGTTTTGCGCAAATATCAGGCGCTTTACATGGATTTTTAACATGGGCGTTGTTAACGCTTCTTATGACGATCCAAGCCACTCTTTTGGTTTCAAGTGTAGCCAGCCTAAGCGCTCAAGCTGCCTTAGAGAACAATTCTGGGGCACCACAATCCACTCTCCCCTTAGGGACCAGTCACCCCCCTGTGTTGACAAAATTAAATATTGAAGAGTTTGAACATTTGTTGCAAGATCCAAACAACAATGGACATTTCTTTGATCAATTACGCAGCGATTTGCGCACTCTTCTGAACAAAAGCGACATTTCTGCACTCAATTCTGACCGCTTGCAGGAATTTTATAAGGCAGCCGTGCACGAGATCAATTCTACGATAACCGCTTACAAGAAAGATCCTACACACTATCACACATACCTAAAAAATCTCAGTGATCGCCTTTCTAATCGCGCACAAACCATGATAGCAAATATCAACCAAAAGGAAGTCATCAACAGTCTTATACACAATGGCATGACACCTTCTGAAGCTCAAACGACAGCCAACCATGCGCTCCATGTTTACCAAACAGCAGAAGAAAAAACCGAGCAAGCAATCAAAGCTCTTGAAGAACAAGCACATAAACTGTTCACACAGCTCGACAATGCCTCAACAAAAGATGCACGAGACACAGCCAACAAAGCTGCAAAGGCAGCCTCTAGCATTGGCTGGTGGGGATTTCTGGGTGGTCTTATTGGTGCCATTATTTCCAGTATTTTCGGATATTATGGTTACAGAAGTCGTAAAGACTCTTTCATGCTTTAAAAACTTTTCCTTCATCAAGCATGCAACCAATAAAAAGCTGCACGGGTTTGTGCAGCTTTTTTATCCCTCCCTTATATGTTTTATTCCTGCTTTATATGTAAGAGAGCAAATATCACTTTAAATTGAATACTAGAGGGCATCACACATCATACCACTCAGTAATGCAGTCATTGCATAAGATTTGAAACCCCACTTGGAAAGCATTTACGTTTTTG
>NZ_JBAFWY010000006.1:0-106088 GCF_036576165.1 Bartonella rhinolophi
TGGTTATGCCTGGTGATAACGTTGCTATGGATGTTTCTTTGATTGTTCCAATTGCAATGGAAGAAAAACTTCGTTTCGCTATTCGTGAGGGTGGTCGTACTGTTGGTGCAGGTATCGTTTCTAAGATTATTGAGTAAATAATGGTTACTAAAGGTGTGTTTTAAGGTGTTTTTTCTTTGCGAATTAGGGGTATAGCTCAGTTGGTAGAGCGGCGGTCTCCAAAACCGCAGGTCGCGGGTTCAAGCCCTGCTGCCCCTGCCAGAGGTGAGTGTGGTTAATTGATTGAGAAGGTGAGTTTGATTACCTTCTTTGCTTTTTTACATAGGGCTTGTTTTTTTGTGCATGAATCAGTATTGAATAAAGAGTGCAGAATTATGTAAAGGTTGAAGGTCGGCTTTTCGCATTTTTTTTGTTGTATAAATCACAATAAGGTTAGAAAGAATATAGTGTGACTGATGGCATTTAAAACCAATCCAATTACTTTTTTTAAGCAGGTTTATATAGAAACGGCTAAAGTGAAGTGGCCTACGCGTCGTGAAACAGTGATTTCTACTGTTATGGTATTATTGGTGACGGCGCTGGCTTCAGCTTTCTTTTTTATAGTAGATCAGGTTATGCATTTTGGTGTGTGGCAGGGTATTGATCTTCTGAAGTATCTTTTTAGTTGATAGTGTAAGGAAGTATAACTGTGGCTGCTCGTTGGTATATTGTTCAGGCGTATTCAAATTTTGAAAAGAAGGTAGCGGAGGCTATCAGCAAGGAGGCTAAGCAAAAGGGGCTTGACCATCTGTTTGAAAAAATTTTTGTTCCGACTGAGCGTGTTGTTGAGGTTCGTCGTGGACGTAAAGTTGATACTGAGCGTAAATTTTTTCCTGGTTATATTCTTCTTTGCGTTGAGTTAACAGATGATGTGTATCATCTTATTAAAAATACTCCTAAAGTGACTGGTTTTTTGGGTTCAGATTCGCGTCCTGTTCCTATTTCTGATCGTGAGGCTGAACAAATTCTTAAGCAAGTTCAGGAAGGTGTTGATTCTCCAAAATCTTCTGTGTTGTTTGAGGTTGGTGAACAGGTTCGCGTTGCTGATGGTCCTTTTGTTTCATTTAATGGTATTGTTCAAGAAGTGGAAGAAGAACGCTCTCGCCTTAAGGTTGAGGTGTTGATTTTTGGGCGTCCTACGCCTGTTGACTTAGAATTTAGTCAGGTTGAAAAACTTTGATTAAACTTGAAAGTGATTTAATCACTTTAAGTAACTTGTGGGAGGTGATTTTTGGTTTTTGTCGACTTTATGATCCGTACCACACAACTGCGGCAGGTGATTGGCAAGACGGTTTGTCAGTTTACCAGTCAAATTAAAGGCAAATTATTATGGCAAAAAAAAGTATAGGTCAGTTAAAATTGCAGGTTCCTGCAGGTGCAGCTACTCCATCTCCACCAATTGGTCCTGCTCTTGGTCAGCGTGGTATTAATATTATGGAGTTTTGTAAGGCGTTTAATGCGGCTACGCAAGAAATGGAAAAAGGCGCGCCGATTCCAGTGATTATAACTTATTATCAAGATAAATCATTTACATTTTCTCTTAAGACACCTCCTGTATCATTTTTATTGAAGAAGGAAGCAAGTTTGAAGTCTGGTTCGAAGGAGCCTGGTAAAGTATTTGTCGGGAGTATTTCTCGTGATAAGATTCATTCAATCGCAGAAGTAAAAATGAAAGATCTTAACGCAAATGACATTGAGGCAGCGATGCGTATGGTTGAAGGTTCTGCTCGCTCTATGGGCTTAGAAGTGGTGGGCTAATGTTATGGGAAAACTAGCAAAGAGAATAAAAAACATTCGCAAAGATGTTGATTTTAATGAGCTTTACGCTTTAACAGATGCTGTTTTAATGGTTAAAGAGCGCGCAATTGCTAAATTTGATGAAACAATTGAGATTTCAATGAACTTAGGTGTTGATCCGCGTCATGCAGATCAAATGGTTCGGGGTGTTGCTCATTTACCTAATGGAACTGGGCGAAATATTCGTGTTGCCGTTTTTGCTCGTGGGGACAAAGCAGAGGAAGCTAAGGCTGCTGGTGCAGATATTGTGGGAGCTGAAGATTTGTTTGAGAGTATTAATGGTGGAACGATAGATTTTGATCGTTGTATTGCTACACCAGATATGATGCCTTTAGTTGGTCGTCTTGGTAAGATTCTTGGTCCACGGAGCTTAATGCCGAATCCAAAAGTTGGTACTGTTACGCTTGATGTTGCTGGTGCTGTTAAAGATTCTAAAGGCGGTGCTGTTGAATTTCGTGTTGAAAAAGCTGGTATTGTGCACGCTGGTATTGGTAAGGCCTCTTTTGGGGTTGAAAAGATAGTAGAAAATATTAAAGCTTTTGCTGGTGCGGTTATTAAAGCTAAACCACAGGGAGCAAAAGGTGAATATATTAAGCGTGTTGCGGTTTCTTCGACTATGGGTATTGGGGTTAAAGTTGATCCTGCAACGGTTCGTTCGGAGTGAATATAAGCGCAGGTTTTTGATGTTGTTTTGGGGTATGTGAATATCGAAATTTTATTTAGGGTGTCGATTTTTGTCGACATTTTTCTATCTAAGCTTTGTCGAGCTTAGGTTATACTGGAAGAAATTCCAGAATATCCTGTCCGAGATTGTGGGTGATACATTGAGTATCTTAATCGAGAAAAAGCCTGCATGAGACTGGGGTAAGAACTGTAGAGTTAAAAAACTTAAAGGGTTTGAGCCAAGGTTGCCTTTGATCGCTACGCGTGAAGAAGGGGGCAGGATCCTCATCGATAGTATAAATATTTTGTGCTATCAAAGGTAATCCACAGATTTGTTTTTAGCAAATCTGTTAAATGGAGAGAGACAGTGAATAGAGCGGAAAAACGCGAATTTGTTACATGGCTGAATGAGGCTTTTCGGAAGTCTGGTTCTGTTGTTGTTGCACATTATTCTGGTCTGACAGTTTCGCAAATGAACAGTCTTCGTTCAAAAATGAGTGAAGCTGGCGGTGCCGTTAAAGTCGCAAAAAACCGTCTTGCTAAAATCGCTCTTCAGGGCACGGAATCTGAATCGATGATGAGTTTGTTTACTGGACAGACTCTTATTGCTTATTCAGAAGATCCAATCGCAGCGCCAAAAGTTGCTGTTGATTTTGCAAAAACTAATGACCAGTTTGTCATTCTTGGCGGTTCAATGGGTGCAATGAGTTTGAGTGTGGATGCTGTGAAGTCTTTGGCTTCATTGCCTTCATTGAATGAATTACGGGCGAAGCTCGTGGGTATGATTTCTACCCCTGCAACCCGTATTGCGCAGGTTGTTAATGCACCTGCTGGTCAGGTTGTACGCGTTGTTGGTGCATATGCTCAGGAGGGCAAAGCGGCTTAAGGCTGTTTTGTGTTCATATTAGCGGAAGGGCATTAATGCTTTTTTTGTTTTTTGAATGGGTTTTAAATAATTGTTCAAACTTTTTAATTGAAGGAATTTTTAAATGGCTGATCTAGAGAAGATCGTAGAAGACCTTTCTAACCTCACTCTTTTGGAGGCTGCAGAGCTTTCTAAGTTACTTGAAGAAAAATGGGGAGTTTCGGCTGCTGCTCCTGTTGCGGTTGCTGCTGTTGCTGGTGCTGGTGCTCCAGTTGCTGAAGAAAAAACAGAATTTGATGTTATTCTTGTTGAGGGCGGTGCTCAAAAAATCAATGTTATTAAGGAAGTTCGTGCTCTTACTGGGCTTGGCCTTAAAGAAGCTAAAGATCTTGTTGAGGGAGCACCTAAGCCTATTAAAGAGGGTGCTTCTAAAGATGAAGCAGAAAAAATTAAATCTCAACTTGAAGCTGCTGGTGCTAAAGTTGAACTTAAGTAAACTTAATTTTATCGGCGAGCGTTTGCGCTCGTCGATTTCCTTTTTTCTGAAAAGAAGAGAGGTGACGGATGCCTTAGTTTTCCAACAGTTCATTAGCTGTGACGGGTATGAGGTTATTTTTGATGCCCCTTACCATAAGCCAGATAAATGGATAATTGGTGTTCGTGGGGTGGTGATGCTCATTACTGGGTATCATATGAACTGGTCTGCATATGCAGATTAATGACGTAAAGCTTTCAAGGTTTAGTCTACCTTGAAGAGTAAAGATCGAGGAGCGACGATGGCTCAGACTCTAGCGATGACATCTCAATTCAATGGTCGTAAGCGTGTGCGCAAATTTTTTGGTAAGATTCCTGAAGTGGCAGAGATGCCGAATCTTATTGAAGTTCAAAAGGCATCGTACGATCAGTTTCTTATGGTTGAGGAACCGAAAGGTGGGCGTCCAGATGAAGGTTTGCAGGCTGTTTTAAAATCGGTATTTCCTATTTCGGATTTTTCTGGCACAGCTATGCTTGAGTTCGTTGGTTATGAATTTGATTTACCAAAATTTGATGTTGAAGAATGCCGTCAGCGCGATTTAACTTATGCAGCACCATTAAAAGTGATATTACGTTTAATTGTATTTGATGTTGATGAGGATACTGGTTCGAAGGACATTAAAGACATTAAAGAACAAGGCGTTTATATGGGTGATATGCCTTTAATGACAGCAAATGGTACCTTTATTGTTAATGGTACGGAGCGTGTTATTGTTTCGCAAATGCACCGTTCTCTAGGCGTCTTTTTTGATCATGATAGAGGAAAGTCGCATTCGTCGGGAAAGTTTCTTTTTGCTGCTCGTGTGATTCCTTATCGTGGTTCATGGCTTGATATTGAGTTTGATGCTAAAGATATTATTTATGCTCGTATTGATAAACGACGTAAGATCCCAGTTACGAGTCTTTTGATGGCATTAGGTATGGATGCATCAGATATTTTGTCGACTTTTTATAATAAAATTACTTATCAACGAGATGGAGATGGGTGGCGTATTCCTTATACTGTTGATCGTTTTAAAGGAATGAAGCTTGTTTCTGATCTTGTTGACGCAGATAGTGGTGAAATAGTTGCTGAGGTCGGTAAAAAAATAACTGCTCGTATTGCAAAGTCTTTGGCAGAAAAAGGTCTAAAGGCGGTTAAAATTAGTGAAGATGATTTATTAGGGTCTTATCTCGCGGAAGATATAGTCAATTATCAGACAGGTGAGATTTACCTTGAAGCTGGTGATGAGATTGATAAAAAGACTTTAAAGATTTTGCTTGATGTTAATGCTGATCAGGTTGATATTCTTGATATTGATCACATGAATATTGGAGCATATATTCGCAATACTTTAAAAGCGGATAAAAATGAAAGTCGGCAGGATGCATTGTTTGATATTTATCGGGTAATGCGTCCAGGTGAGCCGCCGACAATGGATACAGCAGAAGCTATGTTCCATTCATTATTTTTTGATCCAGAGCGTTATGATCTTTCAGCTGTTGGGCGTGTTAAGATGAATTTGCGTATGGATCTTGATTGTCCAGATACGGTGCGCATTTTACGTCAAGAAGATATTCTTGCTGTTGTTAAGATGCTGGTCGAATTGCGTGATGGTCGTGGGGAGATTGATGATATTGATAATCTTGGCAATCGTCGCGTTCGATCCGTTGGGGAGTTGATGGAAAATCAATATCGCATTGGTTTACTTCGTATGGAACGTGCGATAAAAGAACGCATGTCATCAGTCGAAATTGACACAGTTATGCCACAGGATTTGATTAACGCAAAGCCGGCGGCTGCGGTAGTTCGTGAATTCTTTGGATCTTCGCAATTATCGCAGTTTATGGATCAAACCAATCCATTGTCAGAAATTACCCATAAGCGCCGTCTTTCTGCTCTTGGTCCAGGCGGGTTGACTCGTGAGCGAGCAGGATTTGAAGTGCGTGACGTACATCCTACGCATTACGGTCGTATCTGTCCGATTGAAACGCCGGAAGGTCCTAATATTGGTTTGATTAATTCTTTGGCAACATTCGCGCGCGTTAATAAATATGGTTTTATTGAAAGTCCGTATCGCAAAATTATTGATGGTAAAGTGACGACGGAAGTTATTTACCTTTCTGCTATGGAAGAAGCAAAGCATTATGTAGCGCAGGCTAATTCTTCATTGGATTCTGAAGGGCGTTTTACGGAAGAATTTGTTGTTTGCCGTCATGCAGGTGAAGTTTTGATGGCGCCGCGCGATCATGTTGATTTGATGGATGTGTCACCAAAGCAGTTGGTTTCGGTAGCTGCTGCTCTTATTCCGTTTTTGGAAAATGATGACGCGAATCGTGCGTTAATGGGTTCGAACATGCAGCGTCAAGCAGTTCCGCTTGTGCGTGCTGAAGCGCCATTTGTTGGTACAGGTATGGAGTCAATAGTGGCTCGTGATTCAGGGGCTGCTATTGGTGCAAAACGTGGTGGTATTGTTGATCAAGTTGATGCAACGCGTATTGTTGTCCGTGCGACAGAAGACCTAGATCCATCAAAATCTGGCGTTGATATTTATCGCTTACAGAAATTTCAGCGTTCTAATCAGTCTACTTGTATTAATCAACGTCCTCTCGTGCATGTTGGTGATCGAGTAGAGAAAGGGGATATCATTGCGGATGGCCCATCTACGGATCTTGGTGATTTAGCTCTTGGGCGGAATGTTCTTGTAGCATTTATGCCTTGGAATGGTTATAATTATGAAGATTCTATTCTACTTTCTGAGCGCATCGTTTCTGATGATGTTTTTACTTCGATTCATATTGAAGAGTTTGAAGTTGCTGCGCGTGATACAAAGCTTGGACCAGAAGAAATTACGCGTGATATTCCTAATGTCGCAGAAGAAGCGTTAAGAAATCTTGATGAGGCTGGTATTATTTATATTGGTGCTGAAGTTCAGCCTGGTGATATTTTGGTTGGCAAAATTACACCAAAGGGTGAAAGTCCTATGACACCAGAGGAAAAGCTTTTACGTGCAATTTTTGGAGAAAAGGCTTCAGATGTTCGTGATACTTCTATGCGAATGCCTCCTGGAACTTTTGGAACTGTTGTTGAGGTTCGTGTTTTTAATCGCCACGGTGTGGGAAAAGATGAACGTGCGATGGCAATTGAACGTGAAGAAATTGAACGTTTAGCTAAAGATCGCGATGACGAACAGTCGATTCTTGATCGCAACGTTTATGCACGTCTTGCTGATATGTTAACGGGTAATGTTGCTATAGAGGGTCCGAAGGGATTTTTAAAAGGTAATGTGCTTGATAGCATGATTATGGCTGATTATCCACGTTCACAATGGTGGCAGTTTGCGGTTGAAGATGAGAAGCTTCAGAATGAGGTTGAGGCTTTACGCAAGCAGTATGATGAGTCAAAAGAAGCATTGCAGCGTCGATTTATGGATAAAGTTGAGAAGGTTCAAAGGGGCGATGAAATGCCCCCTGGTGTCATGAAAATGGTAAAGGTTTTTGTAGCTGTGAAGCGCAAAATTCAACCAGGTGATAAGATGGCAGGGCGTCATGGTAACAAAGGTGTTGTATCGCGGATTGTTCCAGTGGAAGATATGCCGTTTCTTGAAGATGGTACACATGCTGATATTGTATTAAATCCACTTGGTGTGCCTAGTCGTATGAATGTTGGTCAAATTCTTGAAACACATCTTGGTTGGGCTTGTGCTGGTATGGGCAAGAAGATTGGTGACTTAGTGGAACATTATCAAGCGACGGGGGATATACTTCCTTTACGTCAGCGTATTGAGAATTTTATTCCTGATGATGATCGTAATGAATCAGTACGCCAGTATGACAACGAAAGCATTTATAAATTGGCACAGCAGATGATGAAGGGTGTTTCGATTGCAACTCCTGTTTTTGATGGTGCACATGAAGCTGATATTAACATGATGCTGGAAGATGCAGGCTTGGATAGTTCAGGGCAAGTGACACTTTATGATGGTCGTACTGGGGAACCTTTTGATCGTCCAGTGACGGTGGGATACATTTATATGCTTAAATTGCATCATCTTGTTGATGATAAAATTCATGCGCGCTCGATAGGGCCTTATTCACTTGTTACGCAGCAGCCGTTAGGTGGGAAGGCGCAGTTTGGTGGTCAGCGTTTTGGTGAAATGGAAGTTTGGGCGCTTGAAGCTTATGGTGCTGCATATACTTTACAGGAAATGCTGACAGTTAAATCGGATGATGTGGCTGGTCGAACCAAAGTTTACGAGGCAATTGTGCGCGGTGATGACACATTTGAAGCGGGGATACCTGAAAGCTTTAATGTGCTGGTAAAAGAAATGCGTTCACTTGCTCTTAATGTAGAACTTGATGATGCGCGTGAATTTATTGCACAACGGGCATTATCTGACACAGCAGAACAATAATTTAAAGAGGGTGCACTAGAAATAGTGCGCTCTCATTGTCCTGAGAGGCTAAACAAAAAAATTTCTATTAAGATAGCACAGGCGACTTTAAAAATAGAAACAGGTTTTAAGTTCAGATCTGTGATGAAATTAAGAGCTATTGTAACAGGTTTTAAAAATCTTTGAAGGAGAACGGCATGAACCACGAGGTCATGAATCTTTTCAATCCTCAGGCGCCAGCGCAGACATTTGACTCTATTCGTATTTCTATTGCGAGTCCTGAGAAGATTTTGTCTTGGTCGTATGGTGAGATCAAGAAGCCTGAGACTATTAATTATCGGACTTTTAAGCCAGAACGTGACGGTCTTTTTTGTGCACGTATATTTGGTCCAATTAAAGATTATGAATGCTTATGCGGCAAATATAAACGCATGAAATATAAGGGTATTATCTGTGAAAAATGTGGTGTAGAAGTTACTCTTTCGCGTGTACGGCGTGAGCGTATGGGGCATATTGAGCTTGCAGCCCCCGTTGCTCATATTTGGTTTCTTAAGTCATTACCAGGTCGAATTTCTACTCTTTTAGATTTAACTTTGAAGGATATTGAACGAGTTCTTTATTTTGAAAATTATATTGTAACGGAACCAGGATTGACATCTCTTAAGCTTTATCAGCTCCTTTCTGAAGAAGAGTATATGCTTGCGGTTGATGAGTTTGGAGAAGATCAATTTACAGCCATGATTGGTGCTGAAGCGATTTATGAGCTTTTAGCTAGCATGGAGTTAGAAAAAGTTGCAAATGATTTGCGCATTGAATTATCTGAAACAACTTCAGAATTAAAGCAGAAGAAATTAATTAAACGACTCAAAATTGTTGAAAATTTCCTTGAATCTGGAAATCGACCGGAATGGATGATTATGAAAACGATTCCGGTCATTCCACCAGATCTACGCCCATTAGTTCCTCTTGATGGTGGTCGTTTTGCAACGTCAGATTTGAACGATCTTTATCGACGGGTTATCAATCGTAATAACAGATTGAAACGGTTGATTGAGTTGCGTGCTCCTGGAATTATTGTGCGCAATGAAAAGCGTATGGTACAGGAAGCTGTTGATGCACTGTTTGATAATGGTCGCCGTGGTCGAGTGATTACAGGAGCTAATAAGCGTCCACTAAAGTCACTTTCAGATATGTTGAAGGGGAAACAAGGGCGGTTTCGTCAAAATTTGCTAGGGAAACGCGTTGATTACTCAG
Source organism: Bartonella rhinolophi (assembly GCF_036576165.1). NCBI lineage: Bacteria > Pseudomonadati > Pseudomonadota > Alphaproteobacteria > Hyphomicrobiales > Bartonellaceae > Bartonella > Bartonella rhinolophi. The sequence goes on from NZ_JBAFWY010000006.1 coordinate 9,526, forward strand.
GTCGTTCTGTTATTGTGACAGGACCTGAGTTGAAATTGCATCAATGTGGTCTTCCCAAAAAAATGGCTCTCGAATTATTTAAACCATTTATTTATGCGAGGCTTGATGCAAAGGGATACTCATCGACTGTGAAGCAGGCAAAGAAGCTTGTTGAAAAAGAACACCCAGAAGTTTGGGATATCTTAGATGAGGTTATTCGTGAACATCCTGTTTTATTAAATCGTGCACCAACACTACACCGTTTGGGGATTCAGGCTTTTGAGCCTATTTTGATTGAAGGGAAAGCTATACAATTGCATCCACTGGTGTGTACTGCGTTCAATGCAGATTTTGATGGTGATCAGATGGCAGTTCATGTTCCGCTTTCTCTTGAAGCGCAGCTTGAGGCTCGTGTTTTGATGATGTCAACCAATAATATTCTTCATCCAGCTAATGGTGCGCCGATTATTGTTCCGTCACAGGATATGGTTCTTGGCCTTTATTATCTTTCGATTGTTGCTGAAAAAGAACCAGGTGAGGGTATGGCTTTTGCTGATATTGGTGAATTGCATCATGCTTTGGAAAACAAGGTGATCACTCTCCATACAAAGATCAAAGGTCGTTTTTATAATATGGGGAAAGACGGGAAAGCAGTTGCTAAGCTTTATGATACAACACCTGGTCGTTTGATTATTGGTGAACTTTTACCAAAAAACCCGAATATTTCTTTTGATATTGTTAATCAAGAGATGACAAAAAAGAACATTTCTAAAATGATTGATCAGGTTTATCGGCATTGTGGACAGAAAGAGACAGTTATTTTCTGTGATCGTATTATGCAGCTTGGTTTTTCTCATGCTTGTCGTGCTGGAATTTCTTTTGGTAAAGACGATATGGTGATTCCTGACAGTAAGTCGCGTTTGGTTACGGAAACGGAAGCGCTGGCCAAAGAATATGAGCAGCAATATAATGATGGTTTAATTACGCAGGGTGAAAAATATAATAAAGTTGTAGATGCTTGGGGTAAATGTACTGATCGCGTTGCATATGAAATGATGAAGCGTATTCAGGCTGTTGAATTTGACCCTAAAACAGGTCGTCAGCGACAAATGAATTCAATTTATATGATGTCGCATTCTGGTGCACGTGGTTCTGCTAATCAGATGAAGCAGTTGGCTGGTATGCGTGGATTAATGGCAAAACCTTCAGGTGAAATCATTGAGACGCCAATCATTTCAAATTTTAAAGAAGGTCTGACTGTTAACGAATACTTCAATTCGACCCATGGTGCGCGTAAAGGGCTTGCTGATACTGCATTAAAAACTGCTAATTCAGGTTATTTAACACGGCGTCTCGTTGATGTTGCGCAGGATGCTATTATTTCAGCTGTTGATTGTGGTACTGCAAAGGGTCTTACTATTCAGCCAATCGTTGATGCGGGACAAATTGTTGCATCACTTGGGCAGAGAATTCTTGGTCGTACAGCACTTGTTGATATTTTACATCCAGTTTCTGGAGAAGTTATCCTTGAAGGTGGTGCGATGATTGAGGAGGCTGATGTTGCTAAAATTGAAGAAGCTGGAATTCAATCTGTACAAATCCGCTCTGCTTTAACATGTGAAACGCGTCTTGGTGTTTGTGTTAAGTGTTATGGTCGTGATTTGGCGCGTGGAACGCCAGTTAACCAAGGTGAAGCAGTTGGCGTTATCGCTGCTCAATCAATTGGTGAACCTGGAACTCAGCTTACTATGCGTACTTTTCACTTGGGTGGAACAGCACAGGTTGTTGATTCATCTTCTTTAGAAGCATCTTATGAAGGTAAAGTAGAAATTCGTAATCGTAATGTGGTGCGCAATTCTGAAGGTCATCTAGTGGTTATGGGGCGTAATATGGCTATCCTTATCAAGGATGAGACTGGAAAAGAATGTGTTGCGCATCGTATTAGCTATGGTGCGCGTATTTTCGTTGATGATGGTGATATTATTAAATGTGGCCAACGTATAGCGGAATGGGATCCTTATACACGTCCAATTTTGACTGAAGTTGAAGGTTATGTAGGCTTTGAGGATATGATTGATGGTTTATCAGTTACTGAAACTGCTGATGAATCTACAGGTATTACGAAGCGTTTGGTGATAGATTGGCGTGCTAACCCACGTGGTGCCGAGCTGAAGCCAGCGATTATCATCCATGCAGACAAAAAAGGTGAGAATATTGCTAAATTGCATAAGGGTGGAGAAGCACGCTACATGATGTCTGTGGAGACCATTCTTTCTGTTGAGCCTGGTGCTCATGTAAAGGCAGGTGATGTTATTGCACGCTTGCCAATGGAAAGCACCAAGACAAAAGATATTACGGGTGGTTTGCCACGTGTAGCCGAGCTTTTTGAAGCGCGGCGTCCAAAGGATCACGCTATCATTGCGGAAGTTAGTGGTACAATTCGATTTGGTCGTGGTTATAAAAATAAGCGCCGTATTATTATTGAGCCAAATGATGCAACTCTTGAGCCAGTAGAATACTTAATTCCAAAAGGAAAGTTGTTTCACTTCCAAGAGGGTGATCAGATTGAAAAAGGAGATTATATTCTTGATGGAAATCCAGCACCTCATGATATTTTGGCGATTAAGGGTGTTGAAGCTTTGGCATCTTACCTTGTTAATGAAATTCAAGAAGTTTACCGTTTGCAGGGTGTTTTAATTAATGACAAGCACATTGAAGTAATTGTTCGACAGATGTTGCAGAAAGTTGAAATTACTGAATCTGGGGATTCTGGTTATATTCCTGGTGATAATGTTGATCGTATTGAGTTAGATGAAATCAATGATAATTTGATTGCTGAAGGGAAGAGACCAGCATATGGTAATCCTATTCTTCTTGGAATTACAAAAGCTTCTCTGCAAACACCGTCTTTTATATCTGCAGCGTCATTTCAAGAAACAACTCGTGTACTTACTGAGGCAGCAGTTTCTGGAAAAATTGATACTTTGCAGGGTCTTAAGGAGAATGTTATTGTTGGTCGCCTTATTCCTGCAGGTACAGGTGGTACTATTGCTCAAATTCGTCGTATTGCTGGAGTTCGTGACGATTTAATCGTAGATGAGCGGAGAAAATCTAATAATAACGAGGTAGCTAAAGCTATGCTAACAAATATGGCGGCAGACGCAGCTGCTGAATAGTTTGTATATATGAGAGAAGTAATATAGAGACGCTTGGATGTAAAATTCAGGCGTTTTTTAATCTTAAAGCGAGGCTAGTTTATTTTTTTAGTATAGGAGTTACGCTAGCTTTATATATAAACAAGTAACTGTAGATAAAAAGCAAATATTGCGAATTAAAAGAGTTCATTTTTTCTTATTTAAAATATCTGATATATTTATCATGGTTGAAAATCCACTTGAAAATGAAAACACTTAAGGAATTTATTGTAGTGATTAATAAAAAATGTGCTAATTTGCAGTAGATGAGGGGCGATATTATTGATAGACTTTTCTGATTGAGAGTGTGTCGAAGAAGTTTTTGTAAAATTTAGCCAAATAGGGGGGGGGGTAATTATTAAATCTGAAGTTTATTTTATTTACTTATTTTTGAATATTTTCTGCCCATTAAAAGGGAAATTGTACTCGTTTTTTGTTAATAAGCATTGTAGGGCATGGAATATATAAGTTATTAAAGAGGAGTCGACCGAATAAAAGTAATGCTAAAATTTTTTAGCATTATGTCGACTTTATTATAAACAAAGGTATTTAGATTCATTTTCTGCAAAAAGAAAGTAAAAAAATGACGGATTCTGTTATGGGAGTTTTTCAATCTATTTTGTCACGAAAGTCAATTCGAGCTTTTACTGACCAGCCAGTTACGCAGGAAACTATCAAAGAAATTTTAAAGTTGGCAACGCGTTCACCATCTGGAGCAAATATTCAACCGTGGCAAGTAATTGTTCTCACAGGGAAGGTGCTACAGCAAGTAGGGCAGGAACTTTCACAGCTTGTACTATCTGGTGTACAAGGAAAGCGTGCACACAATTATTATCCACGTCAATGGCGTGAGCCTTATATTTCTCGTCGTAAAAAAATGGGTTTAGATCTTTATAAGAGTCTTGGCATTCAAAAAGATGAGCAGGAAAAAATGCTTCATCAAAAAGCAAAGAATTTTTCATTTTTTGGCGCACCTGTCGGACTTTTGTTCACAATGGACCATGACATGGAGATGGGGAGCTGGCTTGATTTGGGCATGTTTATGCAGACCATTATGTTAGCGGCACGCGGATTTGGATTAGATACGTGCCCTCAGGCTGTTTTTGCTGATTACCACGAACAAATTCGGAAAATTTTATCAGTGCCTTCTGATCGACATATTATCTGTGGTATGGCACTTGGCTATCGTGATGTCAATGCCCCAGAAAACAATTTTGAAACTGAACGCGAACCCATTGAAAATTTTGTACGTTTTATTAAATCACATTCATAGAATATTTTTATGTAAAAGCTTTGGAGCATAATGAAAAATATTTTGGTGGGAACTTTTCATTCTTATATCATTTTAATGTTGCATGTTAACATTTATTTTACTACGTTTGATGCATTAAGATAATGATGAATCAAAGATCATTGTCAGTTTTTCAAAGGTTGGCTATGGAAAGCGCTCTAGAAAAAAAGTGTTGGGTGGTAGCAAGAAGAGCAACATTTGTGTTTATTGCTGTCATTTTTTTAACTTATCTTACAATTTAATTTTAAATGGTACAAAAGTGATAAAAAAGCGTATACTCAAGGGCAGATTTTGCATTTGATTTTGAGGTGATTGGTGTTTTTATCCGTTTTTGAGCTTTTTAAAATTGGTATTGGTCCTTCCAGTTCACATACGATGGGGCCAATGGTTGCTGCTAATATGTTTTTGCAAGAAATTCTTGCGCGAAATTTTTCTCCATCATCTCACATTAAAGTTTCTCATATACGTGCTTATCTTTATGGTTCATTGGCTTTTACGGGAATTGGCCATGCTACAGACAGAGCTATCATACTAGGACTTTTGGGAGAAAAAGCTTCTACCGTTGATCCTGATCACATAGGGTCACTGTTAGAAAAGGTAGAGCGTGAAAAAAAAGTCCAGCCAGAAGGCCACCCTGCTTATAAGTTTGATTTGCGCAGTGATATTATTTTTGAACGAAAGATAACCTTACCTGGACATGCTAATGGGCTTGCATTTGAGGGGCTTGATGGTAATGAAAATGTTCTTTTACGACAAATTTATTATTCTATCGGCGGAGGATTTGTTGTAACCGAAGATGAGTTAAATCGTATGAATGGTAATAGACAAGCAGAAACATCTGAGGTTCCATATCCTTTTAGTTCTGCAAGTGAAATGTTATTAATGGCAGAAAAATCAGGACTTTCAATTGCGGAGATGAAACGCATAAATGAAGAGACAAAGATGGAGCGTTCTGCTCTTGATAGTGGGCTTGATGAAATTTTTTCAGCTATGATAAATTGTATTGATAGGGGTCTTTCACAAGAAGGTGAATTGCTAGGTCAGTTGCATGTGCCAAGACGTGCTAAAGAATTGCATGATAAACTTTTGGAGAATCGAAAGAAAAATCGCAATCACCCGTTTTTGGCGAATGATTGGCTTTCTGTGTATGCTATAGCAGTAAATGAAGAAAATGCATCTGGTGGTCGAGTTGTTACTGCACCGACGAATGGCGCAGCTGGTGTGGTACCTGCAGTTTTACGTTATTATCTTCAGTTTAATGATGCTTCAGATCGAGAGGGAATACATAATTTTTTATTGACGGCGGCAGCTATTGGTGGTGTCATAAAACATAATGCTTCTATCTCTGGTGCAGAAGTTGGTTGTCAAGGTGAAGTTGGGACGGCATCTTCAATGGCAGCTGCGGGGTTAACGGCTGCGTTGGGTGGTACACCAGCTCAAATTGAAAATGCTGCAGAAATTGCTCTTGAACACCATTTGGGAATGACTTGTGATCCAATTGCAGGTCTTGTGCAGGTTCCTTGTATTGAGCGTAACGCAATGGGTGCTGTTAAAGCGGTGACGGCTTCTTCTCTTGCGTTACATGGTAATGGGAAGCATTTTGTGTCTCTTGATGCTTGTATAGAAACGATGCGTCAGACAGGGCATGATATGAGTGAACGCTATAAAGAGACAAGTAAAGCTGGTCTCGCGGTTAACGTAACGTTCTGTTAGAGTGTAAAAACGATATTTAATTTGGCAGATTGTTGCTGATTAATTATTAGTCGATAAAGTGGTTGTATTTATAAATTACTTTTATATGTTTAAAAAACACAAATTAAAAAAATTCAAACATATTATATAGTATCTGTGTTTCTTGAGAGAAGCTGTGAATTATTTTTCTATTAAATTGTTCACGACAATCCTTGCGTCAGGGGCTATCCAATAGCTATTGTGTTTCATAGGTTATAGAAAAATTTTAAGAAATGATCTCTGGTGTTACCAAGAGTAATCGATGTTTTATATTTTTAAAGGATGATTTACTTTAAAAGTTGAAAGTATATAATCAGATAGTTTAACAAAATTCTGCAGTGTCATCTTGTGGGTGCAAAAAAAACGCACCTAGTAGGGACTTTTTAGATTGTAGGCAACATTTGAATATTTTTATTAACAAAATAATTCTCGTGAAAATTATCTATGAAATTAAACATTTGTTGCACCTAGACGGATTTTAATAGGTACACTACCAGTTTGACTTGCGACGCGTAAATGAATACGTACAGGCGGTGTTGCTAGGCGACGATTTCGAATGGTTTGGAAAATGAGAAGATTGACAAGAGATTGCGTGTTTAGTGCAGTGGAGGTATGTTTTAAGTCAGCAAGTTTTATCGCCGAATTGTGTAGAGAACGCAATGAAAAGAGAGGTGACTGCTTCAAACGTTTTCCTTTTTCGGAAAATGAAGCAATAGCATTATATGTCATGATACTATCCTTAATGCAGAATTTAAAAATTTCTAATAAGCTACAGCATAGCAGTTAAAATTTGCTTTCTTTAAAGTAGAGCAAGCATTGGATGCAGCTTTTTTTGATTGAAAACCTATAAACCGAGCACGGTAATAGTGGCGCCCGCTTTTTTTAAATAATTGCATATGTGAGGACGCGTTTTTTAAAGCTGAATAAGCTGCATTTTTTGCTTTTAGCAGCAAAGCTTTTGCATGCTTTTCATCAGGAAGGGAACCAATTTGAATTGCCCATCCAGCCTTTGTTGATAAAGAGGCTCTAACTATTTCAGCATTTTTAATGGGTGTCGCTTTTTGAGGATTAGGGATTGGTATAATTGCTTGGTTTACAGCGGCTATTGCTGTATTGAAATTTTCAGATGGTTCTGCAAGCGCTGTCAATATAGTAGAAATTTCGTCATCAAAATCGGTTGGATCAGCTTTGAAAACTGGTATAGGGATATTTACGCCAGTGGGTAAGTCATAGTGTGTGGATGCCATTAAACGTTCACCATTCTTCATGAGGCTTGCTTGTGGCAAATATTTTTTCAATAAACTGGCCATATGATTATCACGTGCGGCAGCTGATTTTCCTCCCATAACAACAGCAACGATGGAGCGTCCTTCACTTCGTATTGATGTAGCTAAATTAGAACCTGACATTTGTGTGTAGCCTGTTTTAATTCCATCGACACCCTCCATTGTTTTGACTAATTTATTATGGCTATTAATTGTTTGACCACGGAAAGTAAAACTTGTTGTCTTGAATAGTTTATACTGCTTTGGAAAATGTTTACGTAAAGCTAATGCTAAAATGGCCATATCTTGTGCTGTAGAATAGTTTTGCACATCTGGGAGTCCTGAAGCATTCGCAAAATGTGTATTTGTCATTCCAAGTTGGCGGGCTTTTTTTGTCATAATTTGAGCAAACTTTTTTTCATTTCCACCCAAATACTCAGCAATAGCAGTAGCAACATCATTTGCTGATTTTGTAATGAGTGCTTTGGCGGCCGCTTCTGCAGAAATTGTTTGCCCCGCTTGAAGTCCGATTTTTGTTGGTGGACGTGCTGCTGCACGACGAGATACAGGAATTGGTGTATTGGATGTTATGCGACGCATATGCATAGATTCGAAGAGTATGTACAGTGTCATCATTTTTGTTAAAGAAGCGGGATAACGTTTCAGTTTTGCATTAGCTTGAAATAAAGTTTTTCCCGTGTGTTCATCTATAACGATAGCTGCATATTTATCGGGATAAGCTCCTTGAGGAGTAGCTAATGCCCAAGAGTAAGAAAAAGCTAAAATAATAAAGGCAATTGCTAGTTTTTTGTAGCAACACACGGCTTTAGAGCAATTAATATACACTTGTAATATCCTACTTCTTTTTTCTTTATTTTCTCTGAAAATTCCTGTCAAGATCCCCTTCTTTTGTAATTTAGAGAAATGATGTTACTAATTTGTTTACAGAAATCATTTTGTGAGTTTTCATATTTGCTCCTACCTTCATCATAAGGGAAAACTTTCTCCTTCTTTACATAAACAGGTATTGCAATAGTTATGAAAAGACTTAAGATTAATAAAAAGTATGTTGCACGAGAAACGATGATGGTAAAAAAGCTAACAACGAACTCCATACGTCATACTATGCACAATGAAAAGGGCAAGAGTTGGAAAAAAAGTAGATGTGACGCGATTATCATACCTAAAGCTAGACTAAAACTTCAAAAGCCTAAGCTGTATCGTATCCTTTTACTTAATGATGATTATACACCTATGGACTTTGTTGTTTTTGTTTTAAAGAATTTTTTTAAAAAAAATTTGGAAGAAGCAACGCGCATTATGTTAAATGTTCATCAAAATGGGGTGGGTGAATGCGGAACTTATACTTATGAAGTAGCTGAAATGAAGGTTGTGCAAGTTATGGAGTGTGCACATCAAAATGAACATCCATTACAATGTGTAATGGAATAGGAGTGAGGGATTATGCCGTCTTTTACGCCTAGTCTTGAAGAAGTTTTGCATCGCGCATTAACAATTGCTACCCAAGCGCGGCATGAATATGCAACGTTAGAGCATCTTCTACTTGCTTTGCTAGATGATGTAGATGCAAGTTCAGTTATTCAGGCTTGTCAAGTAGATTTGGAGCAGTTGCGAGAGCGTTTAACAAATTATATCCAGTCAGAATTAGATGCACAGATTAAAGCTGATGACGATACAAAGCCGACAGCATTTTTACAGCGTGTTATCCAGCGTGCAGTGATACATGCTCAATCCGCTGGAAAAGACGAAGTCTCAGGAGCGAATGTCCTTGTTGCAATTTTTTCTGAACGTGAAAGTTATGCAGCGTATTTTCTTCAAGAGATGGGAATGACGCGTTATGACGCTGTGCGTTTCATTTCACACGGGATCAAGCGTGATGATGGATTATCCATGTTACTTGAGGATCTTGAAGAGCAATTAGATCAGCAAATTTTGGATAATGATGAAAAAGTGACAAGTGCGCTTGCTGCTTATTGTGTTGATCTCAATTGCAAAGCACGTAGTGGAAAGATTGATTTATTGATTGGTCGTGAGGTGGAAATTTCACGAATGATTCAGATTCTATGTCGAAGGTCAAAAAATAATCCACTTTTAGTGGGTGATCCTGGTGTTGGAAAAACGGCTATAATTGAGGGGTTAGCTAAACGCATTATTGATGGACTGGTGCCTGAAGTTTTGTCAAATGCAACAATATTTTCTCTTGATATGGGAGGACTTGTTGCTGGTACACGTTATCGCGGTGACTTTGAAGAACGGTTAAAGCAAGTTATTAAAGAATTTGAGCAATATCCAGATGCAATTTTATTTATTGATGAAATTCATACATTGATTGGAGCAGGAGCGACATCTGGGGGGAATATGGATGCAGCAAATCTTTTAAAACCTGCATTATCTTCTGGAGCTATTCGATGTATTGGTTCAACGACTTACAGAGAATATCGCAAAATTTTTGAACAAGATCGAGCTTTAGAGCGACGTTTTCAAAAAGTTGATATTAATGAGCCTTCTATTGTCGATGCGATTAAGATTTTACAAGGTTTAAAGCCTTATTTTGAAGATTTTCATCAAATAAAATATACTGATGAGGCAATGAAGGCATCTGTAGAGCTATCTTCACGGTATATGATTGATCGTCGTTTACCTGATAAAGCGATTGATGTCGTTGATGAAAGTGGTGCAGCACAAATGCTCTTGCCCAAAAAAAAGCGAAAAAAGAGTATAGGTATTAAAGAAATTGAAGCCACTGTTGCCAGTATGGCGAGGATTCCTTCAAAAACAGTTTCTAGCAATGAACAGAAGATACTTAGCAATCTTGAAAGGGAACTTAAACATGTTGTTTATGGACAAGATAAAGCAATTTCAGCGTTAGTATCATCAATTAAATTAGCACGAGCAGGATTACGCGAAGCAGAAAAACCCGTAGGCAGTTATTTATTTTCAGGACCAACAGGTGTAGGAAAAACTGAAGTTGCAAAGCAGCTTGCATCTTCTTTAGGGGTTGAACTGTTACGTTTTGATATGTCGGAGTATATGGAACGGCATACGGTTGCACGTTTAATAGGAGCTCCTCCAGGTTACATAGGATTTGATCAAGGCGGTCTCCTTACAGATACAGTTGACCAGAATCCTCATGCAGTTTTATTGTTAGATGAAATTGAGAAAGCTCACCCAGAGCTGTTTAATATTTTATTGCAGGTAATGGATTACGGCAAGTTAACGGATCATAATGGCAAAAAAATTGACTTTCGTCATATCATTTTAATTATGACAACCAATGCAGGTGCTTCCGATATGACAAAGTCGGCTATTGGGTTTGGCAAAGTGGAGCGTGACGGTGATGATATAGAAGCAATCAATCGATTATTTACACCAGAGTTCCGTAATCGGCTAGATGCTATCATTCCGTTTGCCCCTTTATCTCAGTTAATAATCAGTCAAATTGTGCAAAAATTTATTTTTCAGCTTGAAGCACAATTGGTTGATCGGGGGATCTGCTTTGAATTAACGACTTCCGCTATGGTTTGGCTTGCTAATAAAGGATATGATTCTCAAATGGGTGCGCGTCCATTGAGCCGCGTTATACAAGAGCATATTAAGAAGCCATTAGCTGATGAAATTTTATTCGGTAAGTTGCGCAATGGTGGTATGGTTCATGTGTTAACACGCAAGCTAGAAGGGAAAGATGAGGAGTTGCAGTTAAAAATTTCATCTTCCAATATGCCAGTTTGTTCAAAAAGCAGTAAAACTACACGCCTTGTAAAAAGGCGTGTGGGAAAAAAATTAAGTAACTGAAGTTTACTTTTAAAGGGCAGCTCGAATTTTTTTTGCGTTCTCTTCAAGTATTTCTGTAGGCGTAATGGTGTTGTTATGAGGAGTGAGTGCTACTCCTTCCATGCGTGGTATAATATGGAAGTGGAGGTGGTAAACCGTTTGCTGACTAGCTGCTTCATTAAATTGCATAACTGTTATACCATCTGCGTTAAAGGCTTTTTTTACTGCATTAGCGATTTTTTGGACAGTTTTAATAACTGGAAACAATATTTCAGGATCCGCATCCAGTAGGTTTCTAAAACCTTTTCGAGGAATGACCAGCGTATGGCCTGGCGCTTGTGGCATAATATCCATGAATGCAATAGTATCATCATCTTCGTAAACACGAACAGAAGGTATTTCATTACGAATCAATTTAGCAAAAATATTATTATCATCATAAATTTGTTTCATATAAATATTCCCTTTTATTAATTCTGATTCAGAATTTTAATTTTAAGACAGAAGAGTACGGTAGTTGGTAAAGTGTTTACTAGAGAGTGTTTTTACATTTTATGTAGTTGCACTGCCATTGATGAAGGGTTTAAATTTCTATGATAGCTTCAACCTCTACTGGAACATCCATAGGAAGAGCGACGACACCAATAGCAGAACGAGCGTGTTTTCCAGCTTCGCCAAGGATATTGGTTAGAAGGTCAGACGCTCCATTGGCAACAAGAGGAATATCGGTAAACTTAGGATCAACAGCAACAAAAACTGTGATTTTTACTACGCGTTTTATTTTATTTAAATTACCGATAGCTGCCTTTATTTGTGCAAGAATATTGATAGCACATACTTCAGCTGATTTTTTTGCTTGTTCTATGCTAACAGTTGCACCAACCTTACCAATCGCTATGGGTTTTTTGTCAAGAAGAGGGAGTTGTCCGGAGATAAAAAGTTGATTACCGCTTTGCGATGTTGTTACGTAATTTGCAACAGGTTGCGTTGCTTCAGGAATAGTGATGTTGAATTTTTGAAGATAGCTTTCAATCGAATTGGTCATAATTTTAACTCCATAACTGTAATATAGCTATTGCATAAACTATTTTTTAATTTAAGAAAATGTGAGTTAATCAAGATGCTGGCTTTTCGTGCTTTATTGTATGATGGTATGCTGTGCAATGGAATTGGAAATAGGGAATGATGAGGTCATTATTTGTAATAATTTTATATGTTTCTCTTGTATATGCTGCGGGAGCTAGGGAGCCCATTTTTGTTGCACCGCATCGAGCAGTTTACGATTTTCAGCTTGATGGTGCTTTTAACGAAATGCCGATTTTAGGGATGTCTGGGCGGATGGTTTACGAACTTACTGGTTCAGTATGTCAGGGTTACACTACACGTTTTCGTTTTATTAGTCGTGTTCATATTGAGGATGCGCCAATGCGGCTAACTGATCAACAAACTACGAGTTATGAAACAGGTGACGGTCGTACATTCCACTTTAATACTACAGATAAGATTGGACAAGATGTTGCGCATAATGCTGAAGGATCGGCGGAGCGTATTCAAAATGAGATTATAGTGAAATTAAAAAAGCCTGAGGAAAAAGAATATAGGCTTGTAACAGCTGAATTTCCAATTATGCAGTTGAAGAGTATTATTCGGCATGCGAGAGCAGGTCACCATTTTTATTATACCACTGTATTTGATGGGACAGGTAAAGCAGACAAAGTTATAAAAGAAAGTGTAGTTATTGGAGAAAAGAAGACTCAAATACCTGATGCTGAAACGAAGGAATTGGAAAATTTGAATGAGGAAGGGTATTGGCCAGTTACGATTTCTTATTTTGATGATGTGGAAAATAAAAATGGTCTCCCTATTTATCGTACCAGCTTTTTTTTACATGAAAATGGTGTCATGCGTAATCTTCATGTGGATTATGGGACTTTTTCTGTACATGCAAAGTTGAATAGTCTTGAGTTTCTTGATGTTGAAAAGAGTCTTGATCAATGTAAACATTAAATGATTGTAGAAAATAACTTGAAAAAGAATCAAATATTAGTATGGTTGCTTCATTCCACACGCGGAGTTTGGGTGTTTGCGAAAAGGGTTAGCAAACGTCCGCCGGTAGTAGGATTTCCTACTTTTTCCGCGGAGGTTAAACCGGAAAGGATAGATTATGGCACTACCAGATTTTACTATGCACCAGCTTTTAGAAGCAGGTGTTCATTTTGGTCACCAGACTCATCGCTGGAACCCAAAGATGACTTCTTATATTTACGGTCAGCGTAATAATATTCACATTATCGATCTTTCTCAGACTGTTCCGCTTTTGCATCAAGCGCTTAAACTTGTTTCAGATACAGTTGCGCGTGGTGGTCGTATTTTATTTGTTGGTACTAAGCGGCAGGCAGCTGATATTATTGCAGATGCAGCGAATCGTTCAGCGCAGTATTATGTTAATGCACGTTGGCTTGGTGGTATGCTTACAAATTGGAAGACAATTTCTAATTCTATACACCGCTTGCATAAGCTTGATAAAGTTCTCGCTGCTGAAGCACAAGGGTTTACTAAAAAGGAACGTTTAAATCTTGAACGTGATCGTGAAAAACTTAATCGCGCGCTTGGTGGTATTAAAGATATGGGGTCTGTTCCAGATCTTATATTTGTTATTGATACAAATAGAGAAAATATCGCTATCCAAGAAGCAAAACGTTTAGGGATTCCGGTTGTTGCTATTGTTGATACTAACTGCGATCCTGATAGCATTGATCATCCGATTCCAGGTAACGATGATGCTTCGCGTGCGATTTCCCTTTATTGTGATCTTGTTGCCCGTGCAGCTCTTGATGGTATTGCTCGTCAGCAAGGTGCAATGGGTATTGATTTGGGAGCTCAAGCTGATACGCTTGTGGAGCCTACTTTGGAAAATGCGGCTCCAGTTTCTGAATAATATTTAAAACGTTTGTTAGGGTATTTATTTCTAAAGAAAGGTTGTAAGCGTGCACAAGATTGTTCTCTTGCACGCTTTCATTATTACAGAATAAAGAGGCAAATATGAGCATTACTGCTGCACAAGTAAAAGAACTTAGGGAATTGTCAGGCGCTGGTATGATGGATTGTAAAGCGGCTTTGGCAGAAACTAATGGTGATATAGAAGCTGCGGTTGATTGGCTTCGTAAAAAGGGGATAGCCAAGGCAGATAAAAAAGCTGGTCGTATGGCAGCTGAAGGATTAATTGGAGTTGTATCAGAGGGTTTAAGCGCAGTTTTGGTAGAGGTTAATTCTGAAACAGATTTTGTTGCGCGCAATGATATGTTTCAGGATATTGTACGCAATGTGGCAACCGCTGCTTTGGGTACTCAGGGGGATGTTGAGTCTGTTTCTATGTCTTTTTATCCTAGCTCTGAGAAGACTGTAGAGGCAACAATTAAAGATGCTGTTGGTACAATTGGCGAAAATATGACATTTCGCCGTTCTGCTAAGTTATCTGTTGAGGAGGGTGTTGTTGCTACGTATGTCCACAATAGTGTAGCTGAAGGGCTTGGAAAGCTGGGTGTTTTGGTTGCTATTGAAACTACAGGAAATAAAGAAGCTGCTGCTACTTTTGGTCGACAGGTTGCAATGCATATTGCAGCAACTAATCCATTGGCGTTAACAGTGGAAGGTATTGATGTCGATGCTGTTGAGCGTGAAAAAGCGATTTTTTCAGATCAAGCGCGCCAGTCTGGAAAGCCTGAAAATATCATTGAAAAAATGGTTGAGGGACGAATGCGTAAATTTTATGAAGAAGTTGTTTTACTGTCCCAGGCTTTTGTTATGAATCCTGATGTTACCGTTGAGGCAGCTTTAAAGGATGCTGAAAAGTTAATCGGTGCGCCAGCAAGAATCACAGGTTTTATTCGTTTTGCATTAGGTGAAGGTGTGGAAAAAGAGGAATCTGATTTTGCTGCGGAAGTTGCTGCGGTTGTAAAAGGCTAACTGTTTTTGTAAATTATTGATTATAAATTTTGAAATTATATCATTGAGTATAAAATCACTGATGTAAAGTATTAGTTGCTTAGAGGGCGTCACGTAATAAAGTGGTGCCCTTAGTGGTATCGAAAGCAAAAAGTAAATGTGCTTTTTGGGAGATTATCAATGACATTAGCTCTTCAGTATAAACGTATTCTCTTGAAAGTCTCTGGTGAGGCTCTTATGGGAGGACAGAGTTTTGGAATTGATGTTTCAGTTGCAGATCGTATTGCTGCTGATATTGCTGAAGTACGGGCAATGGGGGTAGAAGTTGCCATTGTTATAGGTGGTGGTAATATTTTTCGTGGAGTTGCTGTTGCTTCGCATGGTGGGGATCGCGTAACTGGTGATCATATGGGGATGCTTGCAACAGCTATTAATTCTTTAGCGTTGCGAACATCATTAACGAAGTTAGGAGTTGAGACGGTTGTATTGTCTGCAATTTCTATGCCACAAATTTGTGAAAGCTTTTCACAGCGTAAAGCGATAGGTTATATGAATCAAGGAAAAGTTGTTATTTTTGCGGGTGGTACTGGTAATCCATTTTTTACTACCGATTCTGCCGCTACTTTACGTGCAGCAGAAATTGGTGCAGATGTTTTATTAAAAGGAACGCAAGTAGATGGCATTTATTCTGCAGATCCCAAAATAGACCCTACGGCGAAACGCTTTAATCAGTTAACGCATGTTGAAATTTTGCAGTGGGGGCTATCCGTTATGGATACAACAGCGGTCACTTTAGCACGCGAGAATAACGTTCCAATTATTGTATACTCTATTCATGAAAAAGGCGGTTTAGCTAAAGTATTAAATGGAACAGGACGATTTACAATAGTATCGGAATGAAGATAATTTTCCAAGCGTAATTAAAGGAGACAGAAATATGAGTGTTACATTGATTATGGATGATCTGAAACGTCGCATGGATGGTGCTATTTCGGCTTTTAAACATGAATTAGGTGGCTTACGAACTGGGCGAGCATCAGCCAGCTTATTAGAGCCATTAACAGTTGAGGCTTATGGTTCTGTTGTCCCGATAAATCAGATTGCAAATATTTCTGTTCCAGAACCGCGGATGCTTTCAGTCTCTGTGTGGGATAAAACTATGATGGGAGCTGTGGAGCGTGCTATTCGTGATTCTGGTCTTGGTTTAAATCCTATTACTGATGGTATGAATTTGCGTATTCCTTTACCTGAATTAAACGAAGAGCGTCGTAAAGAGCTCGTAAAGATTGCACATCAATATGCAGAACAAGCTCGTGTTGCTACTCGTCACGTTCGCCGAGATGGCATGGATAATTTAAAAAAGTTAGAAAAAGAAGGTGAAATTGGTAAAGATGAGGCTCACAGTTTGTCTGAGAAAGTCCAAAAACTTACAGATGAAACTATTGCTGATATTGATAAAATTTTAGCTGTAAAAGAATCTGAAATCATGCACGTTTAAGACGGTTTCACTATATTTTATGAGTTTATCGATAAGATTAATTTGGGAGATTGGTGTTTTTGAATTTTCATTTATGGATGGGTAGGGTTATCTTATTGTAGAGCATTACTTTATTGAATGGATAAAATTTTTTAGCGTAGTTTTATTAATTTTCGTGATGAAAATATTTTCAATTATTAGCGGTTAATTAAATATTTTATAGTCAGTGATTGGTTAAGGAGTGTGAGGCAAAAAATAGTGCCTTAGTTTGGTTGTTTTTGTCATAGTTATAGAGGGTATGGTAAAATGGGTGAATTGGATGTTATTTTGTGTAATTGACTTTCAATAGTCTTTTAAGCTCTGAAGATGTCACTGATAATATGATAAAAATGCTCTAATATAAAGTAAATATTAGGTCTTATTTTAGTAGTTTGCACAGAGCAGTAAGGGGAGCTTGTCTATCTTTACGATTAGTAGCATATTTAGCAATGTATTTTGGAATTAACCACGGTTAAATGAACCTTTTCATTCGCTCTAACTCATTGTTAATCTCATGAGCGACGTCTTGGTATATCGAATTGTTTATGGTAGATTATATGTAAGGTTTGCAAAAGTGCAAATGTAAAAATACTATAGAGAAAAGCTTTTTTGCATCGGCTTTTGAGTTTGTGCTTTCTATTTTTTTATTTGGATATCGTTTTGTCTAATTTAGTATCTCGTATTCTGACAGCTTTTGTTTTTGGTATTATTACTTTATGTTTAACGTGGGTTGGGGGAGTTTTATTTTTTTTATTTGTATGGGTAATTGGTGGTTTTATTCTCTATGAATGGATTAGCATTACTAAGGAAAAGTGGAGTATTTTACAAAAAGCGTTAGCGAGTATTTTTTATTCGGTATTTGGTTTTTTTTTGGTATTGAACGTATCTGCTGCGTTCATTTTTTGTGTTTTAATAGCTTTGGCAACATTGTTAAGTATTGGATCCATTAAAAATATTGGTTGGATTTTTTTTGGTTTTTTATACGCATCTTTTCCAGTTGTAGCTTTATCTTTTTTGCGTGGCTATGGGATATCAGGGTTCTGGGTTGTTATTTTTTTATTTGCAGTAGTATGGGGAACAGACATTGGTGGATATTTTAGTGGACGTGCATTTGGTGGTCCCAAATTGGCTCCACAATTTTCTCCTAATAAAACATGGTCTGGGGCACTTGGTGGTACGTTTGTAGGAGTTTTTGGTGGTATATTAATTTCTTTAGTCTTTTTTAACACAAGTTTAGCAAATTTTTTTATACCATTTCTCGCCTTTGTTTTATCAATTGTTTCACAAATAAGTGATTTAGGGCAGTCATGGCTAAAAAGGCAGTTTTCTGTTAAGGATTCTAGTTCTTTATTACCTGGGCACGGTGGGTTTATGGATCGTATGGATGGATTAATAGGAGCGGCTTCTTTTCTATATTTAATTGGTTCGTTTATGTCTGGTATGGATACACCTTTTAATCTTTTTTTAATGGTTTAATCGGGAGAAGGTATCTTGGAATTTGTGAGTCATATAATCACTATAGGCGATTTGCTTTTGAGAAGTTTGAATATTTTCTTGATTGTTATGGTTATTATTTTTGTGCACGAAATTGGGCATTATCTCATTGGGCGGTGGTGTGGTATTAAGGCATCAATTTTTTCACTTGGATTTGGACCACGGATAATGGGGTATACAGATAAGTGTGGCACACAGTGGCGTTTATCGCTCATTCCTTTGGGAGGGTACGTAAAATTTATTGGGGATGAAGATGATACAGCCATGCCATCATCCCAATCATCTCCGGTTGTTGATGGTTCATTTGCTAGTGCTCATGCTTGGAAAAAAGCAGCAACTGTTTTTGCTGGTCCATTATTTAATGTTCTTTTTACTATTGTTCTTTTTACGTTTTTTTTCTTTATTTATGGACGTGTAGTCATTGAACCTGTTGTTGGCTCTTTAGTAAAAGATTCTCCTGCTGTTCAAGCTGGCTTGGTATTAGGCGATCGTTTTGTTGAAATGGATGGTCGACAAGTAAAAAGTTTTGAGGATTTGATATCCTACGTCACTTTTCATGGGGGAAGTCCTATAAAATTTAAAATAAGGCGTATGGAAAAAGTGTTTACGACAGTGATTACACCAACGGTAGTTGAGCGAGATGATGGGTTTGGTAATCGGATTCAGAGTGGAATGATAGGAGTAGGTGCGCCTGTTGATCCTAATAATCCTATGCATTTAGATTCAGCTTATAAAAAACATATTCCTTACAGCTTTGGAGAAGCTATAAGAGAAGCAGCAGAGCGTGTGGTATTTATTGTTAGACAAACAGTTTTTTTTGTTAGTCGTTTTATAGGGGGAAAAGAAGATCATTGTCGGTTAAGCGGTCCATCAAAGACTATTAAAATTGCTTGGCAGGTAAGTGAAACAGGTTTTATTTCTCTTTTACAGTTTGCGGCTTTTCTTTCGATCAGTATTGGAATTATTAACCTTTGTCCAATTCCGCCACTTGATGGAGGACATTTATTATTTCATATTATTGAAGCTTTTTCAGGAAGAACAGTTTCAGAGAAAGTTCAGGGAATTATTTTTTATTTTGGTTTCTTAATTGTTTTCACGTTTATGATTTTTGCACTATTTAATGATTATTTCTGTTGGTTTCGGTAATTAAATTATGGAAAACATTTTTAAAATTGAGTAATAGTAGAGGAGGTAGGGGTTAAAATTTGTTTACTATGTCCGCGAAATATTGTGGCAGTGTGCGCCATGGTTAGTAATTAAAGAGTGGGAAGTCTCGCTGTGAATAAAAGAATTGTTATGGCAGTTAGTTTTTTGAGACATCGTGTTCAGGGAATAAGATAAGGTAAAAGAAGCCAATGACTACGAATTCAAAATTTTTAAGTGTGGCATCTGTTTTTGTGTTAGCTATGGGGGTGGTTGCACCAACAACAGCCTTTGTGTCAATTGCGATGGTTGGAGAGGCGCAGGCGTCTGTAGTCCGTTCTATCGAAATTCGCGGGAATAAATTTGTAAGTGCTCAGGTAATTCGAGACAATATGGATATCAGAGTTGGAGAAAGTTTTTCCAGCGGTGATGTGGATGCTGCGGTGAAGCGTCTTTTTGGATTGGGTTTATTTTATGATGTTAAAATAAATCAGGTAAATGATACGCTGGTCGTATTGGTTAAAGAATATCAGGTAGTCAATCAGATATTATTTCAAGGGAATAGATCTTTCAAAGATCCTGATCTTAAACGGTTTATTTCTTTAAAGCCGAATGAACCTTTCAACCCTACTAAACTTTCAGCAGATTTAGATATAATACGTGAAGCTTATAAAACTGTTGGCCGTAATAATATTACTGTTTCAGTTCAAACCATTAATCTTGGGAAAGGGCGTGTAAATGTAGTTTTTAATGTTGTTGAGGGTCGGAGAACGAAGATTCATAATATTACCTTCAAAGGGAACAATGCTTTTCCAAGTCGTCGTTTACGTGATGTGATTTCTACAAAACCTTCAGGAATATTTGCATTATTAATGAGAGGTGATGTTTATAGTGAAGAGCGTTTAGCTGCAGATGAAGAAGCTTTACGTCGCTTTTATTATAATCGTGGTTATGCAGATTTCCGAATTCTTTCATCAAAAGCAACTTTTGATGCGGCGAGTAATGCGTATAAAATTGATTTCGTTCTTGATGAAGGTGTGCGTTATAAAATTGCTGATATTCAGGTTGAGAGCGATATCGATGGAATTAATGTGCAGTCTATAAAAGAGGCGCTTAAAACCCGCTCAGGTGATATTTATAGCGCTGAAAATATTGAAAAGTCTGTTGCAATTATCAATGATAAAGTTGCTGATTCAGGATATGCTTTTGCCAAAGTTGAGCCGCGGGGAAATCGTGATTTGGCGAATCATACAATTTCGATTTTATACAACATTGAACAAGGTCCACGGGCTTATGTTCAGCGTATTGAAATACGCGGCAATGAAAAGACGCGTGACTACGTCATTCGTCGTGAAATTGATTTGAATGAAGGGGATGCTTATAATCAAACTTTAGTGTATCGGGCAAAACGTCGGCTGGAAAGTTTGGGCTTTTTTAAGGCAGTTAATATTTCAATGACCCCGACAGATCAGTTTGATCAAGTGATTTTGGTGATAGATGTCGTAGAAGCCCCAACGGGGGATCTTTCTCTGTCTGGAGGATATACAACGGGTGGTACAAGTCCCGGTATGTCATTTGAGGTATCTGTTACTGAACGTAATCTTGGAGGGCGTGGTCAGTATGTTCGTTTGGGTTTAGGTGCTGGGCAAGAAAAGTCTCGTAATTATAATTTATCATTTGTTGATCCTTATTTTTTAGGATATCGTCTATCTGCTGGTATTGATATTTTTCGCAGTACTTACCGTGCTGATAAAGCATATGATGTTCGTCAAACAGGTGGAGCGCTGCGATTAGGGATGCCTATTAATGATAAGTTATCTGCTAATTTAGCTTATTCTTATGTGCAGGAAGAATATGATTTTGGTGGAGATTATGACTTAACAGATGAAGGTGTCATAAAAGAATTGTATAATAAATATTCTGGTGCGATTGTTCAAGCTGCAAAGCATAGCCCTTGGAAGCGTTCATCAATTAGTTATGGTTTGACTTATAATTCTATTGACAATATGAGAAATCCTCATGATGGGGTGTATATGCATATTCTTCAAGAATATGCAGGGATTGGCGGAAACGCAAAATTCCTGAAGACAACTGGTAAAGCAATGATGTATAAGACATTGTCTGACCAGATGGATCTTGTCGGTTTACTTTCTTTTGGTGGTGGTTATATTCATGAAATAAGCCAAGAGGGTGTTCGTATCTTTGATATGTTTAAGATAGGACCTGATGTAATCCGAGGCTTTAGATACAACGGAATAGGTCCACGTCAAATCTCTAATAAAGGTGAAGTATACTTCTTAGGGGGTACGACGTATATGAATGCGACTGCTGAAGTACAATTTCCTATACCTGTTTTACCTGATGGGTTAGGGATGCGCGGTGCTGTATTTGCGGATATTGCAACACTCTATGGCAATAATTATAAACCTGTTTTTCAGGGTGAAGCGGTGGTTACAAATGTCAAAAGTGCATGGCGTGCATCTGCAGGTGCTAGTTTAATGTGGGAATCTCCATTTGGTCCGTTGCGCTTTGATTATGCTTGGCCGATAATGAAGCAGGAAGGTGATCGTTTGCAGCAATTTAATTTTGGTATTTCTACTAAGTTCTGATTTGAATTTTCTCCAGAAGGAAAAATTGTGAAGAGAATGAATTAGGCTGGGAGAGAAAGTGTTTTGATGGCGGATACATTTTTTTTTACGCCGTCCCGGCGATTGACAGTTGCGAATATTGCTGAGTTAACAGGTGCAAAGCTTCTTAATCCAGAGTTTTCTAATACAGTTATAAATACTCTTTCTTCACTTGAAAGTGCTGGAGAAGGTTCTCTTGTTTTCGTAGAGCATCGGAAATTTTCTGATGCTTTATTGGGGAGTTCTGCAGTTGCTGTTTTTTGTACGAATGAAATTGTTTTAAAAGTTCCTGAATCTATGGCAATTTTGGTGACATCTACGCCACGGCGTGATTTTGCGCAGATTGGTCGTATCTTGTTTCCTGATTCTGTGAAGCCAATGCCTTGGTTTGGGCAGAAAGAAATCTCACCGCATGCGCATATTCATCCAAGTGCTAGATTTGGGCATGATGTATGTATTGAAGCAGGAGCCGTTATTGGTAAAAATGTTGAAATTGGTTCTGGGACTCTTATTTCATCAACTGCTGTTATCGGTGAAAACTGTCGTATTGGACGTGAATGTTATATTGCTCCCAAGGTGACAGTTCAATATTCTTTAATAGGTGATAGAGTTCAGCTTTATCCTGGTGTTTGCATTGGACAAGATGGTTTCGGTTATGTTGGCGGTATTGCTGGGATTGAAAAAATCCCACAGCTTGGTCGTGTTATAATCTACGATGATGTAGAAATTGGCGCAAATACAACAATTGATCGTGGAACATTTGAAGATACTATTATTGGTGAAGGAAGTAAAATTGATAATTTAGTACAGATTGCTCACAATGTGAAGATTGGTCGCTATTGTCTTATTGCTGCTCAGTGTGGAATTGCTGGTAGTGCATCCGTGGGAGATATGTCTCAGCTTGGTGGAAGTGTTGGGATCGCGGATCACATCGTAATAGGTAAGCATGTTCAAATTGCTGCTAGGAGTGGTGTTATGAATGACATTCCAGATGGTGAAAAATGGGGAGGCAGTCCAGCACGACCATTTAAACAGTGGTTTCGTGAAGTAGCGGCGTTGCGTAATATTAGTAAGACTAAAAAGGAGAAGCGCTAATATGATTAGCAGCGGAGAAACTAAAAGTTTAGAGTCTATAGATATTGAAAAATTGTTATCAATATTACCGCATCGATATCCGTTTTTGTTGATTGATCGCATAGTTGAAATTGATGGAGAACAAAAAGCTATCGGTATTAAAAATGTAACGATTAACGAGCCTCATTTTACAGGACATTTTCCTGCAAATCCCGTTATGCCTGGGGTTTTGATTTTAGAAGCTATGGCACAAACAGCAGGAGCAATTTCACTTTTAGAATTAGGTAATAAGAAAGCAAATTTGGTTTATCTTATGACCGTTGATAATGCGAAATTCCGTAAGCCAGTTATACCTGGTGATCAGTTAAAGATTCATGTTCAGCTTTTAAAGAAGCGGTCTGGTATGAGACGTTTTTTGTGTATTGCAGAAGTAGAGAGTGTCCGCGTTGCTGAAGCGGAAATTGCTGCGATGATTATCGAATCAGAATAAACGGTACAATAGGAATTTAAAAATGTCTGGTATGAAAATCCATCCAACTGCTCTCGTGGAGAAGGGAGCGCAGCTTGGTGAGAATGTACTAGTCGGTCCATTTTGTCATATTGGTTCAGAGGCTGTCATTGGTGATGGATGCAGTTTAATGAGTCATGTTGTGATAATGGGGAAGACAACATTAGGAGCCAATAGTAAAGTATTCTCACATGCAGTTTTGGGTAAAGAGCCACAAAATAATAAACATAAAGGAGGGTGTACAACTCTTTCCATCGGTAAAAACTGCGTAATTCGTGAAGGCGTAACGATGCATAGAGGATCCGATTCGAGTATAGGAATGACGATAGTTGGTGATAATTGTCAATTTTTTTGTTATGCACATGTCGCTCACGATTGTCATGTAGGAAATCATGTAACATTTGCAAATAATGCGATGATCGCTGGTCATGTTACTGTTGGTGATTATGTTATTATTGGTGGTGGTTCTGCTGTTCATCAATTTGTTCGTATTGGGCATCATGCATTTATCGGCGGTGTATCTGCATTGGTTGGCGATTTGATTCCTTACGGAACAGCTGTTGGTGTACAGGCAAAACTTGCTGGATTAAATATTATTGGCATGAAACGTGCGGGCCTTGAGCGTAAAGATATTCATGCGCTACGTCATGCAGTTGCTATGCTTTTTGATCGCAGTAAACCATTTAAAGAGCGTGTATGCGATGTTTCTTCTTGCTATTCTACTTCTCGGTCTGTTCTTGACGTAGTTAATTTTATTAAGGAAGAAGGAAGACGTTTTTATTGTACACCCAAACTTCAAGACGACAGGCTAAAAGTAAATAAGGATTAAAAATGTCTGTTCCTAGTGCCAGAAGCTTTCTTTCCGGCCGAACTGCTATCATAGCAGGGAATGGTGTTTTGCCTATCACTGTTGCTCAGGCACTTGAGAAAGATGGACAAAATCCTTTTCTTGTACTTTTACGTGATGAGGCGGATGCAGTGCTTTATCGCTATGAGCATTGTGAGTTATCGATTGTAGAGTTGGCACGGCTCATTAAAATCTTAAAAGAAGCTGCAATTTGTAATATTGTTTTGGCAGGTGGTGTGAAAAAGAGGCCGCTTTTTACGCAATTACAACCAAATTGGACAACTTTTTTAGCTTTACCTAAGTTACTTTGGGCTTTAAGAAGCGGAGATGATGCGTTACTAAAAGCTTTTATACGGATTATTGAAGCGTATGGTTTTCATGTTGTTGGTGTTCATGAGATAGTACCAGATTTATTAGCTCCAGTGAAATTTGATTTAACATTACGGCGCTCTACTCGAAAAGAAAAAAATGATATTTTATTAGCAGCTGAAGCTGCAAAGCTTTTAGGTCGATTAGATATTGGGCAAGCAGCCGTAGCTGTCAATGGGAGGGTAATTGCAGTAGAGGGTGCAGAAGGAACTGATAATATGCTATGGCGGGTTTGTGAAATGCGAGAAAGAAAGCAAATTCCACCTAAAGGCGGTGTTCTTGTGAAATGTGCAAAACCACAACAAGATCATCGAGTTGATTTGCCATCAATTGGTCCCATGACAATAATAAACCTTGCAAAGAGTGGATTATCTGGTGTCGCAATGGAAGCGAATAAAAGTTTGATATTATCAGTGCAAACGACAATAGAAAAAGCCAACAAACATTCACTGTTTATAGAAACATTTGAAAAGTTTGATCATGAATGATTGTTTTTTTAAAATTGCTATTGTTGCAGGTGAAGAATCTGGTGATTCTCTTGGTGCAGATTTAATTTCCTGTTTATCTCGACAGACAGGATGCAATATTCATTTGATTGGTGTTGGTGGAAGGCATTTAGAAGCATTAGGTTTAAAAAGCTTTTTTGATTCCCATGATATTGCCTTAATAGGCTTGGGGGCAGTATTAAAAAAATTGCCATTGTTGCTGATACATATTCGCAATTTGTCCAAATTTATTGCACGAGAACAACCTGATTGTTTAATTATTATTGATAGTCCTGATTTTACGCATCGTGTTGCAAAGAAGGTGCGCACTTTAGCACCTTCTATTCCTATCATTAAGTACGTTGCACCAACTATTTGGGCATGGCGACCAGAGCGTGCTAAAGCTATGCGTAAATTTGTTGATCATGTTTTAGCAGTTTTTCCTTTTGAAGAAAAAATGATGAAGGATTTAGAGGGACCTGCCACTACCTATGTCGGACATCGTCTTTTGACTTATCCTCCGCTTTTGACTGTTCAATCAGAAAAAAAACATTTGTGTGATAAACAAGAATCATTGTCCACATTGATTATTTTGCCAGGGTCACGAAATTCAGAGATTCGCTCTTTAATGCCTATTTTTGGCGAAGTAGTAAAAATTCTTACACAACGCATTCCTGATTTACGTATTATTTTACCGACGTTACCGCGTTTGGTGAATGAAATTCGTTGTTTTGTACAGGATTGGAAAAGCAAAGTGGAGATTGCTGTTGGTGAAGATGCGAAGTGGCGTGCTTTTGCAGATGCAGATGTTGCACTTGCTGCACTTGGAACGGTTTCACTTGAATTAGCATTGGCAAAAATTCCAATGGTTCTTTGTTATAAACTTGATCATTTTTCTAAATTATTTATTGTTCCAAAACTTATGTTATGGAGTGCTGCTCTTCCAAATATTATTTCAGATAGACCTATTGTACCAGAGTATTTTAATGAATTTTTACGACCCGGCATGTTGGCAAGACAGATAGAACAACTTTTGCACAACCCTTTATTACGGCAGGCACAACTTGATGCGTTTGATATGATGGAACAAAAAATGAAGACAGAAGCACCGTCAGGGGTCGTTGCTTCTCAAGCGATTATGTCTCTTCTCGAAAAAAGTTGAAATATTTAAAATTGTGTAAATTAAATAATATTGGTAATTAATGTTTAATTTTAGCAAGAAAGTCGTGAGCACGTTGGCTTTTAGGGTTGGTAAAAAATTTTTCAGATACTGTATCTTCAATAATTTTTCCGTTTTCTAAAAAGAGTATTCTCTCTGAAACTTTGCGAGCGAAACCCATTTCATGGGTAACACAGAGCATTGTTATGCCTGTATTTGCCAGTTGAACCATAACTTCTAAAACCTCTCCAACACTTTCTGGATCAAGAGCTGATGTTGGTTCATCAAAGAGCATTACTTCAGGTTCCATGCAAAGTGCACGTGCAATTGCAACACGTTGTTGTTGCCCACCAGAGAGCTGTAAAGGATATTTTTCACAGTGTTTTTCAATACCAACATGCGTAAGGTAACGGATTGCCCGTTCTTTTGCTTGTTGTTTAGAAAGTCCTTGAACTGCCATAGGTGCTAAAATGCAATTTTGTATAACAGTCATGTGGGGAAATAAGTTAAAATGCTGAAAAACCATTCCTATTTTGCGTAAAACAGTTTTTTGTTGGTGTATAGGGGCAGTATTGATATCAATATTATGAACACAAATTGAGCCTTCTTGTGCTTGTTCTAATTGATTAATACAACGAATCAGAGTCGATTTTCCTGATCCAGAAGGTCCACAAATAACGATGCGTTCGCCAATTTTAACATCTAAATTAATGTCATGTAGCACTTGAAAGTTCCCATACCATTTATTCAAATCTCGAATAGAGATCACAGGGGTTTTAACGGTATGAACAGGTTTATTATTTTTCAAATTCATCTTGTTGCATTCTTTCATGGATGAATAAATTGATTAATGTAACATTTTGGTTTGGTAAAGATTTTTATGATCATTTTTATTTATCGTAAGTATCGAGTTAGACGACGTTCGATAAGAACAATAAAACGATGAATGATCTCAACGGTAAGAAGATAGATAAGGGCAGCCCAAACGTAAACTTGAAAATCAAATGTACGTGAATAAGTTAATTTAGCAATCCCCATTAAATCATACACAGTAACGAGTGAGGCAATGGCACTAGATTTAATCATTAAAATGAATTCATTGCCTAAAGGGCGTAATGCTACAACCATCGCTTGTGGAAGAATAACTCTAAAAAATGTTACAGAATCGCTCAGTCCCAAAGCTTTTGATGCTTCACGTTGTCCAGTCGTTACTGATAGAAAACTTCCTTTAAAAATTTCAGATTGATAGGCAGCTGAATTGAGTGCAAAAATAAAAAGACAGCAATACCACGCGTTTTGGAAAAACCACCATAAACCAACATGTTGCCAGAAGTCACTCATTGAACCAAGCCCATAATAAAAAAGAAAAAGTTGAGCCAATAAGGGAGAACCACGGAAAAAATAAACATAAGCATGTGCAAAGTACTGCAAAAACTTATTATTTGATAAGCGTGCAAATGTAATAAGAATGCCAAGAAAAAAACCAATAGAGCAAGCAATAAGAACAAGCTCAAAGGTAACAATAAATCCATCAATAAATTTTAGTCCATAACGGTTCAAGAGAGCAGGATTAAAAAAGAAATAGAGCCACTCAGGAATCATCAGACCAATACCTTTCTATATCCTGTTTGAGCGCATGTTTCCAGATGACGTAAAATTGCGGAAAAAAACGCTGAAAACAATAAATAGAGTATGCATGCCACAACATAAAACAACATGGGTTTATTGGTGGCTGCAACTGCTAAATTGGTCTGTCGCATAAGATCAACGAGTGAAATGGTTGAAACGAGGGATGTATCTTTAAGTAAGGTAAGCCAATTATTAGAGAGACCTGGTAGGGCATTTCGGATTAATTGAGGAAAGACAACACGAAAAAATGTAGTTGAGCGTGAAAGCCCTAAAGCTTTAGCTGCTTCATATTGTCCTTTATCAAAAATGTTGAAAGCTGCGAGCCAAACCTCACAAGAAAAGGCTGCAAGAACCATACTAAGTGCAAGAACACCAGCAATAAAAGCGTTGATACTAAATGTTATTTCAATACTAAAATAATCAAGAATAGCTTGAATCACATTTTGTAAGCCGTAGTAAACTAAAAATAAGGTTAAAAGCTCTGGTAATCCACGGAACACTGATGAAAAAAGAGTAGCTATAGCTTTAGCTATTTTGATATTGGATCGAATCATCATGGCACTTAAGAGTCCTAAAGGAAGCCCTAAGATGCCGCAGCACAAAGCCAGTGATAATGTCATTCCAGCACTAAAAAGTATAACCACACCCCATCCACCATTGCTAAATGATAGCAATGCTAAATTTTCAGCCATTCTTGCGCTCCTCACAAAGATTTAGGTAATATTTTTAGAACTAAACAGTTTGTCTAATTTTAGTTTCATATTGATATTTAATAAATATCGAATGTAAAATATTTTTTCATAATTCGATTATAAGTCCCGTCTGCACGGATTTTCTTTATCGCTTCATTAAACTTATTTTTGAGATCATTATTATTTTGACGTATACCAATCGCGATAGGAGCTTTTGTTCCTTGAAGGGTCCCGAGAAGTAGGCAGCAATCTTTTCCTTCATTTTCAAGCCAGTTTAATGCTTGCAGTTTATCAAAGATGATTACATCAAGCCTATGGCTTACAAGATCGCGATTAACTTCTATTGCTGTGGGATAGAGTTTGATATTTACTCCTTCAGAGGCATAATGATCTTCTGCATAGGCAGCTTGTGTTGTATTTGATTGTACTCCAAGATTTTTACCTTTAAAGGCTTTTGCTGAAATTTCTTTAATTCCTGAATTCTTGGTAACGATAACAGCTAATTCTGTGTTATAATAAGCATCTGTAAAGTCTATTTTTTGTAATCGCTCTTGTGTAGGCGCGAGGGAAGCAATGATAGCATCGTATTTTTTGGCGAGAAGACCAGGAATAATTCCATCAAAATCTTGAGTAGTGATAGTGCACTCGACATTCATTTTTTCACAAAGTGCATAAGATATATCAATATCAAAGCCATGGAGTTTATTATTTGAATCAATATAACTAAATGGAGGATAGGAGCCTTCACTTGCAATTTTTAGCATTTTAGCATTGGCTAATTGAGTAAAAAGTGTTGCGCCTGTTATAAGAGCTATTGCTAATGATTTCATTATATTCTCCTGTTGGATAAGCGCAGAAATATGCGTTTTTCATGTGTTTTTATAATTTAGCTCTTTGAGGAGCAATGCAAAAATTTATTAGTATTAATTTTGTTACCATTACGAAAATATCATCATCAAAGAAATTATTTATTTTTATTTATTTACGAAAATTAAAAATCTGGCTTAAAAAAGATTATTAAATTTAAGCACAAGAGAACTTAAATTTTAGGAAAAAAAAAGTAAAAATATTTTTACAGATATTATAAAATGCTTACATTTTGAGAAACATATAAAATTAATTTGTTTTTTGTAGATATGGAATACTTTTCTTGTAAAAAGAATTATATTGCGAAGAGATGATCCTAAAAAGAACGCTTGCTCGTGACTATGATTGTCATATAATGGCGTTCACCTTACAGCTCTTAAGTTATTATTATGTAGGAAAATTTCCATCGTAGCTATTATGATGATGCGATAGCTATAAGGAAGTTTTTAAATAGAAGCTTACAATAAAAACATTTGATATCGAGCGATTGATCATCCGCAATAAAGCTCCAGTAATTTGAAGCTTTATTGAGTGATTATAATTTTTAATTCATACGTTTGTCTATGGAAACATATTCACGTGCAGCGTAACCTGTGTAAAGTTGGCGTGGTCGCCCAATTTTTTGTGCAGGATCCTCAATCATTTCTTTCCATTGTGCAATCCAACCAGCACTGCGCGCTAATGCAAAAAGAACAGTAAACATTTTTGTTGGAAATCCTAGAGCTTTCAATGTAATGCCAGAATAGAAATCAACATTTGGATAAAGCCTTTTTTCAATAAAGTACTCATCATTTAGAGCAATGTTTTCAAGTTCGATAGCGATATCAAGAAGCGGATCATCTTGGATATTGAGTTCTTTTAAGACTTCATGGCAGGTTTTTTGCATAATTTTTGCACGTGGATCATAATTTTTATAGACTCGGTGACCAAAACCCATAAGGCGGAAAGGATCATTTTTATCTTTTGCACGGGCAATAAATTCAGGAATTTTTTTAACAGAACCTATTTCTTGTAACATCTTTAGACATGCTTCATTAGCTCCACCATGGGCTGTCCCCCAAAGACATGCAATACCTGCTGCAATACATGCAAACGGATTAGCTCCCGATGATCCTGCAAGACGTACAGTAGACGTAGAAGCATTTTGTTCATGGTCTGCATGCAGGGTAAAGATTCTATCCATAGCCTGAGCAAGCACAGGGTTAATTTTGTATTCTTCACAAGGAACAGAAAAACACATATGAAGAAAATTTGCAGCGTAACTAAGATCATTACGTGGATAAATAAATGGCTGTCCGATGCTATACTTATACGTCATAGCTGCAAGAGTTGAAACCTTTGAAATGAGATGAGTAGTAGCGGTGATTCTTTGTTGAGGATCTGTAATATCAATAGAGTCATGGTAGAATGCAGACATAGCACCAAGGCATGCAATCATAACAGCCATAGGGTGAGAGTCACGATGGAAGCCATGGAAAAAACGTGTAAATTGCTCATCTACCATTGTATGTCGCATAATACAGTGGTCAAAATTGATTTTTTCTTGTTTTGTTGGTAGCTCGCCGTAAAGTAAAAGATAGCAACTTTCAAGAAAGTCTCCTTTTTCAGCTAATTGGCTGATAGGATAACCACGATAAAGCAATATTCCTTGATCACCGTCAATATAAGTAATTTTTGATTCACAAGAAGCAGTTGAGGTAAAACCAGGATCGTAAGTAAAAGTACCTGTTTCTTTGTAGAGAGAAGAAATTTCAATAACATCAGAACCAACAGTGCTTTCACGCATGGGTAGTTCTACTTTTTTTCCATTTACAATAATGTGTGTCTTATTTTCAGACATTAAATATTCCTTTCAGATCCTTCGCCCTTAAAAATAAGAGACGGTGCATTAGATATGGAGGTATGTAATTGAAGCTTTTTCTACCTATGTTGAAGGTAGATTTACTCTAAAAGTAAGCTCATGCAATCTAAAAATATTTTTTATTTGCAATTTTAGCAAATATATATCTCGATTACTTAAAATAGAAGATAAATTTCAGTTCACGTTGAGACATCTTTATTTAGATAATTATTCGGTTTACATACCTGTATACATTGCAAATTAGCATGCAACTTCAACAAGTTGGTCATGAATACGGTTAAGAGATTCATCCTGTCCTAATAAAACAAGAACATCGAAAACCCCAGGTGATGTTGCACGTCCTGTGAGAGCTGCTCGAAGCGGTTGAGCAACAACTCCAAATTTGAGATTCTGTTTTTGCACATAATATCGAAGAATGTCATCTAAGGTTTTAGCATCCCAATTAGAGCACGTTTTAAGGATAAGATAAATATCTTTTAAGATAGCTTTACCATTTTTGTCTAGGAGTGTTTGTGCTTTTTCATCAAGAAGTAATGGTCGTTGTGTAAAAATGAAAGAGGCATTGTCAATAAGTTCGCATAGTGTTTTGGAGCGTTCTTTTAAATTTGGTATAGCTGCTAAAAATTGAGCACGACGTTGTTCATCAAGTCTTTCAATTTTCTCTAATCCACCTTCAATCTCTGGTAAAATGTTAAGAGCAGAATCAAAAAGATCTTTATCGTTGCTCATGCGCATATAGTGCCCGTTAATTGCGTCTAACTTTTTGATATCAAAACGCGCTGCACCTTTATTAATATCATCAATATCAAACCAAGAAATCATATCTTCAATTGAGATAAGTTCATCATCACCATGACTCCAGCCTAAACGAACGAGATAATTACGTAAAGCAGAGGGAAGATATCCCATGGTTCTATAAGCATCAACACCTAGTGCACCATGGCGTTTTGATAATTTTGCACCGTTTTCGCCGTGAATCAGTGGGATATGTGCCATAACAGGGATATCCCATCCCATTGCATGAAAGATAATTGTTTGGCGGGCTGCATTTGTGAGATGATCATCACCACGTATAATATGTGTTATTCCCATATCATGGTCATCAACAACAACGGCATGCATATAGGTTGGAGATCCATCAGAACGCAAAATAATAAAATCATCCAGATCTTTATTAGGAAAGTAAACATCACCTTGAACGCGGTCGTGTACAATCGTTTCTCCATTTTGTGGTGTTTTGATGCGAATAACAGGTTTTACCCCTTTGGGAGCTTCAGAAATATCACGGTCGCGCCAACGCCCATCGTAACGTGGTGGACGCCCTTCTGCACGGGCATTTTCGCGCATTTCAGCTAATTCTTCTGGTGAAGCGTAGCAATAATAAGCTTTTCCATCTTTTACCAACTGTTCTGCGACTTGGCGATGACGTTCTGCTCGTTCAAATTGCGAAATAGGATCGCCGTCATAACTAAGTCCCATCCAATGCAAGCCATCTATAATGGCTTTTACAGCTACTTCCGTTGAGCGTTCTCGGTCTGTATCTTCAATACGTAGAAGCATTTTACCGCCAGTATGTTTTGCATAAAGCCAATTAAAGAGAGCAGTACGGGCGCCTCCAATGTGAAGGAAGCCTGTGGGTGAGGGGGCAAAACGGGTAATAACTGACACGGATATCTTCCTCTAAATTAAGATATTATTTATGAAACTGTACAGAAAGGTTATGTTAGCATAGGTAATAGAGTGTGCAATAGCCGCATTGTCAAGTAAAGGGGAAGATGCGGATGTTAAGTCAAAATAAAGTTAAGGATGATTTATCAAAAAGAGGTTTGTGCGAAAGAAAAAAATTGAATCTAATCTGGCAAAGAGTTTTCTTTATTTTTTATAGTGAAAATAAAACAAATAGTGCAAATTGTAACGAACCAAATTTTTTTCTATTTACGTCTTTTAAAAAGGCAATAATTTTTTGCTGGGAGTGGTTGGCAGATTGCATAAACAGAGAAGTTTCTGCGGGTCTCCTTTTTTTGCTGATTTTAGTATTTTTTTCCACAGGCGTCATTTTTTATTTCAGTTTAGACCGAGAACCAAGTTGGGGACAGTTTGTCGTATCGACCAGTATATTTCTCGGAATGTTGTATATTTTACGTTCATATCGAAAAATATGGCTTATCGTGGGATTTTTGTGCTGTTTTTTATTGGGTGCTTTAGCTGCAAAAATAGAAACGTGGCGGATATCTACACCAATGTTAAGTAATGATGTTTTCACTACATTGACGGGAAGAGTTGTTTCTATTGAGGCAATGCAAAAAGGAGGATTTCGTTTAATCTTGAATGTGTTAAATACAAAAAATCCGGTATTACGTCATGAACTTAATCATGTTCGTTTATCAACAAGGCATTTGCCAGAGGGGTTGGCAATTGGTGATGGGCTATACGGCAGAGTTAAGATTCGTGCATTATCTGGGTCAGTGCGTCCAGGAAGTTACGATTTTAGTTTCCATAATTATTTTAAAGGAATTGGTGCTTTAGGATTTTATCTGGGAAAACCAGTCAAAATATCGATTCCACAGCCTGACACAATATTGGGTGTAGTCCTACAAAAAATTGAAAATTTACGGACAAATATGACTCGAAGAATCCGTATGGTGATTGGTGGAGAAAAAGGCAGCATTGCGGCTGCTCTCATTACGGGACAAAGGGGTGGTATTGCAAGTGACACAAATGAAGCATTGCGTACAGCTGGATTAGCGCACATTTTATCCATATCTGGTTTGCATATGACTTTGTTGAGCAGTTTAGTTCTTGTTAGCATCCGCAGTTTTTTAGCATTTTTTTCAGTTTTCTCATCCTATTACTCCGCTAAAAAGTTTGCTGCTATTGCCGCATTGATGGCTACAGCTTTTTACCTAGTATTATCTGGTGCAGCTGTATCAGCGCAAAGAAGTTTTATAATGATTGCTGTTATGTTGGTTTCTGTATTGTGTAATCGTTTTGCTGTAACAATGCGTAATTTTGCTATTGCAGGTTTGATAACTTTAGCTATTACTCCACATGAAATATTAGGTCCTAGCTTTCAAATGTC
The DNA here is from genome assembly GCF_036576165.1 of Bartonella rhinolophi. Taxonomy (NCBI): domain Bacteria; kingdom Pseudomonadati; phylum Pseudomonadota; class Alphaproteobacteria; order Hyphomicrobiales; family Bartonellaceae; genus Bartonella; species Bartonella rhinolophi. Next base: position 44,073 of record NZ_JBAFWY010000006.1, read on the forward strand.
CTTTTCTGCAACCGCGGCTTTGATTGCTTTTTTTTGTTGGTGGAATAAGAGGTTATCGTCTTCTACAAGAAAAACAACACCGTCTTATGTGGGAGGTAAAGTATTTTATTTTGCTTTCTTATCGATTATTTCGACATGTGCAGCTTCTCTTGTCGCGGGATTTGCGAGTGGAATTTATGCTGCTTATCATTTTTCCAATATTGCACTCCTTAGCATTATCAGCAATGCTTTAGCTCTGCCTATTATATCAATATTTATCATGCCTTTTGGATTAATAGCAGTATTTGCAATGCTTGTGAATCTTGAATGGTTTCCTCTACAAATCATGGGGTTTGGTATTGGTCTTGTAACAAAAATTGCTTACGCTATAAGAGATATTTCTCCTATTTTAAATCCTGGGTTTGTGCCGTTGTCTACGTTGATTTTATTTAGTGTAGGCTTAGTTGGACTAACTTTTTGCGAAACATCTATTAGATTCTTTTTTAGTCTTTTTATGCTGGTTGGTATTTATGTCTATTTGATACACTCACCTGTACAGTTAATTATAGCAGATGATATGAAATTGGTAGGTGTTATGAATAAGGGAAGATTATATGTTGATCGTTACTATCACTCTAAGTTCACGACATCCATATGGAAAAAATCATTTCGCGTGAATGAGCTCATCAAGCCAACAAAATACGGTCCTTCATTTAATGAGCAGTTTATTTGTGATGATCGTGCTTGTACATCTATGCTAGAAAATGGGCTTAAAGTTACTGTTTTACGTGAAAAAACAGATCAATGCGTAAAGACAGATATCATGATTAAGACATCTGCAATGAGTAAGCAAATATGTCATGAAAAAATACCAATAATATTTATGCCTCAACAATTGTTATCACGAGGAAGCGTTATGATGACAAAAAGTGGAGATATCATTTGGTCTTTTAAGGGATTCCATAGACCGTGGAATATGCATAGGCAGTATTCACAAAAGCCACGCAATTTGTACTAAAATTGACGAATTGTTAGCATTTTTTTAAAAATAAATAACTTTTTTGATATCTGAACAACTTGTAATTTTACAGAAGCATATGATTACATTATCGATAATGATAGGCTAAATTGAAAATGCTTATTAAACATGGAAAACATAAACAAATTTTAATAGAGCTAAAATTATTCATTATTCTATATTGATTGTTACCATACGTTTTTTAATAATTAGTATTTTTTTAGCAAAAAGGTGGCGAATAGATTTGTGGTGGACTGAGGCAATAGGTTATTGTGGTGATCAATGTTTGATAAATATTGCTGATTGGTGAAAGGATAAAATAATTCATGGATGGTCAGCAGTTAAAAAAGTTGGCAGCTGCTAAAGCACTTGAATTTGTTCAAGATGGTATGCGAATTGGTATAGGAACTGGTTCTACAGCAAATGAGTTCATTTGTCTTCTTGGTGAACGCATCAGGAACGGTTTGCGTGTGACAGGTGTCCCTACTTCACGCTATTCCGAAAAACTTTGCCGTGAATTTGGAATTCCTATTGCTACTTTAGAAGAAATACCTGAACTTGACCTTGATATTGATGGGGCAGATGAAATCGGTTCAGAGATGACTCTTATTAAAGGAGGTGGCGGGGCGTTATTACGTGAAAAAATCGTAGCAGCAGCATCTCGTACAATGCTTGTGATTGCTGATGAAACAAAGATAGTAAAAACACTTGGTGCTTTTGCACTGCCAATAGAAGTCAATCCATTTGGTATGCACGCTACATGCAGAGCAATTGAAAAAGTTGCTGATAATTTAGGACTTTTAGGAAAAGTCACATTGCGGATGAATGGAGAGAGTCCTTTTGAAACGGATGGTGGCCATTTTATTCTTGATGCGTCTTGGGGGCACATTTTACAGCCAAAATTGTTATCGGATGCACTCCTTGCAGTTCCTGGTGTTGTTGAACACGGTCTTTTTTTGAAATTGGCTTCGCGTGCAATTATAGCGATGAAGGATGGTCAAATAAAAATTTTAGAACCATTTGATTTTTAGATAAGAGAGTTTACATGTTGGTGTTTTGGCGCAATAAAAGGCGTTCAAGGTTTCAGGTAAAATAACGGATTTAAATTACAATTAATAACTATCGGGGTAATCATTAAATGAAAATAATATTTTCTTTTCAGCGTTTTGTAGCATATTGGGGTGCAATTGCCGTTTTGGTTGCAAATATTGGAATGGTTTATGCACATGATGTGAGTGATAAGCATTTGAATTCGGCTAGAAAGGCGATCAGTGCCATTCATGCAACTGATCAGTTTGATAGCTTTTTACCAACAGCGGCACGTGATCTCAAAAATGAACTGACAACTGACAATCCAAATTTAGCAACTGTTATTTCTAAGATTGTTGACAAACATGCGCTTGCTTTGGCTAAACGGCGTTCTGATTTAGAAAAAGAAGTTGCTCATATATACGCAAAATATTTTACTCAGGAAGAACTTGACGCAATTACGGCATTTTATACTTCTGATACTGGTAAAAAGTTTTTAACACAAGTTCCAAGTATTGCACGTGATGCTTATTCTACATTTAATGTATGGAGTTCTGCTGTCCTGCAGGATCTTATAAAGGATGTGAAAAAAGAGATGTCTGAAGCACTAAATGTAGACAAGTCCACTACATCTACAACACCGAGTTCTTCAGAGAATCCAAAATAACCATTCCAAGAGTGAGTTTTTCTTTGTTTATTAAAAAAGCGGCGGTTTTCCGCCGTTTTTAATGAAAATAGCTTTTTAAGGTGTTGTTTTATATAGAAAGTGATATTTGAAAATAAATAAGGACTTTCATTTTATGATAAATGACAATAGCCTATTGTTTCAGATGTATGAAAAGGAATAGTTCGTGGGATCTTTTGATTTTGATTTATTCGTTATTGGAAGCGGTTCTGGTGGGGTGCGAGCTGCGCGCCTCGCTGGAGGACTTGGTAAACGTGTCGCGATAGCAGAAGAATATCGTGTAGGGGGGACTTGTGTTATTCGTGGTTGTGTCCCTAAAAAGCTATATGTTTATGCGTCACAATATGCGCGAGAGTTCAGTAAGAGCGTTGGCTTTGGATGGGAATATGCAAATCCCACTTTTAGCTGGGAAAAATTAGTCACAGCTAAAAATAAAGAAATAACAAGATTAGAGGGGCTTTATCGTAAAGGGTTACAAAATAACAATGTCCATATTTACGAAAGTCGTGCTGTCTTTATAGATGATCACACACTAGAGATTTCTGCAACAGGTGAACGGATAAGAGCAGAAAAAATTTTGATCGCGACGGGAGCAAAAACTGCACCAAATACTGTTATCAAAGGCGGTAATTTGTGTCTTACTTCTAATGAAGTTTTTGATCTTAAAAAATTGCCAAAATCAATAATAATTGTTGGAGGTGGGTATATTGGTGTTGAGTTTGCTAATATTTTTCATGAATTAGGTGTAAAAACAACACTACTCTATCGTGGTGATTTAATCCTTCGTAATTTTGATTATGATTTGCGACGGTTGCTTAGTGATGCAATGATTGAAAAAGGAATTTCTATTATCTGCGAGGTGGATGTTTCTCAAGTTCAAGCTACAGAGAGTCATTATGATGTTATTTTATCAAATGGGCAAACTATTAGTGCTGATCAAGTTATGTTAGCTACAGGACGTGTACCAAATACAGAAGGTTTAGGACTTGAGCGGGCAGGAGTTAAACTGGATGAGTTTGGTGCAGTTGTTGTTGATGAAAAAATGACAACAAATGTACCTCACATTTGGGCTGTTGGTGATGTAACAGGGCACGTCCAATTGACACCTGTTGCCATTCATGATGCAATGTGTTTCGTTAAAACTGCATTTGAGAATACTCCCACTATCCCTGATTATGATTTAATTACAACGGCGGTTTTTTCACAGCCAGAAATTGGGACGGTTGGTCTTTCAGAAGAAGATGCGGTGCATCGCTATAAACGTCTTGAAATTTATCGTACGACTTTTTGTCCTATGCGTAATGTCTTCTCTGGAAGTTCAGAAAAAATGTTTATGAAGTTAGTTGTTGATGGTGAAAGTCGCGTTGTCGTGGGAGCACATATCTTAGGGGATGGTGCTGGTGAGATGGCGCAGCTTATTGGAATATCTCTTAAAGGAAAACTAACCAAAGATGTGTTTGATGAAACTATGGCAGTGCATCCAACTGTAGCAGAAGAACTGGTAACGATGTATAAACCAAGCTATGTGTATGAAAATGGGAAAAAAGTGGAAAGTTAAACGGCAACTATTATGGTAAATAATAAAGCTTTTGACATTACAAGCTATAAGTTTAAGCTCTGGAGAGAAGTGCAATGATAAAAAAATGGGTGCCTAACTCTTGGAGAGCAAAGCCAATTAAACAAGTTCCAGATTATCCAGATAAATCTGTGTTAGAAGATATTGAACAAAAATTGCGCAGCTATCCTCCCTTGGTTTTTGCTGGCGAGGCACGGAATTTAAAAAATGAATTAGCAGCAGTTGCGGAAGGTCAGGCTTTTTTATTGCAAGGTGGAGATTGTGCTGAAAGCTTTGCAGAGCATGAAGCAGATAATATTCGTGATTTTTTTCGTGTGTTTTTGCAGATGGCAATTGTTTTAACTTTTGGGAGTTCTAAGCCAGTTGTGAAGGTTGGTCGCATTGCTGGTCAGTTTGCAAAGCCACGTTCTTCTAATATGGAAAGCAAAGAAGGAGTCGAGCTTCCTGTTTATCGAGGAGATATTATTAATGGTATCGAATTTAGTATGGATTCTCGTATTCCTGATCCACGACGAATGTCAATGGCTTATCGTCAATCAGCAGCAACGCTTAATCTTTTACGCGCTTTTTCACAAGGTGGATATGCTAATTTAGAAAATGTTCACACGTGGATGTTGAGTTTCATTTCTAATAGCCCACAGGGGGAGCGTTATAAGCTATTGGCAGAGCGTATTTCTGAAGCAATTGATTTTATGCGCTCTATAGGAATTACGCCCAAAACGAACTCTTCATTACGTGAAACACCTTTTTATACCAGTCATGAAGCACTTTTGCTTGGTTACGAAGAAGCTTTAACACGGATTGATTCGACCTCTGGAGATTGGTATGCGACATCTGGTCATATGTTGTGGATTGGTGATCGTACGCGTCAGATTGATCATGCTCACGTTGAATATTGCCGCGGTATTAAAAACCCTATTGGGTTGAAGTGTGGTCCTTCCATTGAGCCTGATGAGCTTTTAAGTTTGATTGATACTCTGAATCCTGAAAATGAGTCGGGTCGGCTGACTCTCATTACTCGTTTTGGTTATGATAAGATTGAGAAATATCTTCCAAAACTGATCCGTGCAGTTAAGTGCAAGAATCGTAAAGTTATATGGTCATGTGATCCAATGCATGGCAATACAGTTACCATAAATGGTTATAAAACGCGCCCCTTTGATTATGTTTTAAAGGAAGTAGAAAATTTTTTTTCAATACACCGTGAAGAAAGGACTTATCCAGGTGGAATTCATATTGAAATGACTGGTTGTGATGTAACAGAGTGTACAGGTGGTGCACATGCTATTTCTGTAGAAGATTTATCTAATCGCTATCATACGCATTGTGATCCACGATTGAATGCAGATCAAGCATTGGAATTAGCCTTTCTTGTTGCGGAACTTCTTAAGAAAAATCGTGATACTGATCTATTAGCTGTAGGCATGAATGGCTAAACAGAAAATTACATAAACGTTTTATTATTTTAGGTATTTATGGGTGGCTTTTTGAAAAAATGGGTATTTGGGTGATTACAATAGAGCTGTGATTGCCAAGCTGATGAGATGATACAGAGACTTATGAAAAATGATTTTCGGGTAGCGATTGCCCAATTAAATCCTGTTGTTGGTGATATTGAGGGAAATTTTTCTCTTGCAGTGATGGCGCATCAAAAAGCTAAAGAAGAGGGAGCTGATCTTGTTTTACTCACGGAGCTTTTTATAAGTGCTTATCCTCCAGAAGATCTTGTTTTGAAGCCTACTTTTATAAAGGCATGCGAAGATGCCGTTAAAAAATTAGCGAAGGTAACAGAAGGGGGACCAGGAATCGTAATTGGTGTTCCTCTAAGACATAACGGCAATATTTATAATGGTGCTATGCTTCTTGATGCAGGGCAGATAGTGTCTGAAATCTTGAAGTTTGATTTACCTAATTATGCTGAATTTGACGAAAAGCGTGTATTTTCTCCTGGTCCACGTCCTGAGCCTATTATCTATCATGGAATAAAATTGGGAATAGTGATTTGTGAAGATATTTGGAATGATTCCTCTATTTGTGCAGAGCTTAGCAATAAAGGAGCTGAAATTATTCTTGTTCTTAATGGATCTCCTTATTGTCGTAACAAAGCACTAAAACGTATAGAGGTTGTTCGTGCACAAGCTATTCAATCCAGTGTGCCGATTATTTATGCTAATCAAGTTGGTGGTCAGGATGAATTAGTTTTTGATGGAGGATCTTTTGCGTTGAATGAGCAGGGTAAAATGGTGTTTCAAATGAAACATTTTAAAAGCCATATTGCCTTGAGCCATTGGAAACGAAAATTTACTGGATGGCACTGTATTTCTGGTCCAAATGAAGATCTTCTCAATGGGTTAGCTGCTGATTATCAGGCTTGTGTGTTGGGCTTAAGAGATTATGTCAAGAAAAATTGCTTTAAGAATGTTATTCTTGGTCTTTCAGGAGGAATTGATTCAGCACTTTGCGCTGCAATGGCGGTAGATGCACTTGGCGCTGAGAGAGTTTGTACTGTAATGATGCCCTATCATTATACTTCGCAAGAATCATTGAAGGATGCTAAAGATTGCGCGCATTTTTTAGGATGTCGTTATGAAATATTATCGATTACGCAACCTGTTGAGGTTTTTTTAAATACAATGGCTCCTGTTTTTTTAGGGTTACCATCTGATACTACAGAAGAAAATCTTCAAAGCCGTATACGTGGGACTATTTTAATGGCTCTTTCGAATAAATTTGGCTCAATGGTGATAACAACAGGAAATAAGTCGGAGATGGCTGTAGGGTATGCAACTCTTTATGGTGATATGAACGGAGGATTTAATCCCATTAAAGATATTTATAAAATGCAGGTCTACGCATTGGCTGGGTGGCGCAATAAAAACCATTTGCAAAATTTTAAAGGGCCAAAAGAGATTGTAATTCCGCCCAATATTATAGAAAAAGCACCTTCCGCAGAGCTTCGGGAGAATCAAAAAGACGAAGATTCTCTTCCTCCTTATCCTATTCTAGATGATATCTTGCAATCTCTTATAGAAAACGACATGAGTGTTGGTGATATTGTTAAACGTGGACATTTAAGAGAAACGGTTGAGAAAATTGAACACCTTCTTTATTTAGCAGAATACAAAAGACGACAATCTGCTCCTGGTGTAAAAGTTAGTTATAAGAATTTTGGACGCGATCGTCGTTATCCTATTGTCAATCATTTTCGTGATAAAAGTTGAGCATTATTAAATGATAAAAGTTCGTTTTGCCCCATCTCCAACAGGTTATATCCATATTGGTAATACTCGCACTGCATTGTTTAACTGGCTTTATGCACAGGCGAATAATGGAGTATTTATTTTGCGCTTCGATGATACAGATGTTGAGCGCTCTAAACAAGAGTATGTTGATGGTATTATGGTTGATCTTGAATGGCTTGGTATAAAACCAGATGAAATTTATTACCAATCTAAACGTGTGAATCGATATCATAAAGTTGCGGAAATTTTAAAAAAAAGCGGTCTTCTTTATCCCTGTTATGAAACGGCAGAAGAATTGGAGCGGCGCCGCAAAATTCAGCTTTCACGCAAAAGACCTCCTGTTTATGATCGTGAAGCATTAAAATTAACACCAGAAGATCAAAAAGCATTTGAAGCTCAAGGTCGTAAACCTCATTGGCGTTTTCTTTTACCTAATTTTGAAAATGATCCATTGCATACAAAACGAACCGAAGTCTCTTGGGAAGATATTGTAAAGGGGAGGCAGACGATTGATTTGGCTTCTCTTTCAGATCCTGTTTTAATTCGTGAAGATGGAAGCTATCTTTATACACTACCGTCTGTGGTTGATGATATAGATATGGGGGTTACACACATTATTCGTGGTGATGATCATATCACCAATACAGCTGCACAGCTTGCTCTTTTTGAAGCTCTTAAGGTAAGTCCACCAATGTTTGGTCACATTAATTTATTGACTACAGTTTCAGGAAAAGGATTTTCAAAACGTGATGATGATCTTTCCATTCGCTCTTTACGGAAAGAGGGAATGGAATCTATGGCTGTTCAGTGTCTTGCTGTTTTGATTGGAACGTCACAAAATGTACATGCTTACCCCAATCAAGCAGCTCTTTTAGAGCATTTTAATCTTCAAGATACGTCAAGATCAGTTGCAAAGTTTGATGTTGTTGATCTTTTTGCTTTAAATAGTCATCTTGTTCATGAATTAACCTATGAGGAAGTTAAAACACGGCTTAAAAATCTTTTTATTGATGGGGAAAAAGCAGAATATTTTTGGAATACGATAAGAGGTAATATTGATAAAGTGGATGATGCTGCTTTGTGGTGGAAAATTATTCATGATGACCAGAATTTTAATACAGCCGCACTTGAAGATCGTGCATTTGTGCATCAGTCGATTGATTTTTTACCTGAGGGTACATTGAATGATGATAGTTGGAAAGTGTGGACAACAACGTTAAAAGAAAAAACAGGTCGTAAAGGGAAAGCCTTGTTTATGCCATTACGTCAGGCACTGACTGGAATGGATCACGGTCCTGAAATGGGAAAACTTTTGCAACTTTTAGGGCGTGAGAAGGTAATAAAAAGATTGACTATTCAAGGGGGGGGATGAAAGCAGCGATACGGGAGATTTTAGCAATTTTTCTATATTATCAAGCCAAATATTTAATTTAATTGCGGATTTTGATAAGCATGAATGCTGGAATATCATCGCCAAATCCAAGGAAAGTTTGATTTTTATTTTTCCGAGTACGGTGTCGTTCAGGTGGGTTCTCTTTATTATTGATATTCTCAGTGTAATCTGCTTTGTCATCTTTTAAGGATTTTTTTGCTTGTGCTGTCCCTCCTTTTCGAGGAGTTTTCTTTGATGATCTTGTAGGCTTTGTTTTTAAAACGGAGTCATTGTCTTGGTCATTGGTCATTAAGGTTGATAAATCTCCATTCAACCATTCAATTTTTTCGTTGCTTATTTCTTCAATGGCACTGATATATTTTTGGTCAGCTTTTGTGACAATCGTAAAAGCTTTTCCGCTACGATTTGCACGCCCTGTCCGGCCAATACGATGAATGTAATCTTCAGCATGCGTAGGAACATCATAGTTGAAAACATGACTGACAGCTGGGATGTCGAGCCCACGGGCAGCAACATCAGATGCGACAAGAAGTGTGAGTTTATTGTCTTTAAAATCAGTTAGTGTATTCATACGTGAATACTGATCCATATCTCCGTGAAGTGCACCTACACTAAAGTTATGTCTGACGAGTGACCTAAAAAGTTCAGAAATATCTCTCTTTCGGTTACAGAAAATAATAGCATTTTTAAGTTCATCGCCTTCATTATGGATCAGGTCTCGCAAAACAGCTCTTTTATCCCATGCTTTACTTCCAGATTTAACAAGTCGTTGTGTAATTGTTGTTGCTGTTGAGGATGCTTTTGTCACTTCAACAGATACAGGAGAATGTAAAAATTGCTTTGTCAATTTTGTAATTTCTGGCGCCATTGTTGCTGAAAAAAATAAAGTTTGACGCGTGAAGGGAGTTATTTTACAGATGCGTTCAATATCAGGGATAAACCCCATATCTAACATGCGATCAGCTTCATCAATAACAAGAACTTCAACACCCATTAGAAGTAATTTGCCACGCTCAAAATGATCAAGGAGACGTCCTGGTGTTGCTATAAGAACATCGGCACCCCGCTCAAGTTTACGATCTTGGTGTTCGAAAGAAACACCGCCAATTAAAAGTGCGACATTTAAACGATGATTTATCCCGTATTTATCAAAATTTTCTTTAACTTGGGCTGCAAGCTCTCGTGTTGGTTCTAATATGAGAGTTCGTGGCATTCTTGCTCTTGCACGACCTTTCTCAAGTAATGTGAGCATAGGTAAAACAAAAGAGGCGGTTTTCCCAGTTCCTGTTTGAGCGATTCCTAAAACATCCTTTTTTTGAAGAACATGAGGAATCGTTCTACTCTGAATAGGCGTTGGAGCTGTATATCCCGCTGATTTTACTGCTTTAAGAACCTTTGCGGAAAGACCTAAGTCATCGAAACTGTTTGAAGGTGATATCATTTTTCCTGTCAATTGCTTTGGAATTTTAACCTAGTTATTCGAATTGTTAGCAAGATTAAACATTCTACATCATTAAAGATGGTTAAGGCGCATTTACAAAAAAGTCAACTATAACGACTATATATGTATAATATGCATAATATAAATAATTAATAGCGAAATTGTTCTGATAAAATACGTTCGTCCCATGAATGATTAGAGTCAAAAAGGATTGAAGCTGTTACTTCAGCAGCTGATGCAATGGTAACTGAGCGAACAGATTTAACTTCAACATTATCGGCTGCGGCATTTACAGGGCGTTTATTGGGTTCGAGCATATCAAAGCGCACTGTTACTGTATTGGGAAGCAATGCTCCATGCCAGCGTCGAGGGCGAAAGGGGCTAACGGGGGTAAGTGCCATAAGGGGAGCCATGAGAGGCAAAATTGGTCCGTGTGCTGACAAATTATATGCAGTAGATCCTGCTGGTGTAGCAACGAGGATGCCATCACAGCTTAATTGTTCCATGCGTACGTTACCATCAATGCTGATACGAATTTTAGCTGCTTGATAAGACTGACGAAAAAGAGACACTTCGTTGATTGCGAGTGCCTCAACATAACCTTGATATTCAGATTCTGCAATCATGCGCAGTGGATGGATTTCTTTTTTATGTGCGGCAGCAATGCGGTTTGGCAGATTTTGTTCATGAAACTCATTCATAAGAAAACCTACAGAGCCTTGATTCATGCCATAAATAGGTTTTCCAGTGTCCATAACATTTCGCACTGTTTGTAACATTGTTCCATCACCACCAATTGCAATAACAACATCAGTTTCTTCAAGAGAAGAGTGACCATAAATGGAAATTAATTTATTCATAGCTTTAATGGCTTCTTGAGTTTCAGCGGAAATGAAATGAAAGCGGCTTGGTAATGTAGTCATTAAAAATTATCCTGATATATTTGCAATTTACTTCTAACTTATTTTTTAGAGTTTTGAAATTATAATAAAAGTTGTATAGGATAAGAAGATTGCAGAATTGTATAAACCATAAACGCGTATTTTAAATATTTCTTTTAAATGATAATTCATCATTGAAGCTAAGAGTATGATCAGTTAAAAGACTACAGCTGATTTTGAAGTTAGCTATAAGCACCCGTAGCTCAGCTGGATAGAGCGCTGCCCTCCGAAGGCAGAGGTCACAGATTCGAATTCTGTCGGGTGCACCACTTTATTTTTTAAAATTCACTCAATAATTTTTTTTTGGTTACATGATCCAAAATGCTCAGTTGTCATTAATTTTAAGAAAGTGGATTATCGTAATATTGCGGATTATTGGCTATGTGAGCATAGTTGTTATTTTTAATAAAAATAAAATTAAATACTTACAAAGAAGCAAAAACTTGTTTTTTACAGTTTGATTATCAAGAAAATCTTGAAGTAAGTGGTGGTTATGCAAAGGAAGCCTAAGAGGCAGTTAATTTTTGAAATTTATAAGTAAAGGGCTAGTGCACTAAAAACTAACTAAAGAAGTTTTTACTTTTTGAAATATATATAATTAAAAAGTACCATAGACGTTGAACACCCATCAATTAAAACATTTAAACAGTAACTGTATTAACTTAAGAAGTACAATTATTGCATTAATCTTAGTAATTGGTATTAGTTCGCTAATATGGATACTGCCGTATAATATGGTATTGCAAAAAATTAAAGTATTACCAGCAAAATGATTCTCATTGAAAGCGTGGTACTGCCGCTAACTTTAGAAAATTCAAAAATACGTGTTTTATCAGTAACATTGAGAATTCTGATAGCACTGCTAACTACCGCATTTTGTAGACTTTAGCATTTTTAGATATTCACGTATTCTCTTTATGTTGCAGGATGCTATTTAGGCACCTATTTTTCTTTCGTAGTAGTTCCAAAGTTTCTGTAAGCTTTAATTTGATATAATATTATACCGTCATAGGTTATTTTTTTCTCTGTAAACAATATTGAAGCGTGTATATGCACGATCCTTTTATGTTTAATTTTAGCAGACTGCTTACAGTTTTATATATTTTTACGTCTTCCATACGAACAGCGATAATTCGTAAGACAAGCATTTCTCATAGTCTCAAAGCTCAGCTATTTGCATTTTTTGTAATGAGGTAATCTTTATTTACTGTCATAGTTTTACACTTCATCATCCATTTTAGCTCTGAAGCAAATTTGTTATTGGTGCTCTAATCATAGACTCTGTGAAGAACAGTGTTTTGATCATTGATATTTTTTCTAGCTGCTATTATGCCTTAAGCTGTTTTCTTGAGTGTATGGTACCGATACTTCTTTATGAAAATTATTCAGTAATTTTATTCACTCATTCGTATAAACAAACTATTATACTTACCATAACATATCATTGATTATGATAATATGTACATTTAGTAATTATAAACTAAAATTTCAAATAATTTTATATTAATTAAATTTGAATATTTGATATTAACTTAAAAATTATAATTTTTTGTTAATTTTATATTTTATAATGAATAATTTGTAAATAATGATATCGTATATAATTTTATTTTTTCGATATCTAATTATGTATAATAATAATTATTATAAAATAAATTTTTTTATTTTTGGTATTTAATAAGAAAATTTCATTTAAATTTAGAATCAATTAATTGTATTGAATATTATTTATTTGATATTTTCATTTCTATAATGCGCTAAAAAAGGTAATCATAAAGTATTTATGTTTAGTAAATAAAATAATTTGTAAATTTTATTTACCTAATTGGTTTTAATTCATCATATAAGTGTTATAAAATTATTGTACTCTTTTTTGTTTTATAGAATAAACAAACGACATTCAAAGTATTATACTTTAAATAAATAAGAAAGAAAATTATGACTATTATACTAAATCCAAGTAAGGTAACGCTTAACGAACTTGAGGCTGTTTATTTAAATGGTGAAGTGAGCAAACTTCATAGTGATACGCATTTCGCTATTAAAAAAGGAGCAAAACGCATTGCTGAAATTGCAGCTGGGAGTGAGCCAGTTTACGGCATTAATACTGGTTTTGGCAAATTAGCTTCGATTAAAATTGATACAAACGACGTGACTGTTTTACAAAAAAATCTTATTTTGTCACATTGTTGTGGTGTAGGGAAGCCTTTAGCGGAAAATATTGTGCGTTTAATAATGACCTTAAAGCTTATTTCGCTGGGGCGAGGTGCTTCTGGTGTTCGCTTAGAATTGGTGCATTTATTAGAAAATATGCTTGAAAAAGGGGTTATTCCTGTTATCCCTGAAAAGGGGTCAGTTGGTGCATCAGGTGATCTTGCTCCTCTTGCTCATATGGCTGCTGTTATGATGGGAGAAGGAGAAGCTTTTTTTCAAAATACGCGCATGAGTGGGGCAGCTGCTTTAGAGAAAGCAGGGTTATCTCCTATTGTTTTAGAAGCAAAAGAAGGTTTGGCTCTTATTAATGGTACCCAAACATCGACAGCACTTGCTCTTGCGGGTCTTTTTCGAGGTTATCGGGCATTGTGTGGTGGACTTCTTGCAGGGGCATTGACAACAGATGCTATTATGGGGTCAACAGCGCCGTTCCATCCTGATATCCATATTTTACGTGGTCATTATGGGCAAATTGTTGTATCGCAAACACTAAAACAGCTTGTAGAGGGGTCAGAAATTCGAGATGCACATTTGCGTGGTGATAGTCGTGTGCAAGATCCTTATTGTATACGTTGTCAACCACAGGTTATGGGTGCGTGTTTTGATGTTCTTACAGCAGCAGCAAAAACACTCATTATTGAAGCAAATGCAGTTACAGATAATCCTTTGATTTTAAGTGATGGTGCAGTTGTTTCAGGCGGAAATTTTCATGCTGAGCCTGTTGCATTTGCGGCTGATCAGATTGCTCTTGCTTTATGTGAAATAGGGTCAATTTCTCAAAGACGCATTGCTCTTATGGTTGATCCAGCAATTTCTTATGGACTTCCAGCTTTTTTAGCACAAAACGCGGGTCTTAATTCAGGTTTTATGATTGCTGAAGTAACAGCAGCTGCTTTAATGTCTGAAAATAAACAAATGGCACATCCTGCATCAGTTGATTCAACACCAACTTCAGCAAATCAGGAAGATCATGTTTCAATGGCTTGCCATGGCGCTCGCCGATTATTGGAAATGAGTGAAAACCTTTTTACTATTATTGGTATTGAAACGCTTGTTGCAGCACAAGGAATTGAGTATCGTGCTCCTTTAAAAACAAGCGCTTTATTACAGTCTGTTATGGAGCATTTACGCAAAGATATTGATACTCTTAAGGCAGATCGCTATATGGCCCCAGATCTCCATAAAGGGCATTTGCTTGTGAGTGAAGGACACTTACTATCCGTTTTACCAGAGACAGTTTTTCCACAACTAGAACCAAAATAATATTTATTGTGAAATCAAGTAAAAAGGAGAGATACTTAATTTTGAGGATTCCTCACACAGAATTTTGAGACTCGACGATATATTTGAATATTGTAATGAATATGCCATTGATTGATTGATGGCATATTCATTCTTTTTATGACAGGTTGGCGGATGTTATTATAGTTATGCAGAGAAATTTTTATCACTATGTTGAGCGTTTGATGATACTTGCTCCTAAAAAGTTTTTTTGCTAAATGCAACAGACGTTAAATTTGAGTGCTGTGAGGATATGTGAAAAGTATCCTCAGTTGTAGAAATTAAGAGGACAAAAGGGAGCTATTTTTTTGTTATAGTCAACGTCCATTGCATTCACACCGTTTAAAATGAAGTTATGCGTTTTAACCGCAAAATGATGTTGTTCTATTTTATGAAAATGAAGCAATCAAAACTGTAAGTTTTTCAGATTCATTAGAGGTTTTTCGCACTTCGATTGACTTTGATGTTTATTAATTTATGAATTTTATCTTTATGAAGGGGGGGATCGCGTTTTAAATAAGGCAAAAAATGGTAAAAAATGAACTTAAACGAGGTATGAGTAAGCGCCAAGTTATTTTTTTAGCTCTTGGCTCTGCTATTGGTACGGGTCTTTTTTATGGGTCTGCACAAGCGATTAAGCTTGCGGGTCCGAGTGTTTTAATTGCTTATTGTATCGCTGGTTTAGTTATTTTTATGGTTATGCGAGCTCTTGGTGAGATGGTTATCCATAATCCATTGCCAGGCTCTTTTGCTCGTTATGCTGCAAACTACATATCACCATTGGCTGGTTTTTTAACAGGATGGACATATGTCTTTGAGATGGTTCTTGTTTGTTTGGCCGATATTACAGCTTTTGCAACTTATATGGGATTTTGGTATCCTGATGTTGCCCCTTGGATATGGGCACTTAGTATCACACTGATCATTACTGGTATTAATTTGGCAGCAGTAGAAGTATATGGTGAGCTAGAGTTTTGGCTATCTTTTATTAAGGTCATTGCTATTATTGCTATGATTGTTTTAGGAGTAGCAATTATTTTATTTGGTTGGGGCACAAGTACAGTTTCTTCTGCTGTTAATATTCATAATTTATGGAAAAATGGTGGTATTTTTCCCAATGGCTGGTTTGGTTTTTTAGCTTGTTTTAGTGTTGTTGTCTTTGCTTTTGGTGGCATTGAAATCATTGGGATGGCAGTGATGGAAGTACAAGATCCTCATTATACTATTTCAAAGGCAATTAATTCTACTCCGATTCGTATTTTGCTTTTTTATATCATGACTTTAGCCATTTTAATGTCACTTTATCCTTGGAATGAAATTGGTCTTATGAAAAGTCCTTTTGTTTCAATTTTTGAAAACCTTGGGATTTCATCAGCAGCTAATGTTTTGAACATTGTCGTTGTTACAGCAGCCATTTCGGCGATGAATAGTGGAATGTATGGAGCTGGTCGTATGATACATGGGCTATCGCATGAAGGTTATGCGTTAAAGAAGTTTCAACATTTATCAAAAAACGGTATACCAATTTTTGTTATTTTACTCATCTTGGGCATTTTTCTTTTTGGAGTTTTTCTTAATTATTTATACCACGACCAACTTTTTTTTCTTATTACAGCAATGGCTACTTTTGCAACAGTTTTTGTTTGGATGATGATTTTACTTTCACAAATTTTTATGCGGCTAAAAATGCCTAAGAAAGTACATCGTGATTTAAAATTTCCAATTCCATTATGGCCAATAGGGTCGATTTTTTCTATTTTGTTTATGATTTTTATTTTTGGTTTGTTATGGTTTTTTGATGGTACGCGACCAGTTTTGATTGTAGGTGTCAGTTGGATTTTTTGGCTTGTTATTTGCTTTTATGCACTTAAATTTTTTAATTCGAAACAAGAGAAAAGTGCATCAAAGTATGAGTAAAACTTTATTTGAAAATGAATAGTTGATGATTGCACAATGAAATAACGTTCGCTAACTTTGTTATTTTATTTTGGAGCTATTTGTGCGTTATTGCCTAATAATGGCTGGAAAGTTATGTAAATGGGAACAGTCATCAAATTAATAGGTGATTGTTGACGATTTACAATGTCATGAAATACCATAAATAGAGCTTAATTAAACAATAAGGGTGCGGGAGACTTCAATTTTTTACCAGAAGGAAGGGTGTCGTGAGGGATAATATAAGTTTTTTCAATCTATTGATTAGAAATATTGCTTTATAGAGAAGTGCAATTATAAGAAGTACTATCATTTTCTATTGCAAAAAAATTCAGAGTGAACCAGTTAATTTTTTCATTTTTTTTAAGTCAAAACGTGGAGTCTAAATTTTTTTTGGTAGCTATGTAAAATTATAAAAACTTAAAAATCAATGCAAATGTGCTCATTAATAACTGTTTAATGCAAGCAGATTTTCGCAATAAACTGGAATTTCTGTGAGAATTTTAAAGCTCAAAATCTTTCCATTTATAAGTTTTGTACAACCATTTAAAAAAGTGTTAAAAAGCGTTGAAAATGTCTTTATGATAAGACAAAAAACAAAGTTAAATATTGTTATCCTTAATTTATTGATTCTTCATCTGTGATGAATGATAATCTCTATATCATCTAATCGCTTAACTGCTTTTTAACGATGATTTTGATGCGTTTTGTCAAATGTAAATTTAAAAATCTGTTTTCGCACTTTTACGCCAAGCTTTTAATTATAAAAAATACACGACTAAAATCGATTTACTATCTTTATAAAAAAGAATGGTGGGCGTGACAGGCGCGAATAAAGTTATTAAAATCAATGGGTTATTACAAGGTGAGGGAATTGTATGGTTATTGATTCTATTAATTTTTTTAGCATCCTATCCCTCACTTTTTTGAAGCTTTTTTATCGCTTCTAGAGAAAATTTTTTACAGTCAGCACTCTTAGTGTAAAGAGATGCCATACTGTCATTTGTCCATCCGAAGAGTGCCTTCATTTGTGAAAGTGTTGTACCTGAATTGGCAGCACGTGTTGCCGCTAATTTTCTTAATCCATGTGCTGATTCAAAAAAGCCTGCTTGTGCGTACGTTCGATAAAATTTTTTTATGAGTTATTGTCTTTATTTTGTTTGCAAAGTTGTAAAGATAAACAGAAAATCAACTTGATACTTGTTTCTATTTTTAGCAACGTGCTAATTAGCGTCATATTAGATTCTATATTTATTTACAGAGATTCAAAATGGCGCAATCCTCCTCCTTAAAAATATCTTCTTTTCGATTAAATGAAGATCAAAAAAAAGAATTCCAAAATTATTTAAAAAAAAAAAGAGGTTTACTCGTACCTTCTAATGAAGAAATATTGGAATCGGTGATACAAAAAAATGAAAGTATTATATTTAATTATCTTTCAGATAATAGAATTTCCGACACCATTTGCTTCTTAAGAAGAGAAGCTTATAAAATTCTTTTGGAAAAGGAAGCAATTTTAAATGGTGTTGTTTTTAGAGAAATAGGAAAAAAATTCGGCATTCAAAATTCAAAAATAAAACATTTGGCTGATGCTTTTTTTGAGTTTAATGCTACTGATCAAAATATTTTTTTTGAAAAGTTAATGGAAACGTTTGGCAATTATACTGAGATTATGGGTCCATATCTTTATAGCTTTTGTGTAAGTAATACACAATCGAATCGATCACGAGCTGGAAAAACATTGGAAGATATTGTATATTACTTATATAATCACTTCAAATATTCGTTTGCTTCACAACGTGTAGTGAAGAGTGGAATAAGTGAAATTTTTGGTAAATCTAGTAGTCTCGTTGATTCGATTTTGCCTGGTATTGAAGAATTCAAGCAATGCCACGAAAAGGTTATAATTGGTTCAATAAAAACTACTTTACGAGAGCGTTGGCGGGAGGTTGTGGAAGAAAAGCAGCGATTAGGAGTTAATCGTGTTTACTTATTGACTATTGATGATACTGTGCAAGAAAAAATGGTACAGCAGATATCTGAGATGGATATTGTTTTAGTTGTTTTAAGAGAAATCAAAAATAGAGGTTGTTTCAAGTGTAATCCTTTTATTATTGATTTTGAGACATATTTTTTGGAAACGATTCCAGAGGTTTTTGATTTTTGGAGAAAAAATGCTTAAAATCATCGATTTATTTGCTGGCATTGGAGGGATAAGATTGGGCTTTGAGCAGGCTTTCAGCAAGTCTGGTGTGCAGTGTGTTTTTACATCTGAAATTGATACTCATGCTATACAGACGTATCAAACTAATTTTGGTAATGAATTCATTTATGGTGACATTACACAAATTAACGAATGCGATGTACCAGAACACGATATTTTGCTAGCGGGATTTCCGTGTCAGCCTTTTTCTCAAGCAGGCTTAAAAAAAGGTTTTTCTGATACACGAGGGACTTTATTTTTCGATATAAAAAGAATTTTATCTTATAGGAAACCTCAAGCGTTTTTACTCGAGAACGTTAAGCAATTAAAGGGGCACAATAAAGGACAGACTTTAAATACAATTCTGCATCATCTTAGAGATGTTGGGTATAGTGTGTTTTATGATGTGCTCAGAGCGCGTGATTTTGGTGTTCCTCAAAATCGAGAGCGTATTTATATTGTTGGTTTTTCTGATTCATCTGTAAAATTTAAGTTTCCAGATCCTTTGTTGGTGCAAACGAGAGTAGGAGATATTTTAGAAACTAATGTTTCTGATAAATATACGATTAGCGATAGACTGTGGGATGGACATCAGCGTCGAAAAAAACAAAATAAAATAAATGGCAAAGGTTTTGGTTATAGTTTGATAGACCAAAATTCTTCGCATACTAACACCATATCTGCACGATACTACAAAGATGGCAGTGAAATTTTGATAGCTCAAAGTGACAAAAATCCTCGAAAATTAACACCTAGGGAAGCTGCGAGATTGCAAGGATTTCCAGATAATTTTGCAATACCTGTGTCAGATGTACAAGCATACAAACAGTTTGGTAATAGTGTTTCTGTTCCTGTTATTCGAGCTATAGCTAATGAAATGAAAAAAGTATTGAAAGCAAACATCAAGATTTCTGAAAATTATCAAAATATAAACTCTCATGAACAATTTTCGCGTAGTAAAAAAATTATGCCAAATTTTTTTGCATGTGAAGCGCACCGCAATGGCTTGCTTTGAGATTTATTTATAAGTAAAGTCATAGAAGATTTTTTTTAGTTCTTCTGCAATTTTTTTATCGCTTCGAGAGAAAGTTTTTTACGGTCAGCACTCTTAGTGTAAAGAGATGCCATACTGTCATTTGTCCAGCCAAAAAGTGCTTTTAATTGAGATAAAGTTGCACCTGAATTGGCAGCACGTGTTGCTGCTAATTTTCTTAATCCATGTGCTGACTTTTTTATTCCTGCTGCATTACATGCTTCACGAAATAGATTGCCAAAGCTTTCTTTAGTTAATTTTTTACCTTCTTTACCACAAATGAATGTTTCATCTCCAGTAGGATTAGTTTTAAGGGTTTCTGTGAGTTCAGGTAAAATGGGAAGAAAGACATCTGTTTGAAATTTACTTTTTTCTGTCTTTAGATGAATAATATTATCTTTTACATCTTTCCAGCCAATGCGTACTGCATCACCACGTCTTAAACCTGTATACAGAAGCACATCGATCCAGACACGTTCATGTGTACCGATCGCCCATTTTTGATAATATTGCTCTATATCTTCTTCTGTCCAAGTAGGAAAGCCATCTTTATTTTTTAGGGGAGGTCTCTTTACTCCTACGGTTGGGTTATTTTCTAAAAGACTTTGATCAATTGCCCATTTAAAAAGACCATTGAGTGCTTTCAGAAAGTTTCTAGCCATTGCTGGTGTTTCTTTGCGTCGTTCAACTCCAGCTGTAATATGTGCTTTTTTGATTTCTCTGTATGGAATATTTCCTATGGAGTCGCATACTTTCATCAAGATAAGTTCTTTTTGTTTTTTGGTACCTTTAGCTAGGCTATGCCAATCGACGCTGTTAAAATATTGTTTGAGAAGCCATGCAAATGAACCTTCAATAAGTTTTCCTACTTTAGGTTTAGGAGGGATGATACCTTGCAATTCAGCAAGCGCTCTTTTGTAACTGTCGATAAACTCTTGCGTTCCGTAAGTTCCGTGTACTCTACGTCGTGATCCATGACCGATACGTACATACCATACAATTTTACCATGCTGGGTGATTTGTTTAACGAGATGAGGGGGACGTGGTTTAGGCATGGGAGTTTCACAGCTTAGAGAGAAGAGCTTCGTAATACTCGTCTTTTGACAAGTCTAATAAGCTGTCTGGAGGGGTAGCTGTCTTAGGAACTTCGATTCCAGTTTTAAGATAGATTAACAACTCGCCAGTGGGCTTGATTTCTACAACCTCTGCGCCTTGTTTTTTGGCTTCTCTTAAAGCACGAGCAATCGCTGGTTGGGTTATGGTAGGTTGACGATGAGCCATATCGAGTCTCCTAATTTTAGATGCAATTCACTTGTGACGTGAATCACGCATTTAATGAAAAATTGTTATGAAAGAGGGTGGGGATGCTAGGGAGGAGATAGCACCCCCATAACGTTAAGCAGCCTTAGTCAATATCTGCTGCATGTCTTGTTCTATTTCCTCTAAAAATGCTTCGACTGCTTTATTGATATGTTCGATTTGTTCCTCATCACGGTGTACGCGGCATATTTTGAGACGCAAATGTGATGATTGGTCAGTAAAACGCGGATCATAGCTTACAAAGTCACACCATTTGCGTCCTGTACAAGCCATTTGGAATTGCATTTGTGCGCTATATTCAGGCTTGATTTCATGATCCATAAAGAAACGTATATGGGTTGTTGATTTTGGGCATTTGATTTCAATTAATCCATGCTCTCCAATCAGACCGTCAGGGCTTGCGCCTGCCATTGCAATTGTAGGATGAGGCACAAAGCCGCATTTTGTTACATTGGCATCATAAATGAAGCTATATTCTTCGATTGCATCATCTTCATGCTCAATTCCCCATCGCATATCTTCACTTTCATAATACGGGCTTATTTCTCCTGTTAAGCGTTCTGTGATGAGTTTGATTTTGTAGTCATCATATTTGCTTGTAGGCAGTCCTTTTGCGGTTTTATTGATAACGCTATAAATATTTGATGCGGTGACTTTGCCTAATCGTGCTTGAAACCATTGTGCTGTTCTTTGTTCCATCTCACACCGCCGTTGTCTGTTGTTGAATTTGTTCATATTCGGCATCTTGTATAGACGCGTCTCGTTGTTCTTGCGGTGGTAAGGATTGTTGCGCTTCAATTATTTGCAAGTGTTGTTTTTTCTTCAACCCATCCAAAACCGTTTGTGCTTGTTCATAAGACATATCGGTAAGTTTTGTGACTTTTGCAAAAGTAAGTACTGTTTTTTCCTTTGTTTGAGTTTTCTCCATTAATTCTTGGATTTTTAGAAGCATTTCATTTGAAATCGGTTGGCTGTGGTTTGCGCCATTAATACGTGCAGCTTCGTCCTCTTCATAAATGCCAGAAAACCCAAAAGCATAGCGTGCACATTGTATGGTCGCTTTATGACGCAACATCCGTGCAGGATATTTTTGCCAAGTGTCTGTTTTTTGTTTGCATTCGGATAAATATTCAGTGACCTCGATGGGGTCTTTAATAGCTTTCAAACGTATAGCACATTTGATAGCAACTAAATTACCGTTATTGTCGAGTTGATCTTGGAATGTCATGCCATCAAAGTTTGGATTTAATTTAATGATCTTAATCCATCCGTCAATGGAAACAACGGGTATAATGCCTCCGCCTCTTTTGGGAAGTGCATAGATTTCTTTTGTTAGCGGATTAAGACCGTAACTATTGGCTACAGAAATAAAGGCAGCAAATTCTTCGTCAGAGAAGTTATGATTGATACAAGTTTTGATAATTGTTTGTCGAAATTCGTCATGGGAAAAACCATATTTCTGCGCCATGACTGTTAATGGAGAATTGGTCATTTAATATCCTTCTAATGTATGCTTTGCCTTTTCAGCTCTTGAGAAAGAATGCTGATGCCTTTTGTTGTAATTTTTGTTGAAGGAAGAATTTTCTCTGTTCCATCAGGTCTTTGAATAGTAATGGTTGGGCAATCCATCAGACCTCTCTTGATCTTATCTTGATAAGGCAACAATGGAGAACTTGGAGCACGACGATAAACCCAGTCATGTCCACGCAAGTAATCAATTAAATCCTTTGGTCGCACCTCCAGTACCTTTGCTGCTTCAGTCAGCCCAAACAAACCATCAGAACGTTTTAAACTCTCAAGCGCTTCTGCTTTTGGTTTGAGTTCAGCAATAACACTGTTCTTCTGTTCAATTTTTTCTTGTAGGTGTGTCAAAAAACCAATCATCGCTTCAGGACTCGAGTAGTCAATTTTTGGTGCAGATACTTCCTTTGTACGCCGTTCACATTCGATAAAATACTGTCGTGCCTGTTTGCCTTTTTCGTTGCGTTCTACCATGGCAAGTTCTTTTGCCATATCAAGTGTAAGATGGTAGTTAATTGCAATAACAGTTCTAGATTTTGCGCTTCCCGATTTTGGGAACCGCAAATCTTGTGTTTTTATGAAATCATTTCCTTCTTCAAATTTATATTGATTAATACGATCTGCGATCCAAGTGGCAAAATGTTTCCCCACTTCTAAAAATGCATGCAACTCACGTGCATTGACTGTTTGCATTGTTTCACCATTAATGGTGCTTTTTGTGATAGCTATAGGATTATGCATGATAAACTCTATTATTCATTGTGCAGAATAGCGATAAGCGTTTTCATCGCGGATTTCATGTTTATTGAATTGAAAGGTAGCGCTCTCTAAAACGCCCGTAGGTATACTTTACAGAACGTCACAAGGACGCAGGCGATGCTGTTGCTCATAGGTGCCGTACAGTGCATCTTCATATTCTTGTTTTGCTATTTCATCCCAAAAAGCATCAAAAGCATCGCTCTCTTCTATAAAAGGGTGTCCAGTGCTGTTGAATTGAAGAATACCGTTTTCCTTGATGTATGCTTCTGCAATTTCTTCGCTGATGTCTTCACAGTATTTGGTTGAGTTATCTATACAAATGACTTTGATTACACCTTCTGTACCTTCAAGAACTTTCAAAATATCAAATTCATCATAGAATGGTCCTGATTGAGCAACGTGTTCACCGTTATTGTAGACGACTAACAAGATTTCATCAGAATTCACAAAGATTGGCTTTTCCATAGTTTTACCCCTCCGCTTGTAAGCGATTGCTTGTATGTGATTTATATTTATAACTATAATTATAAAATATCAAGTAAAAAATTATAAAAAATTATAATTTAAAAACTACAGTGACATTTTACTGGGTAGGAAAGGCAAGGAAGTGTACTTTTAATTCAGGTAATAATTAAGGATGATTGCGAATCATTTTGCCGTAAGCACCTTCCGGCAAAATAGCAAATATTTCTCCAATCCATATAATTTTAACGTTTTTAATAGGTAATGCATTCCATGAAAGAAGATCTATTTCTCCATTCATTCCCCTACTAATTTGCTTTATATACCTTTTATTGTCATGTGTTAAAACAACTACTTCTTTACCAAAAAAAGATTCTATTGTTTTGGTTTGGCGCCGTCTAACAATAACCATGTCTCCATTTTTGTAAGCAGGGAGCATGGATTCTCCTCTAACTTCAAAAGCAATCATATCATCAGGGAGAACAAAGGGGATTTCTACTTGTGCAAGACCTTCTTCGGGGATTTGCTCAAAACTTGGATCTATTTGTGTTCCTGCTCCAATATACCCCATGAGAGGCACGAAGGTTGTGAAGTGATTTTCACCTGTTAATTCTCTATATAGTTTTAAAATAGCGTCACGATTAGAACCTCGAGGATCGGAATCTTTTAGCCATTTTGACACTGAAGCTTGTGTTACGTTCAATCGTTTAGCCACATCTTCTTGCGTTAAATTAAATTCGGTTAAAATCTTTTTCAAAAGGTTTATAATATTAGATTTATTACTCATAGTTCTGCTTACCTTATTTTTTTATTATTGATAAAGATGAATTTTGTTGACTTTATATAACTATAATTATAGTAATTATTTGGGTGAAGTTATGATCGGAGCCTTTAAATGAATCAACGAGAAAATTTTAAGAGTCTTATTAAATCAGTACGGATCAAATTTAATTGGACACAATCAGAAATGGCAAAAATGCTTGGTGTAACTCAAGCTGCTGTTTGTAAGTGGGAAAAAAGAGGCTCTATCTCCCTAATAAATTATTTAAAGTTGCAGCAAAAGCTGACTCAATTGCCAGATTGTTCTGGCTCTATGTCTTCTTTAGTTGCTGTCTCTACTGTTAACGATGAGCAACAGCCCAGCTCACACTCTTAAACTGGAGCAAAAACAGAGATGGCAAATAACCAGCACCAGATCACTATAAGCAAAGACCAGATGATTGATCTTGTTAATAAAATTGAACAGAGAGATATGTGTTACAATGCTCATTCGCTTAATGAACCATCTTATCAAGTAAGATCATATTTTCCATCAACAAGTTTTATTCTCTATACGCTGCACAGTATCTTTGAGAATGATGATAGAAGTTATTTTACATTATATCCGTACGATGATTTTAACCAATGGTTTTCATCTGTGTTTACGCAAGCTTTTACTGCTTGGTTTGATAATTATTTTTCTAGAGATTTGTTATCTTTTGATCGCTTAAGTGAGCTGGTCTTTTTTATGGCTATAGTCAAAAATGAGCTTAATAGCATAAGGGATCAGCTCATCGAAAAAAGAAAAAAAGAAATCAAATTCATAAATCATGCATTCAACATGTCTACTAAATGAGTTCATCCACTTTCTTAAAATCCATGAGGTTAGTTTGTATAGTTACAGTCATTGTTGTTTCTGGTTGTAGTGGGGATGTGTGAGTAATGAGTAAAGTAACTCTTTCTTTTATATTTTCTTTGTGTGCAGCTACCGAAATAGAGAGACTTGTGTTTTTGTGGGGATGTATAGAAAAATCAAAATTAATTTCTTGTCCTGTTCGAAAATTTTTTGTTTTTTTCCAAGTGGCGGGGGGTATGGATTCTCTCTTTTGCGTTTTATTAAAAGCAAGAAGAGGAACGACATCAAAAGCACTAATATCTATAGGATCCATATATGGTGATCGGGTTGTTCTAGGGGGTCTTTTAGGCTCGTACCAGTATATTTCATATCCAAGAATAAAGCGAGAATCGTCTTTTAGCTTTATACTTAAAAGCTGGATTGCAGTTTCTGCTTTATTCTCTATCCTCAAGGAAAGTACTTTCCAATTGTCCACTGTTGGGAAATATACTTTTTCTATATATACGACCAGTGGTATACCCAAGTCCTGTACTTTTTTATTATCTAATAAAATTTCAACATGTTTCTGTGATAATTCAGCAAGACTCTTTGTCGATTCAGCCTGCTCTTTAAGAGCTTCTGTTTGTTTCTGGCTTTCTATAAATTGTTTTGTTACCCACTCTCGATCTTCTTTTCTATTTTTTGCAGTTCTTGCTAAATCATCTGCACGGATTTTGGCTGCTGCTTTGCGGTCTTTGCTTCTCACAATAAGTGTTACTACAAACGATACAAGTGTCACTGAAAGCGATACAATAAATGATACAAAACCAGTAAAAAGTGTACCTATCCAATCTTGCATCATGCTTCCCCTCGCTTTTTTAGAATCAGCGAAAGGGTATTTTTTCAAAAACATTTTTGCAAGAGAGCCAGTTTAAGCGCTCCATTATAGCGCACATACGAACACGCAATATTTTTCAGGGGGAATTATGGATTTTACTTTACAAACCATTCTTTGTGTTGATTTAGGCACCAAAACGGGTTGGGCGATTTGTGGTGCAGATAATCACATAATAAGCGGAACAGTTAATTTTCAACCACGCCGTTTTGAAGGTGGTGGGATGCGCTACTTGCGTTTTAAGCAATGGCTTACAGAAATCATGATGGCAGCAAATCACATTGATGCAGTGTATTTTGAAGAGGTGCGTCGTCACGTTGGTACCGATGCTGCTCATGCTTATGGTGGTTTTTTAGCGACCTTAACGGCTTGGTGTGAACACCACCAAATTCCTTATGAAGGTATTCCAGTATGTACGATTAAAAAAGCGACGACAGGGAAGGGGAATGCCTCGAAAGAAGAGATGATTAAGGCGGTGTGTTCTAAAGGGCATGCGCCACAAGATGATAACGAAGCAGATGCTTTAGCAATTTTATATTTAATTAAGGAGAGAAGGGGAAATCACTGATGGCAAATAAACTACCTTGGGTGCGTAATTTTTATCAAGAGTGGATTATGGACTTTGCTGGCACTGACGCAGTAGAGAAAGCTGCTTATAGTACACTCACTGCTCTCATGTATCGAGCCTGTGAACCGATTTATGATGACACTTCTGTTTTAGCACGCGCCGTTGGTTGTTCAGTGCAAGCTTTTAAAAAGTCATTGGAAAAGCTCATACGAAAAAAATTAATCCTTCAATTAGAAAATGGAAATTTATGGAGTGCACAAGTTGAAGAAGAATTAAAAAATTGCAATGATAATTTTAATAAGCTTTCAGAAAAAGCGATAAAAGCTGCAAATACTAGAAGAAATAATAAGCATAAAGACAATTCATCAGGAGATCATGATGATGTCATGATGACTTCATCACGACAACACATTAACAATAACATATATAATAAAAAAACTAATACTATCGTATTAGCAAAAAAAGAAATTGATTTCGAAGATTCAGAAACTGTTCTTCCCCTTCACGAGCCAAATAGCAGTGATGAGCTCAAGACGCTTCCAGTTCAAAACGAAGATGCGAGCAATTGTTCAAAAATCACAGACGCTGTGAAATCATTTCCCACTCACGAGCAAGAGAATATTCCCAAAAAAGTTAAACGATCTAGAGCTGATCAGGGTTGTCGATTGCCAGATGATTTCGAGCCTGATTACGATTGTGCAATTCAGGGAGGTTTGCCTCCAGAGCGCGTTAATCTCGAGATTGCAAAATTTCGAGATTATTGGAATGCCAAGGCAGGGAAAGATGCGACTAAACATGACTGGCCAGCGACATGGCGCAACTGGGTGCGTAGGACTGTCGAGAATTTAGCGAAAGGAAACAACTATGGAAAAGAAACTAGTTACCAAACAGGTCAACAGCGTGGCTGGGGACACCGCGTCGCTGAACACATACGCAATATCAAACATTCTGACAGTGCGTACAAATTTCTCTTCGAGGATGACGCAAGACCCACCATTCCATTGGCTTCTGGGACAAAAGCCATCGATTGCAGAAGCGGAGCAAGTCATTGCCTTGGGTAATGAGGCTTTAAAACAACTCGATAACCAAGCTTCTGAGCAAGAGATCAGTTTAATGTTTGATGTGCTATCTGGTGCTCGTAAAATCTCAACTGCAGCAGATGAAAAGGCTACTGCCCTTGGATATTTTTTTGCACTTGACGGGGTGAGCCAGTGGGGACTTAAGACGACAATAAGAGACGTGATAAAAGGTAAAGCAGAAGGTTTTTCGAAAACGTTTATGCCATCAGCAACAGATTTGTTTCTTTATTGTGAACAGCTTGAAAATGGCGTTCGAAAAGCCGTTCAAAACATATTTCAGTATTTAGAAAGATCGGAGGTTAAGCAAAAACCAAAAGGAGAGGAGCCGATTTCTGCGGCAAAATTTGATGAACTGAGGCGAATGCTTGATTCTTCAGATTCCGCAGAGGCAAAAGCGTATTTTGCCAAAGCACAGCAGGATAACGCAGCTTGAGAGTATCTTAACTTAGCAAATTAGTGCAAAGTGGTGATTATTTGTGCATCAGATCGGCATCGTAATCGACAAAAATGCACCGTACAACGCGATGAAAGATTTTTAAGAGAACAACCATAAAAAATTAAAATCTAAGACCACATTGTACGGTTCAATCCAAGCAAATAAATCCATTAGTAGAAAAGGATTTTAAACATGCGAATTTTAAAACATTTGTTCTTAACAAAACGCAAACAGCCAATACAAAAAAAGTTTATTGCAACAGCTATTGGTCATGCTCCGTGGGGACTTGGTTGTGCCGAGTATTTTTATAATCTGTATGAGCATGAAGATGGCACAAGAGAGTATGAAGAGTTCGATGGTTGCCAATATCATGACATGCCGAATAATGCAGATTTCAGTACCAAAGCGCAAGTAAAAGCATGGGTTTACGGAGGTGCAGTGCCTAGAACTGTTATCAATTATGAACCGCTTATAGATGAGATTAACAAGAATATTGAAAAGAAAATGAAACAGTCAAATGCTGCTTGACAATAATGCTGGAATATGTTCTGTTTCTGGACAGGTGCCTCAAAAACACCTTAAATCGATAGCGGATAGATTGCCGATACAGTCTCTTTTCCGCACATTAAAGGCTTTGACTCGTTGTGTGTCTATGACATATAGTGGTCTTGTCGGGTGTAGTTACGTCATAAAATACTCTTTATGGGAAAAGCGTAACGACGGACTATCGACCGTGTTTTTGAGCACCCGACACTCCTTTAGAGTGTCAATCAAAAACATCTAATCGATAGGAGTTCAATTATGAATATTCTCATAAAAATATCAGAACAAATGGTTAATCAAGAAATTGTTCAAGTAGTAAATGCACGTGAATTGCATGCGTTTTTAGAAGTAGGTAAAAAATTTGCGGACTGGATTACTGAACGTATCAACAAATACAATTTTACTGAAAATCAAGATTTTATTTGCTTCCCTATTTTGGGAAGCAAAGGAAGAGGCGGTCATAATCGCAAGGAATACCACCTTACCTTAGATGTAGCAAAAGAACTTTCCATGATTGAAAACAATAAGAAAGGTAGAGAAGCTCGTTGCTATTTCATTGAGTGCGAGAAAAGGCTAAAAAGCCAACCTGCTGATTGCGATCGTGACACACGATTTGATTTGCCACACTACTGGGATGAAATGAAGCCTGCCGAAAAAGCCTTGTATCTTTTGGGACCAATTCATGCACGTCTTGTTGAGGCTTTTAGATTAGAAGAAGAAAACAAAAGCTATAAAGCCTTAATTGCAGAGGCAAAACGCGTTTTAGAAAATCCTGTTACTAAAGCTGCTTAGTTTTATTTAAAGAAATACAAAATACCTTCCTCGTTTTTAAAACGGGGAAGAAATTAAATTTGATAGCTAGAATCGTATTTATTTTTAGTTTTACAGCTGAAAAAGAAAGTTAAATCACATTACAAATGCACATTACTTAAATAAATCGGAATGATTTCCTGTGCGTTCAAATCGTATTTCATCATCACTAATTTTGTAAATCAGAATCCAATCTGGCTCAATATGTACATCTCGAAAGTTACACCAATTCCCTTTAAGAGGATGATCCTTAAACGGAATGGTGGAGGCTTTCCTTAAATTCCCAAATCATGAAATAGATCGTTTATATCCTTTGCGACATATACATCTTCTCTGTCGTCGCTTTTTTTCAGTGTCTCAATCGTTAATTTATTAGGATTTTTCATTATTTGGCGAAGCGTTACAAGTAGCTCACCTTGATCTCCATCAGCTAGGATTGCATCAAGGGTAGCTACTGCTGTTTCAGGATCATTCTGGAATATTTCAGCCATTGCGTCATCATGATTACGATCTTTCATCTCTATGTTCCTCTTAACCTTAAAAATATCCTTGACTCTTCAAAGAATAGATAGGGGCGCAGTTCAAGCCGCATCCTTAATTGTAATAACTACCTGTTTGCCAAGAATTGTTAGTGCTTGTTCTAGTGTTTGAAGCTTAGTTGGGTAGTTTGGGTCAAGAATGCGTCTTGCTTCTGTTTCTTTTTTGCCCAGACGGTTAGCTAATTCTGTTTTTGTGATATTAGCTTCGTTAAAAGCTTCTATTACCGCTAGCTTAAAGGCATTCCAAGCATCTACCGTTACTGCGACAAGGCCTTGATGTTGCTGTGGTTTAGGTAAAGGCAGACCGCGTATAGGATAGCTCCGTAATGCTAATCCTAAAGCTTCAGCAGCATTTTCTAATGCTTCAGTTCGATTTTCTCCAGCTGTTATTGCTTCTGGTACATCTGGGAAAGTTACTATAAAACCACCGTCTGGATCAGCTTCAAGTTGTGCATAATATGTGTATTCCATGTCATTTTTATCCTTTCTGCTTTGCCTTTTTTATTATTTATTATTTTTTTGTGTCGGCATGCACATGTTTGAAACGAAGAGCAATAAAAGCAATTGGGAGATTCATATTCCCAACTGCTTTTTTATTATTTTCACATAAATGGGAGTTAATTCACCAGATTTTATAACGGTTGTTTTATCTCCAAAAGTTATCAAATAATGTGACCCTTTACCTGCGTCAGGAGCTTCACTGTAATAAATGCCCCTTTTTCTGGCTTCTTTACGCAACTCTCTAAGTAGCGCTTCTCGTTTCATGTATATTCCCCCCCATTACTATATAAAACTAATATCGCACAGAAAAGTTCGATGGTCAATAATAATTCGCACAAAAAAGTTCGTTTGAATTTTTATTTAAAGGATATTTGTTGGGTAGAAATAAGTAGAAGAAATAGTATGAGTCAAAACCGAAAGAAACTGTTTTAAATTTTTTCTAAAAATGCCCTGTTTGCTCTAAAGGTGCGACATGTGTGATTGGATTGTTATGTCGTGCTTGCCATAGATCGTGCTTTTGTTGCAATTTAAGCCAGAATTCTGCGTCATTTAAACCAGCCTTTTCCAATCGTAAAGCTAGGTTGATGCTAATTGCTGCATTACAGTTTAAAACACGTGATAAAGTTAAACGTGCAACACCGAGACGATGTGCAGCTTCTGTTACAGTTAAACCTAATTCATCAAGCAATTCTTCTTTTAAAATGCCACCAGGGTGTGGAGGATTGTACATCATAATAATACCTCAAAAATCAATGATAGTCTTGATAATCAACAAGCTCAACGTCTGTTCCAATGAAACGAAAGGTAACACGCCAATTTGCATTAACACGCATTGACCAATAACCTTTTAAATTGCCAGTAAGTTCATGTAAACGATATGATTTAATTGTCACTTGTTCGGGCGTAGATATTGTATCTAAAATCACCAAAATATTTGCTAATTTTTTAGCGTGTGTAGGCTGTATACCTTTATGATCACCTTTCTCAAAGAATAATTTTAATCCTTTATGTTTAAAGCTAACGATTGCCACATATTCTCCTTTTGATACTTGGCACGATACACGATGAGCTTGTGTCAATCAAGTGTTGGATGATTAGCGTTATAAAACATAATGTTATATGTTAATTATCAATAATATCATATTGAAAATATTGATAAAATAAGCAAATTATGTTATAATAATGTCCGTATAAAACGCAAATTTAATGGACATAAAAATATGGTAAATAAGGTGACGTTAATCGGACGTCTTGGTGCTGATCCAGAAAGCAAAACAATGGATTCTGGAACAGAGGTGGTCAATTTTAGGATGGCAACTTCAGAGAGCTATAGAGATAAAAACACCAATCAGAAAATAGAGAAAACAGAATGGCATTCAATCGTTGTCTTTAATCCTCACATTGCAAAGATTGCTCTGCAATATCTCAAAAAAGGGAGCAAGGTATATATCGAAGGGCGATTACAGACACGTAAATGGCAAGATAAAAAAGGTATCGATCGCTATACTACAGAAGTTGTGTTGCCACAGTTTAAAAGTGAATTGTATTTGCTTGATGCAAAGAAAGATAGTGATGCCTCTGATACTACTGTTTCACACTCTACCAATGTAGTGCCGACACAAAATCACACAACCATATCTGCTTATAACGACATTCCATTTTGATTGAGAAAATATGGCAAAAAGAAGAAAACATAAAAAACGTGGACGCCCACGGATTGAAGGATGTATGAGAGAGAAAAATGGACGGATTTCACGTGCAAAAACACCACGTGAGCCTGCTAATCAATTGACTATAGAGATGCGTGCTAAGCACTTTGGCTTGACCATAGAAGAGGCAAAGAACCCACTTTCTGGCACTTATATCGGGCGACTTTGTTTGCTTGGATATAAACAGAATGCAGCAGGCATTAGTCAAGACCAGTATGATGTTGCACAAAAATATCTTGAAGTGAGAAACAATTATTTGTGTGCAAAAGCATTGCCTAGTGCAATTTATGATGAAATGCCTACAACTTCTGATGATGATGCAAGAAAAAAATGGGTCGAAATGGCAACACAACAATTTTTGACTATGCAAGAGGCTATTCAAGAAGCGCAATATTTATATCGCCAACATAATTTTTATGCAGCGCTACAATATCTTGTTGTAGAAGATCAATCATTGTCATATCTCGTTAATTCATTGCGTATTATTCTCAATGCGCTTCATAAACACTTTTCACAAAAACGCGTAAAGGTATAAACTTAAAGCAATATTTTGATTTATTGTGCATCATTTTTAGCGCATTTCATTTGTGTTTTACTGTTAAAAAAATTGACTTCAGATTAAAAATTGTTAAAGTGTGTAAATATTTACACATAATGAGTGCGTATAGTGGAACAAGATAGCCGAAAGATCATTGCAAAATTAAAGCGTGATGGTTTCGAACTTGTTAAAATAAAGGGTTCACACCATAAGTTAAAAAAAGATGGGAAGGTGGTTATTGTTCCTCATCCTAAGAAAAATCTTCCGATAGGTACGGCGCGTTCTATTGCACAACAAGCAGGCTGGTTAAAAAAAGGAGAAGAATAATGAGAAGATTTTTTGCTCTTGTCCATAAAGATGAAGATTCTGCTTTTGGTGTTCAGTTTCCTGATTTTAAGGGACTTTTTTCTGCTGCCGATCATGAAGAAGATTTAATTGCAAATGCAACCGAAGCTCTTCAACTATATTGCGAGGACATGGATACTTTGCCAATTCCTTTAAAATTTGAAGAAGTAATACAGCAAAAAGCTGTTAAAGCCGCTTTGTTAGAAGGGGCTTTTTTGATACAAGTTCCCTTTATTGAAAATGATGCTGAAGTAGTGCGCACTAATATATCTATTGAACGGGGGCTTTTGCGTGCTATTGATGATTGTGCACAAGAAAGAGGGTTAACAAGGTCTGCTTTTTTGGCAACAGCAGCACGTCATGAACTAAATATTTAGGTAATTAAGTTTAAATCATTTCGTTGGAAATGCTAAGGTTGATTTGATTATGGAATCACAGATATTACCAAGTTACATTCTTGATGAACTGTTAGCTCAATGTGATCCTTTAGCTGATTTCAGTGATGAGGATGTGGAGTGGTTGAATACTAAAGCTGTTGGGAGAGAGCTATTGTAATGAAGTGGGGCAATATCTAGTGAAGTATTACTTGATCCGACTTCAGGTTGCGAGCACAGAGTTTTTATAAGCAAAAGTTGTGTAAGTATTTTACTGTAAAAAAGTGAAAAGCATAATGTGAAACGTTTTTGTGTACAACGCATTGTATTTGTATTACATTGAATACAAAAATGAGGATTCCGTTATGACAATATCTATTCGTTTGCCAAGCGATCTTGAAACGCGCTTGAACAACTTGGCTGTTAAAACAGGACGCACAAAGTCTTTTTATTTGCGCGAGATTATTGAACGTGGAATAGAAGAGGCGGAAGATTATTATTTAGCTTCTAAAGTAAGAGAGCGTGTTCGAAATGGAGATGCTACTTTTTACAGTTCTGAAGAAATAAGGAAAGAGCTTGGCTTGGACGATTAGATATGAAAAGAAAGCCCTCGATTTTTTAAAAAAATGCGATAAAAAAGAAGCGCGTCGTATTGTTGATTTTTTAGATAAGCGCATTGCTCCCCTTGAAAATGTGCGTGTATTGGGTAAACCTTTAAGGGGACAATTATCAGGTTTATGGAGGTATCGCGTAGGGGATTATAGGATACTATGCGATCTTTACGACAAAGAGCTTGTTGTATTGGTTTTAGCTGTTGGACATAGAAAAAATATATATACAGATTAAGAAAAATAGACTTTAATTTTTATTGAAAATACTAAATTTAGATAGAAAAAATACAATATTTAGATTTTTATGTTGACATAGCATAAAAAGTCGTATTTAATGACACCACTGCACTGGTTGTATTGTGTCCAGATTTCAGATTTTCCCTTTAAAAATTGGTAAAATATTAAGCCTTAAATGTGGCTAGAGAGCTTGGTTTTCCTAAGAAAACTGGCTCTTTCTTTTTTTCAAATAACAAAAATAAATAAATGACCAATTATGTCATTAAATAATCTCTTAAAAGGAGTGGCTATGAAAGTAGTAATCACTAAACCAATGTGTGTTTTGGGTGATAATAAAGACATCGTCCGTTTTGAACCTTCAACTCCAGATAATCCATTCGTTGAGACTTCTCATGCGGTGTACTCTCGTCTTAAACGTGCCAATGCTGTGAGGCTTTATCAGGAGCAGTTTGATGAGCAGAAAGAAGAGACAAAGATAGGTGAGCAAGAGAATACAGAGATTATTGCTTTCGATACAAATGCAGCAGAAAAGCTTGATAAGCAAAAAGAGGATGTAGAAATAAACGGGAAAGAAGAGATAGAAACGATCGCTTCTGAAAAGCCGAAAGTGGTTAAAGCTTCTAAGCCATCAACAAATTCTACAAAGAAGGCTTAGCACTTGAAGTTAACTATTCATCAAAAGTGGTATCTTCAGCAGGTTGAGAATACCTTCACCAATCTTAAAGCACCCCGTCTTAATTGGGCACTTCGTAATGCTGTGAATACTGCGGCAAAGCAAGTTGAGCGTTTTACAGAACGGAAAGTTTCTGAAGTTGCATCAGCCAAAGTAAAACGCGTCAAGAGAGGTGTTTACATTAAATCAAAAGCAACAACGAATTTCCCTGAAGCGGATATTGTTGGTTCAGGAACACCATTGCCACTTAAATTTTTTAAGGCAAAAGAAACAAAACGCGGCGTGACTTACATGATGTTTGGAACGAAAAAAATTCTGCCTCATGGTTTTATTCAAGGTGGAAAATTTCCCCAGCGTGTTAATTTGAAGATGGGGGGTAACGTGTTCCAAAGAGTTAAAGGAGATCAATTCCCCATTGCAAAACAAGAGGGGGTCTCCATTGCAGAGGTCATGTTTCAGTCAGAGATTGCAAGTTCTATTGCAGAATATGCCAATGAAAGATTAACCAAAAATATACAGATACAGCTTGCTCGTCAGGAGTATGCTGCCAAGAACAAGGCTAAGGCATGTTCTTAAGCTATGTCTATATGCTGTACGTTGTGATTTTAATTTTTAAGGCAAGATTATCAATAATGTTTTGCGGTTTTAAGAAAAAAGGCAATGAAATCAATAAGAAAGGTACTTCCCAGCGGATTTAGGTTGTTGCGGGGCAAGGCAGCGCGAACTATCGCTAGCGACAGAATTTTAAAATTGACTGTACATTGTACACATAAGTCATTGAGAATAAATGTTTTTAATGTGCAGACTGTACAGTTTTAATGCACAGGCTGTACAGCAGAGATTATTTTAACAGGAAACGATTTTCACCTATTGACAATATGGCAATAAGATGTCTATTGTCGAATCAGGTGCTTCAAAAACACTTTAAAAATACACAGCGGAAGATTACCGAAATAATCTTTTCTCGCAAATTGAAAGATTTTGACTCATTATATGCTTGTAGCATATAGTGGTTTGTCGGGTGTGGTTACGCCATACAATACCCTTTATGGGAAAAGCGTAACGGCGGACTGTGTACCGTGTTTTTGAGCACCCGACATCCTCTAAGGGTGTCGATCAAAAACATCTAACTACACAGGAGTTCATCATGAATACCCTCATACCAATATCAAAACAAGCGATTGGACAGGAGACTGTTCAAACAGTTAACGCGCGTGAGTTACATGCGTTTTTGGAAGTGAAAACTAATTTTAAAGATTGGATTATCAGACGCATTCAAGATTATAAGTTTCAAGAAGGGTATGACTTTTGCTCATTTTTGAGCGAAAGTTCAGGAGGTCGTCCTTCTAAAGATTACGCTCTCACTTTAGACATGGCAAAAGAGCTTGCCATGGTAGAGCGTAATGAGAAAGGCAAACAAGCACGACAGTATTTTATCGAATGCGAACGACGTGCAAAGGAAGTATCTGCACTGCAAATTGACTATTCGAATCCTGAAGCATCTTTATTCCTTGACAATATTGTAACAATGTGTCTAATGTTGATTCAGGTGCCTAACAAACACCTTAAATCGATAGCGGATAGATTGCCGATACAGTCTTTTCTCCGCGCATTAAAGGCTTTGACTCATTGTATGTCTGTGACGTATAGTGGTCTAGTCGGGTGTAGTTACGTTATACAATACCCTTACGGGGAAAGCGTGACGACGGACTATCGACCGTGTTTGTTAGCACCCGACACTCTCTTTAGAGTGTCATTAACAAACATCTAATCGATAGGAGTTCATCATGAATACCCTTATAAAAATTACAGAAAGCACCTGTAGTGGTGCGACGGTTCAGACTATGTCTAGCCGTGAGATTGCAGAATTGTGCGGTAAGCAACATAAACATGTTATGCGTGATATTAAGCAAATGCTTGAAGAACTTAACGTCCCCAAATTTGGGGCGGTTGATTTTAGCGAGCCCAAATTTGGGCTGGCTAATTTTTCAAGTAGTTACATTGATGAGCAAGGAAAAACACGTCCTTGTTATAATCTTCCCAAGCGAGAATGTTTAATTCTTGTATCAGGTTACAGTACTACACTGCGAGCAAAGATAATTGACCGCTGGCAAGAATTGGAAAAGCAAATTGCTGCTCCGCAAATTGATTATTCAAGCCCTGAAGCAATGCTTGGCTTTTTGACACATCTACAAAGTCAAATTGAGCAGAAAGACAGTGTTATTGCTCAATTAGAACCCAAGGCAAAAGCACTTGAAGGTTTAACACGCTCTGATGGTTTGTTTGGTCTTACTGAAGCAGCGAAGGTATTGGAGGTGCGACCAAAGGATTTAATTGATTATTTGCGTGGACATGACTGGGTTTATCGTCGTGCACCAGGTTCTCCATTATTACCTTATCAGGACAAGATCAAGAGAGGTCTGATGGATTGTCCAACCATCACAATTCAAAAAGAAGATGGAACAGAGAAAGTGCTTCCTTCAACAAAGATCACAACAAAAGGCTTAGCATGCTTAAGAGAACAAATTCATGGGGGTGTACAATGAATACCAGTATCGATTCTTTGTGTGATTTGTGGATGGTGTTGTTTAAGCTTTGCAATCGCGATGGTATTGAGGATGAGGAATGCACTGCCATAGTTAATACCATGAGTGCAGTAGAAAAAGCTTTGGTTTCAAAAATCAAGAAAGATGCACATATTATTAAACTTTTGGCAGTTCTTACAGATTTTGGGGATTCAGAGTTTCCTCGGGGTATTGATCCTTTGTTAAAAGCTTATGCTCCTAGTTCAGAAAGCCCAGTTAAAAAAGTGGCTTAACCTTACTGAAGCTTACATCTTCCCATCTTCGCAGGTGGGAAGAGGTGGTTAAGACATGTATTTAAATTTATCTATTTTAGCAACCACTTGCTTTTTTTAGTGTTTCACTCATACGTGTGCGCCAATCTTTGCCTTGCGCTTTAAAAGAGGCAACAACTTCGGGATCAAGGCGCAGGGTAATCGCTTGTTTGGGGGATTCAATTGGTGGACGCCCACGCTTACGGCGTTCCTCTGCTATATATTTGAAAAAGGAAGCAGGTAAAACTTCTTTCGCTGGTTTTAAGCGTGCAAGTTCTTCATCTGTGAGAGGTGGTGAGTTCACAGCTTCCCAGTCTTCTTTTGTGTAATCGTGTGCATCTTTAAAGGTTTTTTTGATAGTCATTGAAAACCTCTCTTTCTTTCTTATTTGCATGACGGAAACTGATAACGGATATTGCTTCAGTGCCAAGCTTTACAAAAATAACAACTGTTGTACCATCAGCAAAGCGTCCAATAGCTTTCATACGGTTTGAATGTGTTGCGTCAATAAAAGCATGCTCCCAGTCAAAATAAATAACATCTGCAAAATCAAGCTTATGTTTATCAATGTTCAAAGCTCTTTTTGGTTCATCCCACACTATCTTCATATATTTTATGTACACTAAAAATATGATGCTGTAAATAAATTAAAGTGTACGATAATTCCTATAAACTATTCAAACAGGCAAATATTCAATGAATAAAAAGGGTCGTGAGGGGATATCGGTTCGTGCGTTTGCCAAAAAGATGGGTGTTTCTCCCAATGCTGTTGTCTCTCGATTTAAAACGGGCAAATTTGATGAGGCACTTTTTGCGGATGGTTCGGTCAATGAAACGGTTGCGAGAGCCATATGGAATAAGAACCCCACAAAGCGGTTACAATCTGCCAGTCAGCCTTATGCAAAGATTAAACAGAACTCCATGGATGGAGCCAATGAATACGAAATCAAACTCAAGAGGATGCAAGTTGCGCTTGAAAGCGAACAGATAGCGCTTGAACGCTTGCGTGAGACAACGGTTGATCGGGAAGAGGTGAAGAAAGCAGCGCATGATTTCGGAAAAGCGCATCGTGATGCGATGTTGAATTTTCCCCATCGTTTTGGTGCCAGCATTGCTGCCCAGATTGGGTGTGATGCAGCCAGCCTGATTGGTGCGATTGATTATTACATGCGAAAGGCTTTGCTTGAAGCCGTTGATATTCCTGTTCCTTATCATGATGATCTGAGCACCTCTGAATAAGAGTGAGTGAACAATGGATGATGATCGTGCGGTAAAAGAGTTTTTTTCGCATGCCAATGAAGCGCGACGACCCGATCCACCCTATACGGTTTCAGAATGGGCAGATAAGAATAGGTATTTAAGTACCGTAGCAAGTGCTGAATCTGGATTATGGAGAACCAAGCGTACGCCCTATTTGCGCGAGATCATGGATAATCTTTCCTCTTATGTGCCGATTGAAACAACGGTTGTGATGAAAGGGGCGCAGGTTGGCATGTCGGAGGCAGGATTAAATTTCTGTGGTTATGCTATCCATTATAGTCCGAGCCCCGCACTCTATGTGATGCCGACTGTTGAGACAGCAAAGAAACTGTCTAAGACGCGTCTTGATCCAATGATTACAGCAAGTCCAGCTTTGAGTGCACGTATTGCTCCAGCACGCGCGCGTGACAGTGGGAATACGATGTTTTCAAAAGAGTTTAGTGGGGGTGTTCTCATGCTGACAGGAGCCAACAGTGCTGCTGGGCTGCGTTCGATGCCTATTCGCTATTTGATCCTCGATGAAGTCGATGCTTATCCTCTGAGTGTGGATAATGAAGGTGATCCCGTGGTGATTGCCGAAAAGCGTACCTCGACTTTTGTGCAAAGAAAGATTTTTAAATTGTCTACACCCACCCATCGTGACACAAGCCGTATAGCCAAAGATTTTGTACTTGGGGATCAGAGATATTACAACATCCCCTGTGATGGGTGTGGTGTGTTACAGCCGATTGTTTGGTCGCAAATTAAGTGGCCAAAAGGATCCCCCGAAAAGGCAGTTTTTGTTTGTGCCCATTGTGGGCATGAACATGCCGAGCACCGAAAAGCAGATTTGATGTCTGAAGAACGGGGGGCATGTTGGGTTCCCACCAGTGAATCCAGCCGACCCAATTTACGTTCTTATCATATTTCAGCACTCTATTCGCCATGGCTGACATGGGGAGAATGTGCGCGTGAATTTCTAGATGCCAAAGATGATCCTGCGCTTTTGCAGCCTTTTGTTAACACTGTCCTTGGCGAACCTTGGGAAGATAGAACGGGCGAGGTTATTGATCCTGAGAGCCTTTATGCACGGCGTGAAGATTACCCCATTGCACCCCCACAGGCTGTGTTGTTGACAGCGGGGATTGACGTGCAAAATGATCGGTTAGAATTGGAAGTTGTGGGGTGGGGGCGTGGTGAAGAAAGCTGGCATATTGATTATCAAGTCATCCTTGGTGATCCGTCTTCCTTTGAAGTGTGGGATCAATTAGATGAATATTTGACAAGACGCTGGCCACATCAAGGTTACAAAAATGGCATCAGGATCACAGCTGCTTGTATTGATACAGGAGGCAGTCACACACAGGCGGTTTATAACTATGTGCGCCCTCGTGAGGGGAGACGCATATGGGGAATTAAAGGGCAGGCAGGCTGGCGTGCGGTCTGGCCACGTCGTCCGAGCAAGAACAATAAAGGGCAGATTAATCTCTATGTGATCGGGGTTGATGCTGCCAAAGATATTATTACAGCACGGTTCAAGAAATCGGGTGCCGAGGCTTCAGGAGCTGGTGCAACGCACTTTCATATAAACCTCGATCAGGAATATTTCGAGCAGCTGACAGCTGAAAAAAAGGTCATCAAATATTTCAAAGGCTTTAAGCGGATAGAATGGCAAAAGAGTGAGAAGGCAAGAAACGAGGCTCTAGATTGCCGCGTCTATGCTTATGCCGCTTTGCAAGGTCTGATTTCAGCAGGTCTAAACCTGAATGAGGAAGTTGATATTTTAGAAGAGCGCTTGGAAAGTCTCAAAAATATGGAGGCATCTTCCGAGAATACAGAATCTTTTCCAACACAGCTTCAGACACCACAGCCTCAAAGGAAACAACTAAGGAGGTCAGTTAGTCCATATATGCAAAAAGATTGGAATTATTTATGAGTGAGAATTTGAGTCAGTTGGATAGCAAAAGTGAAAAAATTGCGGAGTTAAAAAAACGACGTGAACAACTTGAGGAGACTCTTTATTCAGGGGCGCAATTTGTACGTCATGGTGACAAGCAAGTGGGAAACCGTTCTGTAGAGGAATTACGCAAGGCACTTGCCATGCTAGATAAGCAAATAGCAGAGCTCGAAGGACATGGAAGCTCTCGTATTTTTTATATTGATGCGAGGCGCGGTTATTAATGGCTGGATTATTCAATAAAATAACGGGTCTTTTTCGTGCTTCTGGTGACCATAATCCACCTTTCGAAGCTGCTAGCTATAGTCGCCGAATGCGCGGGTTAAATCCTGCTAAAAAACATATCAACCAAGCAATTGAAGCAGCAGGCGATACAATTATTGCACGGTCAAGGTGGCTCTATGATAATGAAGCCCTTTATGGCTCTGCAACAGAAGAATGGGTCTCGGCAGCAGTTAGTGATGGGATTAAGCCTTATCCTAAAATTGAAGGCTTTCAAGAAGAAAAGAAGAAGCTGCTTGATCTTTGGTGGCAATGGGTTGATGAGGCTGATTATGACGAAGATGCCAATTTTTATGGTCTTCAAGCAACCATTGCTCGAGAAGTTTTTTTAACGGGTGAATGTTTTGTAAGGCTGCATTATGTTGACCTTTATGGGCGTTCAGGTGTGCCTCTTCAATTGCAAATTTATCCCGCAGAAATGCTTGATTTAACCTATAGCGGGGTTGCTGAAATTGAAGGCAATTATATCCGTATGGGGATTGAGTTTAATGCCAGTGGTAAGCGTGTTGCTTATCATTTTTGGCAGCATCATCCTTATGATAGCAGTCCACTGAGTGGAGCGTTTGGAAATCAAGAGCGTGTAAGAGTCCCTGCTGAAATGGTGATACATGTCAAAGAACGCCGTATTGCAGGACAATTGCGTGGCTCGCCGAAAGTAACGCGCTGCTTGACAAAAATTTTTCAGCTTGAGGCTTACGATGACGCAGAGCTTGATAGAAAAAGAAACGCAGCCCTTTTCATGGCGTTTGTTATAAAGTCTAATCCCAATGCTAGTAACGCGTATGCATCTGATAATCGCGAAGAAAGCAATAAGAAGGAACCGCAAGCAGAGCTTTTTCCACTTGAGACAGGTGCTGTTCAAGAAATGGAAGAGAACACGGACATCAAATTTTCCAATCCCGTAGAGGTTGGCGGTTCTTATGAGCCTTTTCAATATCGCACTACTTTGAAAATTTGCAAAGGACTCAACATGCCTTATGCGGTTGTGACAGGTGATGTAACACGGGGGAATTTTTCCAATGTGCGCACATCGATCATTCAATTTAGACGCCAGATCAAACAATGGCGCGAACATATTATAGCCTTTCAGTTCAACCGCATTGTTTGGGAACGTTTTGTTGAAATGGCAGTGCTTTCTGGACGTGTGGATTTGCCAGGCTGGGAAGAAAATTATTTGCCATGGATACAATGTGAAAGCTTTGCACCGCCTCTCGAAATGATTGATCCAAGCAAGGATATTTCAGCAGAGAAAGAAGAAATTCGAGCGGGGCTAAAAACACGGCGTATGGCGCTTGCTGAACGCGGTTTTGACATTGACACCATTCACATCGAACTTGAAGAAGAGCGCAAAGATGCTCAAGAGCGCGGCTTATCCTTTGATACGGATTTAGCAGACTTTTCTATTGATTATAAAGCCATTGATTCTGAAGATTCTGACGATGACTATGAGAGCAATCAAGGCAGCGAGGCACAAAGCCATGGCGAATAACCTTGATCTGCCTTTTGTGGCATCACGCCTTTTTGGTGTGCCTCATATGCTTGCCTCCACAAAGCTTGATGTCATTTTAAATGCGCTTGCTCCGCGTCTTTTTGAAGGGGAGAAATTTGCGGTTGGAGCTTTCTCGGAAAAGGA
The DNA here is from genome assembly GCF_036576165.1 of Bartonella rhinolophi. Classification (NCBI taxonomy): domain Bacteria; kingdom Pseudomonadati; phylum Pseudomonadota; class Alphaproteobacteria; order Hyphomicrobiales; family Bartonellaceae; genus Bartonella; species Bartonella rhinolophi. Next base: position 87,504 of record NZ_JBAFWY010000006.1, read on the forward strand.
CGTGGCAGCTTTAACTCCCCCTGAAACTTATGTGGTGCGGGGCAATGTTGCGATTATCCCCATTCATGGCACGCTCGTGCGCCGTGGTGCATGGCTTGGTGCTGTGTCAGGACTGACCTCTTATGAAGGTTTGGGGCACTCTTTTCGTGAAGCCATTGCACAGCCTGATGTTCGGGCTGTTTTATTAGATATTGATAGCGGTGGCGGGGAAGCAGGCGGCGTGTTTGATTTGGTCGAAGAGTTTCGCACGCTTTCGCAATTCTATAACAAACCCGTTTGGGCACATGCCAATGAATTTGCTTGCTCTGCGGCTTATGCGCTTGCTTGCGCAGCATCTCAAATTTGGATTGCACGCACGGGGGTTGTGGGTTCGATTGGTGTTGTTTGTGCCCATCTTGACCAATCCCGTGCGGATGAAAAACAGGGGTATAAATGGACATTTGTTTTTGAGGGTGACCATAAAATCCATGGCAACCCTCATGAGCCATTAGCCGAGAGAGCGCTTGAAAAAATGCAAGCAGATTGTGCGCTTCTCTACGATATGTTTGTCGATTTGGTTGCGCAAAACAGACCCATGAATGCTGCTGCCATTCGAGAGACGAAAGCAGACACTTTTATAGGCACTCAAGCAATTAGACTTGGATTAGCAGATGCGCAAGGCACATTTGCGCAGGCTTTGGAAGCCTTGATGGATTCCATAAAACATCCCCCAACAGCAATAGATGAAGAAGGAGCAAACCCATGGCACGCACAAAATACCGCGCCGAAGAAGAGATTATCCAAGAGGATGAGGAAAAAGAAATTATCGACGTCACCGATGAAGAAGAAGACGACATCGATGTTAATGCCGAAGCCTTCAACGAAGATGACGAAGAAGGAGAAGACGAAGAAGATGGTGATGAAGACACACGCAAAAACATTCAGACAGTGCGTGAACAAGAGAGAAAGCGTGCACGCGCATTAACAAATCTTGAAAAGCAAGCAAAGCGTTTGGGTGTATCTTTTGATGCTGCGAAAGCTATTAACAGTGGGATGAGTGTAGAGAAAGCCCGTCATGCTGTTTTGATAGCAGCTTCCTCCAAGAGTGCGTCTTTAAAAGCATCCCCTTATGCTTCTCATGGTGATGGGAATAGCAAAGAAAAAATTCATGCAAAATGGCAACAAGCTTGGAAAGCAGCCTTAGGAAGGAAGTAAAATGAGCAATATTTTTTATGAAGACACGCGTGATAGCGCATATCTTGGGCGCTATGATCCCGATTTATCAAATGAAGAGGTTACCTTCGCATCAGGAGCAGAGATTACGGCAGGAACTGTCATGGGTATGGTGACGACAACAGGGAAATATGTACCGTTTCGTCCCACCGCTGTAGATGGAAGCCAGATACCAGCAGGCATTTCTTATGCCAATGTTGATGCAACCAGTGGGGATCGGCGGGGAGTCATTACGGCGCGCTTGTGTAGTGTGAAAGCATCTGAATTGTTATGGCCAAGTGTCATGACGGATAAGCAAAAAGAAACAGCCATTAAATCTTTAGAACAAAAAAACAAAATACTGTTGCGATAGGAGCATGCGCATATGGATATGAACTTTTTTAAACATGATGCTTTCTCAGCAGCAACAATGATGAAAGCAATTGAAAATTATGAGTTTCAGCCAAGCTTGATCAGTTCTCTTAATCTTTTTGAGGAAGTTGAAACCAGCACGACAGTTGTAGGCATTGAAAGGCGTGACAATACTTTGTCACTGATCCAAACGAGTGAACGCGGTGCTCCTTTAGTTGAAGGGGACAGAGGGTATCGTAATCTTCGGTTTTTTAAAACAACCCGTATTGCCAAGAGTGATACTGTAAAATCAGAAGAGATTCAAAATCGTCGGGAATTTGGTACAGAAGATCAACTCGAAACGGCAATGAAATATATTGCTCAAAAACAAAAGAAGTTGATTTCTGAAATTGAGCTGACATGGGAAAATATGCAGCTTGGAGCTATTCAAGGTGTTGTTCTTGATGCAGACGGATCAGTGATTGTCGATTGGTATAAGGAATGGGAAATCAAGCCACCAGAGCCACTCGACTTTCAACTGAACAAAGAGGAGACAGATGTTGCTGATATTGTCGATCAAGTGATTATGAAAATGATTGAAGTTTCAAGTGGTGCCTTTACGGATCGTTCGCGCATTATAGGGCTTTGTGGAAATGAATTCTTTTCCAAGTTAAAAAACCACAAAACCATTCGTGAAACCTATTTAAATACAGCGATGGCACAGACATTAAACAGTGCAAAAGGTGTTGCAACACCAAGTGCTATTGGGGCAGGGAGCTTTGGTAGTTTTGATTTTGCTGGGGTGACTTTTATTAACTATCGAAGCATTCATAATTATAACATTGGTGCTAAAGCGGGTACGAAACGTGCAATAGGGATTAAGCCTGATGAGTGTCAATTCTTACCCGTTGATGCCCCAGGTGTGTTCCAGAAAACTTTTGCACCGGGTGAATCTTTAGATTTTGCCAATACGGTTGGAAAGCCTCTTTACACGATGCTGATAGTCGATCACGATCGTAATGCATGGGTCAAACCTGAAGTATACAGCTATCCACTCTATATTTGCACACGCCCTGAGATGCTCTTTAAAGGCGTTATAGGAGCCAAATGATGCGATGGCACAGGCTGCTTAAAAAAATGGTTGAAGATGTACGCAACAGTTTTGGACAGCCTGTCATCTATACGAGAAAGGAGACAGGGCAGTCTTTTGAGATCACAGCGATTTACGGCATTCAACATTCAGAAACGGAAGCAGGAAGCAGAACACGCACGACAATCCCCAAAAAAGAACTTGATGTTTGCATCAATGATATTGGCGGATTGCCACCAAAGCTTCAAGATAGTGTTGTTGTGATGTCTCCTGAAAACAACGAAGCTGCTCCTTCTCAAGAGCGCTTCATTGTGACGGATGTACAAGCTTCAGAATCGGGCATGTATAAGCTGATTTTGCGTGAGGAAAAATAACGATGCGCTTTTGTTTAATGATGTATTATCATTTATCATAGGAGGGAAGTTAAAGATCAAGCTCTGAATGAGAACCGAGACGCGCTACGTTCAATCATCTGCATGTAAATCATCAAATAATTCGTCTACGGAATGAAACTTTTTTAGATTGTTTTTATCGAGTTCAGAAAAAGCCGCTCTTGTTTCTGCATTAGGTTGAAACAAGACGGATGGAATAGCTTTATCTTGTGCGATACGGGTCATCAATACTCTAATCACATCACTAACGGACAAGCCAGATTCCTGAATGACCTTATTGGCAACACTCTGGATATTTTCTGGCACGCGCGCTTGAACCATACGACTAGTTCCCATGATGATTTTTCCTAGATTGCTTGTATTTCACTGTAATACAAATATGATTTAATTTCAAGTACAGTATCATTTTGATTATTTTAACGAAAGGAAATTTTCTTTCTTGACAAAATCGTAATAATGTATCTAATATTGATTCAGGTGCCTGAAAAACACCTTAAATGCATAGCGGGTGGATTGCCGATACAATCTCTTCTCCGCACATTAAAGACTTTGACTCGTCATGCGCTTGTTGCGTATAATGATGCTGTCGGGTGTGGTTACACTATACAATACCCTTATGGGGAAGGTGTAACGACGGACTATGCACCGTGTTTTTCAGCACCCGACATTCTTTTTGGATGTCAATGAAAAACGTCTAACTGCATAGGAGTTCATCATGAACACTCTCATACCAATATCAGAAGAGGTTATTGATCAGGAAACTGTTCAAACGGTCAATGCACGTGAATTGCATGCGTTTTTAGAAGTAGGTCGCGATTTTACAACATGGATTAAAAATCGCATAAAAACATATAAATTTGTTTCTAAAAGAGACTATATTTTAACGTTTCCCAAAACGGGGGAGCGTCAAAATGTAAGCATGACAGAATATCGTCTCACTTTAGATATGGCGAAAGAGCTTGCTATGGTTGAAAGGAATGAGAAGGGTAGAAAAGCCCGTCAATATTTTATTGAATGTGAGAAGAAATTAAAAAGCCAATCTGTTGATTGTGACCGCGATACACGGTTTGATTTGCCACACTATTGGGATGAGATGAGACCTGCCGAAAAAGCCTTGTATCTTTTGGGACCTATTCATGCGCGTCTTGTTGAAGCTTTTAGATTAGAAGAAGAAAACAAAAGCTATAAAGCGTTAATTGCAGAAGCAAAACGAGTTTTAGAAAATCCTATAAAAAAAGTAGCTTAAAAACATAAAATATTCTCCCCTCTTTTAAGTGGGGAGATTCACTAAAAGCAGGAGAAAGATATACCTATTTTAAAGGGATAGAGGTATTTTCTCCATTGCGTTGCATATCTTCAACGATTTCTGAAACGAGGTTCATAATACCTTTTAAAGCATCCTCGGCTTGATTGCTTAACCATGAAAGGGATGGGAATTCAGCACATAAACCAACATATTCCTCATCTTCTTGTGACCACAAAACACGATATGTATAGTGATTATTGTTCATGTTTTGCTCTTTCCAATAAAGATAAAATTATTTTCGATGACTTTTTTGTAGGTCTTGTTCGATGAGGTGTCTTATATAGCGTGTATAAGGGACAGATTGATTTTTAGCTTTTTCTTTTAAAGCTTTCATAAGTGCTTGAGGTAATCGAATGTTAACAGAAGCTTCTTTCGGTAAAAATTCGAAATGAACAGGCTTAAAGTTAGTTAAATCATAATCAGTCAGGTCAGCAGTATCAACAAAATTTTCTGCTTCTTCATCTGTCTTGAAAATGGGTATTTTTTTTAATTTAGAGGTTTTCATAAAAATCGATCTCCTTTTGGTGCATATAACGGGCACTAATAGGGCGCACGAATAATTTGTTATTTATTGTTCTTAAGGTAAAAACTAAAAAAATATATCGTTCATTATAGTTTTTTCCAATAGCTCTGAAGCGTTCTTCTTGGATGTTAGGATCTTGCTCCATGAAAAGATTGTTGGGATCAGTAAATAAATACTCAATTTCTTTTTTGGAGACACCGTGTTTAGCGCATTTAGGCCAATTTCCTTTATCCCAGTTTATACCATGAATTTTGATGTTTAATGTCATAACGTAATGTATATTAAAATGTATCCACAAATACAGCAAAAATAAAAAAAAATCAAATTATTAAATAGGAGCATTTATGTTCCCAAGAGAGACGATAAGAGAAAATTTTGTTGCATTGATAAAGGCAGCCAAGACATCTGCTGGTGAGCGTGTTTTCAATATGCGGGACTTTAATTTTTCGTCTGAGAACATGCCTGCCATTAACGTGTCTACACAAAGCGAGACGTTGGATGAGGGACATGATTATGGTTTGAGGCGGCGTATTTTAACCGTTGATGTTGAATGTTATGCAACAGAAGAAAATGGTGCGCGCTGTGTAGATAAATTGGCATGGGAAGTCGAAAATGTTTTCCATGCCAATCCCCATTTAAATAACAAGGTTGAGAGCTGTCGGCTACAAAATATTGCTTTTGCCTTTGGTGATAATGGTGTTTTAGCACTCCATGGAGCCATTTTAACCTTTGAGGTTATTTATGTGACGAATATTCCTGATGCAGACGAAGGAAACATAGCAGCAAGTTGTGTTGAGCCCCTTATAGGATTTGATCCCGAAACAGGGGTGAGCAACGAGGATAAATATCAAAAAATCGAGGTTTTTCATGCGAGAGCGGCGCGATAAAGAAATCACCGATCTCAAGCGTCGTGTGGCAAATATGGTTGTGGTGGGTAAGATTAGCCATGTTGACCATAAAAACGCACGTTATCGGGTAAAAAGTGGCAATTTGGTAAGTGACTGGCTTCCAGACACCCAAGCCCGTGCGGGGAATACTTGTTCCTATGAGGGACGTGATGTGGGAGAGCAAGTTGTTGTTGTGTCCTCATCGGGGGATTTATCACAAGGGGTGATTGTTGGCTCCATTCATACAGATGCCAATCAGGTAGCCGATAAGGGGAGTATCCACAAAACCCTCTATCCTGATGGGACAACCATTGAATATGATGATGCGCAAAACACCTATGCACTCTCGATCAAATCAGGGGGCAAGTTTATCCTGAACATTGCTGATGGCGTTTGCCTTAAAGGAGAGGGAGGCACATTAGAGCTGACAGCCCCTGATGGCATTAAGATTGTGTCAGAAAGTGATGTAAGCTTAAATGCCGATGGCAATATTTCCCTAAAAGCTGGGGGTGGCGTTTCCATCAATGGTAGCTCTCTTACCCATAATGGTAAAAATGTTGGGGCATCCCATGTCCACGGCGGTGTTGCTTCTGGTGGTTCGATAACAGGAGTGCCAAAGTGAGCATAGGAATGGATCGGCAAACAGGAAAATCCCTCTCGAGCATCGATCATTTGCGCCAATCAATATTTGATATTCTCTCCACACGCATTGGGACGCGTGTAATGCGGCGTGATTATGGTTCACGTGTGCCTGAACTGATAGATGCACCCGTCAATGATGCTTTTGCTGTCACACTTTATGCATCTATTGCAGAGGCACTGGATCGGTGGGAACCACGCTTTCAATTGAAGGAAATTAATTTGAAATGGGTTGCGGCTGGCAAAGTGTCCTTGTCGTTTGCGGGGGTTTATTTGCCATCGGGCAAGCCCATTACCATGGAAGGACTGCTGATAAAATGAGTAAAGCACTTACCAAACCAGAGATCATCGCAGAACTTTCTTTTGAAGAGATACGCGCTTGCGCTCTTGCGCATTTAAAAGAACTTTTGCCTAATTATACATTTCTCGAAAGTGATCCCGCAGTCAAAGTGATTGAGGCTTTTAGTTACAGAGAACTGTTGTTAAGGCAGCGCATTAATGACGCTGCGCGTGATAATATTCTTGATTTTTCTACAGGCAGTTCTCTTGATGAGTTGGGAGAGTGGCACGGTGTTGAACGCATGGAGGATGAGGATGATGATAGGTATCGTGAACGTATTAAGCTTCATGCGCGCAGCGGGAAAGCCAGTGGGACGGAGCCTTATTACAAGTTTGTTGCTCTGTCAGCCGATCATCGGGTGAAGGATGCAATCATTTATCGGAAAGGGAGAGACCCCACCATTCATGTTGCACTTTTTGGCAATAATGAAGCAGAAACCGTGAGCCAAGAGCTTTTAGAGAAAGTCTCAAACGCCCTTCATGAGAAAAGTGTGATTATGACCAATGATACGATCATTGTTCACGCCGCTGTGGCAAAGGTGGTGGATTTGGAGGCAGATGTTTGGCTGTTACCAGAAACAGCATTGACCATTCTCACAAAAATGGAAGCCAATTTAAGAGCAGCATGGAGGCAAGAACAAGTTCTTGGTCGCCAGTTGAGTTTATCATGGTGGGTTTCAAAATTGATGATTGCTGGTGTGCAGAAAGTGATTGCTCTGGAGCCCATGGAGGATATTGCAGTTTCAGCGGAAGAAGTGTTGTCCGTTGGAACAGTGATCTTAAACTTTAAAGGTCGGGCACGCTAATGGTTGGGTCTTTGCTTGCCAACAATGCAACAGAATTTGAGAGGTGCCTTGCGGATGTTTGTGATTTTCATCAAGATGTTGATGACATTATTTCGGGGATTTCACGCTCTAAACTTGTTACACGCCCCCCTCGCTTTTTGCCGTGGCTGATTGAAGAATACGGACTTGGTGAGTTAACCCCTTATGTTCCCAATCTTTATGATTTGCTTGATACAGGGTCTCAATGGCAAAAGATACGTGGCTCTCTCGCAGCCATTGATATGGGGTTAGCATGGCTAGGGCTTTCCGCAGATTTTAGAGCAGCATGGGTAAGGCGTGCATGGTGGAATTCCTTCCAGCTTGCTTTTGACCGCTTGCCTGAACCAAGCCAACTGAAAGCAATTGTGGAGATCACCAACCTTTCGAAAAGTTTGCGCTCTGACTTTCGACGTGCCACCCATGGTTATAGCGTTGGGGCTGTTGAAGGTAACATGTCAAGGTTAGACAATGCGCTGCTTGATCGCGAAAGCGGTGTGCGTATGGTGGCAAGCAATACGCTGTTTTCCTTTGGGCAAGATGTAGAGATTAATCACACTCTTCGCAAAGAAGAAGGCGAATTAATTGGCAATTGGATAGATGATACTGGTGAAGAATTAAGTTGGGAAGAGCTGCACTATTCATGGGAGGGGGCGAACTTTCCTTGGGTGTCTGTCAACCAGCATGAGCGGAGTATCTTTTTAGCAGGATGGTTTCAAAAGCGAACCCTTTATCTTGTGTTGAGAGATGAGGAAAATGCTCTCATTGGTATTCGCAGATGCAACATTGTCCAGCCCGTCGAACAGGCATTGGAGGGCGTTTATAGCCATTCAGGCAAACAATTGAAGCCTTCAAGAACAGGCACAAGGGTCTTACTGGCTGCACGTACAGATTTTCAGGATGTTGATGGCAGAAAAGCCGCTTCCGTTTCTGTTTTAGTCCATGCAACTCCAGCAAAAAACATACCTTTGGGAAAGCTTTGGCTACAATCTGAGGAGCTCATCGGGGGCGTTGAGATCATCAAAACACCTGTAAAGATTCCTTTACGAGCCGATGTTCGCACACAATTTAAAATTTTATTGAGGTTTTAAGATGAAGCATGAAAGTGGTTTACCTTTTGCAATTGATCGATCGGTGGGCAGAGATGAGCAACAAAGTGTTGTGTTTTATGGGGAGCGTCCGTTTCTGCAAAGTGGCGAGTTAAATGAAGTTCAAACAATTATCAGAGGGCGCCATGACCGTTTGGGACGATTGGTTGCCAAAGAAGGTGATCGTATTGAGCGTGCTGATGCTTTTATTCACAAAGACAGCCAAACTGTCACATTGACAGAGGGGAAGATTTTTATAGCAGGGGATATTTTCCCCGTTTCAGAAGCTGTCTTAGAGAATGTTTCGATGATGGGGCGCAGCGAAATCGGTGTGAAACTTCAAAAAAAATGGATCACCCATGAAGATGATCCCCAATTATTAGGGCAAGTTTCAGGGACATTGGCAGAAGGTGAAGCAGGGGCAGCACGCGAGACAGCAAAGCTTGTATGGGCTCTTAAAGACGATCCACAGGAAGGCACGTTTTTCCCTGTCTATGTGCTGCAAGATGGGATTTTGATTGACCAAAAATCACCCTCTCTGCTTGAACCTGCCATGCAAGCCATTGCCACTTACGATCGTGCCCATGGTCATTATATTGTGAGTGGTTGCCGTGTTACAGCATTAGGCAAAGAGGGAGGAAATCAGGTTTTTAGTATTCAAGAGGGGGAAGCCAATATTAATGGTTTCAAACGCAAGCGCCTTGCGGCTTTGAGATATGAAGAAGCGGAAGATTTTTCCGAAGGGGTCGTTCCAAGTGAGACGCATATTTTTTCTCCCAAGCAAGGGGAGGAAAGTTTCACCTTTAAGACCTACTATGCACCTCTTGCCACGATTCATTCTCTTTTGCTGACCAAAGAAAAAACCGTGAATGTAACCCGTGGTGCGATAGCTTCAGGACGCGATGGCATGCCTGATAAAAGTATTACGTCTTTTGAAAAAGTTGTCCAAGGCGACAAGGAATTTGTCGAGGGCGTAGATTTTAAAAAGACGGGTGATACGATTGATTGGGTATTGATGGGTGATGAGCCACGTGCAGGCAGTAGTTATACAGTCACTTATCGCTATCGTGCACAAGTGATGGCTGATAAAATAACAGCACAAGAAATCACGCTCTCAGAGGGTGCGCAAGGGGGTGATATTATTGTCAGCTATACTTATAAATTGCCTCGTATCGATCGTATAGGAATGAATGGGCAAGGTAGTGTGGTTTATATCAAAGGGGTTTCCGCAGATGATCCCATGGCACCCAGTGTGCCTGATGATGTGTTGTCTTTGGCAACAATAACCAACAATTGGATAGATTTCCCCATTGTCAAAAATGATGGCACTCGTGTTGCCCCCTATGATGAAATGTGGCGTTATTTTCAGCGGGTTTTGTCCCTTGATCGTCTCATGCAGTTAGAGCGCATTAAAAGCAATGTGGATTCAAAAGAGCCTGTGGCAAAGAAAGGCATGTTTGCCGATCCTTTTCTTGATGACAGCTATCGCGATGAGGGCTTTCCACAAACAGGCGCGATTGGTAGCGGCATTTTGCAGCTTGCCATTGAGCCAACATTTTACTACGCGACGTTAAAAACCCCTGTCACCCTTGATTGGGACAATGAAGTCATCATTGCACAAGAGCTAAAGACAGCTTGTGAAAAAATCAATCCTTATCAAAATTTTGCACCACTGCCCGGTACTCTCACACTCACTCCCGCAACAGACTTTTGGCATGAACAACGCACAGAATGGCTCTCTGGCATGACCAATCAATTGTTTATGGGAAGAGCGAGAAGAGGGAGCACGACTGTATCAGTCAGAGATAATTTGGTGAGCGCGCGTCAGGAGCAGATTGATTTCTTAAGGCAAATTGAACTGGAGTTTAAAATTGAAGGTTTTGGTAAGGGAGAAATCTTAGAAAGCCTTACCTTTGATGGTGTGAGTGTTTTGCCAAAGACTCTTCACACTGCCAATGCCCATGGTATCATTGAAGGCAAGTTTAGCATTCCTAAAAATATTACTGCGGGCACAAAAAATGTTGTGGCAAGGGGCAAAGGGGGAACAACAGCAACGGGTCTTTTTACGGGGCAAGGTGTGATTGATGTGCAAGTGATGCGACGTACCACAACGGTGCGTGTCTGGACAAAATCTGATCCACAGGCACAAGTGTTCATCCCCGATGAAACGCGGCAAATAACAGGGGTTGATTTTTACCTTTGTAAAATTGGCAATCCTGCCAATGATTTGATGATTGATTTGGTAACAACAGACAATGGCACTCCCACTGCTGATGTTCAAGCACAAACCCCTTATTCGATGAAGCAAGCCAAGACGGGGTGGGCAAAAGCGCGCTATGATGTCCCCTTGACGGTGGCAAATGACCGCCTCACAGCTTTTGTGATTAAGACCGATGACAGTGAGCATTCGGTTGGTTTGGCAAAACTTGGGGATTTTGATGTAGACAAGCAAAGATACGTGTCTAGCCATCCTTATGTGACGGGTCCGCGCTTTTCTTCAGTCAATGCACAAACATGGACAGCCCACCAAGATGAAGCACTGACGTTTCGTGTGCTTGCAGCACGCTACACACAAACAGAAAAAATTGTAGAGTTAGGGGAGTTTGATCTTGTTGATTGCTCTGACTTGCAAGTGCGTGCGGCAATAGAGTTGCCTTCCAGTGATTGTTCTGTTGTGTTTGAAATTGAAAGAAACAATGGCACAATTTACCAGCTTCTCCCGTTTCAATTGCTCAGTCTAACGGAATATCTCAGTGAGAGAGTTCAGCTGCGCGCCATCCTCAAGGGCACGCAAAAGCTCTCGCCTGTTTTGTTTGCTCCTATTGAGCTCATTGCGGGCAAAATCCATAAGCAAGCCACTTACGTTACACGTGCCTTTGCTTTTGGAGAAAATTCAAAATTAACAAGCTATATCAAGACCTTTTTGCCGAGTGGTTCGGTGTTTTCAATGGATATTCAATTTGATGACGGTGATTTTACGTCACTAAAACTAGAAGAGACAGAACAATTGAGCGAGCCGCTTTGGACGGAGCGTAAGTTCATAAGTGATAACAAAACAGCCAAACAAGCACGGTTGAAATTTACACTGACTGGTAGTCCTGCGGCACGGTCGATGGTGCGTGATTTTGGTGCAGGCATATTGTGATTGGAGGGAAAATGGAAAAGACAAAAAAGTTAAATATGGAATTGCCTCAGGAAGGGCGCTTTATCAGCTCTGAATTTCCGATTTTGCGGGAGAATTTGATAATAATAGATCAGGCAATTGCGGATGTTGATAAGCAAGTAAAAGAGAAAGCTCCTTTACAGCACACACATGAGATAAGTGATGTCACGGGTCTTGAAACAGAACTTAAAGGTAAAATGTCAGCGGATAAAACCTTCTCTTTTGCTGATTTGGCAGATGTGGAAGGTGCGCAAGATGCAGCGAATAATTATGTACTCTACAAATCGAGCAATAACCATTTTACCTTTGGCAGTGCTAAGTCGCTGTTGGGTGTACACCAGCATAAAATGGAAGATATCGTTGGGCTTGAGGCTTCTTATCAAGAAATGTATGATGAAATGAAGCAAGCGATCAGGGAAGTTTTTCCTTCTGGATTCATTGCTACATTTGCCATGCAGCAGGTGCCAAGGGGCTGGCTTTTATGTGATGGCGCGACCTATGAGCGTGAAGAGTATCCGCAATTATTTGAGGCAATAGGTGAGCAATGGGGAGCCGACAGCGAGACCACCTTTAAAGTTCCTGATTTTAGAGGAATGTTTTTACGCGGCTTAGATAGTGGTCGTGGCTTAGACCCAGAGAGAGATTTTGCAACTGAGCAACAAGACAGCATCAGATCACATACGCATGATTGCACTCTTGAAACGGCAGGGCAGCACACGCATAATTTTCGGTATTTGTATACAACTAGAGGTGTTGGTCAAATAGGTGGTAGGAATCCCGCTTTTGGTAATTTCCAAGATTCAGCAAACACACAACCTGCTGGTGCCCATACGCACAAGGCAACTATTTCCTCAACGGGTGAAGTAGAAACACGACCTGTGAATGCAACAGTTGTTTATGCTATAAAGTCATGAAGTTTGATGGTGATGGATAAGGCTTGTCAGTGGAATATTAAATTGCTGATGCAAGTTTTTAATCATGCGTAGTGTTAATTTTCTTTTGCCATTTAAAATATCATAAACACGATTTAAGTGACCAATCGCAGGGACAAGGTCTTTAGCGGTTAAGTTCATTTGTTCCATTCTCAATTTAATAGCTTCAATTGGATGAGGAGGAGAAACGGGATAGTGTTCAGCTTCATAAGTTTCAATCAATAAAACAAGAACCTCCATTTTATCAAATTCTGGAGTATTAATTTCGGGCTGATTGTCAAACATTGCAGACACAATTTTCAATGCTTCTTGATAATCTTTTTCAGTACGAATAGGCTTTATATCCATTTGTAAAGTTCCTTTAGTTTAGCGGGGTTAATTGCATCGTACTGTTTAAATAGTAACATATTTGTTGACAAATGTCACTTATTACATTACATTTTATTTAAAATGAAGCCATTGAGTTGCTATGATCAAAACATTTAAAAATAAAGACCTGCAATCTCTTTGGAAAACAGGAAAGAGTAAAATTGATAGCAGGCTTCAACAGCGTGTCATTCGTCGTCTTGATGCTCTTGAAGCGGCTTCTCAAGTGAGCGATGTGAATTTACTAGGCTATAATTTTCATATGCTGAGGGGATTTACTCCAACGCGTTATACTATCCATGTTAATGGACCGTGGTGCATTACTTTCGAGTTTGTTGACGGTCACGTGATGCATGTTGATTCTAGAACAGTATCATTGAGCTTTTCAGAAGGAGTTTGACCTATGACTACACGCCATCCTGATCGTTGTCCTTCTCATCCAGGAGAAATCTTAGCTGAAGCCTTGGATAATTTGGATATAAGTAAAACTGAAATTGCTCAAATTCTTCAAATATCACGACAGCATTTGCACAGTATTCTTAAGGGACAACGTCCTGTTACGGCAGTTACAGCTGCACGTATTGGCAAACTTTTGGGCAATGGACCAGCCTTATGGTTACAGTTGCAGGCGAATTATGATACATGGCACGCGCTACGGGATATTGATGTTTCTTCCATTCCAACATTAACAGCTCGTGGAGTGGATGCGCAAATAGAACATGGCCGCTAGAATCTTTCTCTTTAGAAGTAAACAGTACGAATAACATTACCAGCTTTAAACATTTTCATTGTCATTTAAAATATCATCTAAACCACAATCTAATTCGTTTAATATATTCTTTGGTGCGTCTGCATAGACAAAAGATTGTATAGCAGAATGGGGTTTTATTAATTCGTTATATAAACTGACGGGAAGCATAATGATCTTCTCACGTCCTCGTTTTGTTAAAGCTATGGGCTTGGACATAGCTTCATCCAAAATATTGTCAGCTTCACGGTTCATATCTGTAAAACTATATTTCTTCATATCTACACCTCAGCATTATGAATAATACGCGTTGTACGTACTCGTATAACATCAAGCAGCTTTTAAGAGCGACACTCTCATCATAATTTTTCAGAATTTATTTAACCCAGCCAATCATTTGAAGGAGCATAAAATGGCAACAGGTTTTTTGCACGGCGTTGAAGTTATCGAGTCCGATGACGGTACGCGTCCACTTCGTACAGCTCAATCAGCCGTTATCGGGATTGTGGGGACGGCACCAGATGCCGATACACAAGCATTTCCGTTGAATACACCCGTTTTGGTTTCGGGATCACTTTTACAAGCAGCAAAACTTGATAAAACAGGCAAGCGACGTGGCACTTTGCCTAATGCTCTTGACCTGATTTTTAAGCAAGTGGGTGCCATTGTTGTTGTCGTGCGGGTGAAGGAAGGTGAGAACGAGAATACAACTCTTGCCAATGTTCTTGGTGGTGTCAATACAGATGGAGCTTATGAAGGTGTCCATGCTTTGATTGGAGCACAATCCATTGTTGGGCAAACACCACGCATTTTGATCGCTCCAAGCTTTACTCATCAACGCCCTGTAACCCTTAGCAAGATTAATGTTACCAACCAAGGCAGTGGTTATAGTCAAGCAACGGTTAAAATTGCAGGGGGAGCCAAAGCAGAAGCTGTCATTTCCGATGGGAAAATCACGTCTATTGTTCTCAAGGAGAATGGCATTGATTACCAAACTGCACCAAGTGTGACGATTGAAGGTGATGGCACTGGTGCAACAGCTAGGGCAGAAATAAGCACCACATCAAATCCCGTAGCAGCAGAGTTGCTTGGTATTGCTGAACGTCTGCGTGCCATTGTGGTGCTTGATGCACCAAACACAACAGATGAAGCAGCTCTTAGCACAGCCAAGGATTTTGATTCAAAGCGTGCTATTATCGTTGATCCTTTTGTGGCAGTGAATCGTCATGGAAAAATCTCACAAGAGCCAGCAAGTGCAGCCGTTGCAGGGGTGATTGCTAGAACGGATTTTGAGCATGGCTTTTGGCATTCTCCTTCCAATAAAGTGATCAATGGCATTGTTGGCATTGCTCGCCCGATTGACTTTTCTATCGGTGATAGATCAAGCCGTGCCAACCTGCTCAATGAACAAAACATTACAACAATTATCCGCGAAAATGGCTATCGCTTGTGGGGGAACCGTACCCTTTCAAGTGATAGAAAATTTGCTTTTTTATCGGTGGTGAGAACCGCAGATATGATTAACGATGCCATTTTACGCGGGCATTTGTGGGCAGTCGATAAAAATATCAAGAAAACCTACATGAGCGATGTGAGCGAAAGCGTCAATGCTTATTTGCGTGATTTAAAAGCGCAAGGGGCAATTCTTGGTGGGCACTGCATCCCCGATCCAGAACTCAACACACCAAGTGCGATCGAAGATGGCAAAGTTTATTTCAATGTGGAGTTCACACCAACAACCCCAGCAGAACATATCACGTTCCGTTCACAAATTACCAATGATTACTTAGAGGAGATGGCGTAATGGCAGTACCAGTCTTACCAAGGGTTTTGAAATATTTTAACATTTATGTCGACGGCATTCCCTATCAGGCAAAGTGTGAAAGCGTGACTTTGCCGAATTTGAATTTCACCGTTGAAAGCTATCGTGGTGGTGGCATGGATGTACCCATTGAGATTGATATGGGGCTTGAGGTTTTAACATTGACCATGACGATTTCTGATTGTTCACCAGAGCTGATGACACAGCTGGGGCGCTCTGATGTTGACATCTCCCTACGGGGCTCAATGCAAGCGCAAGGCACGCCCGCAGAAGGTGTTGCCATCACCATGCAAGGGCTTTGCAAAGGTTTTGAAATGGCAGAATGGCAAGCAGGAGGCAAAGCAACCTCTACAGCGACATTCACACTGCATTACTTCAAATATGTTCAGAAGGAGGTTGAGATTGTTGAGATAGATGCTCTCAACATGGTGAGGAAATTCAATGGTGTAGACCAATTGGCAAAACATAGAGAATTTTTAGGAATGTAAAAATGATAGCAGCAACAAGTATTACATATAAATTGTCCATCCCTGTTTTTTTTGAAGGAAAAGAACACACCAAAATCATTTTACGTCGTGCCAAAACAAAGGATTTGCAAGCGGTCGACAAAAAGGAAGGTATCGAGCAAACCATAGCAATGATCGCACGCCTTTCGAGCTGGCCTTATGAAGCCGTGGGAGAAATCGACATTGAGGATTTGTCAGGCATTGGAGAAATCTTGGAGTCTTTTATCAAGCGGCGGGATACCTAGATTGGGAAACCGCCGCAAAACTGATAGGGGATATAGCGATAGTTTTTCATTGGCCACTGTCAGACATGATGGAAATGGAGCCACAAGAATTGATTTTTTGGCGCAAACAAGCAGCAGAAAGGCATAAAACGAAATGACGAAAAAAGTTGCCGATGCGAAAGTCAGATTAACGCTTGAGGATAAAATCACTGCGCCTTTGAAGCGTCTACAAGGGAGGTTTCAAGACTTATCGCATAAATTGGGTGTTCCTCGCTTTTCTGCTGCGGTCAAAAACATGACAGCAAGCCTGAAAGGTGTTCAAGGTGCTCTTAGCACGGCAGCAAGTCGTGCTTCAATTTTTACAGGGGCTTTAGGGCTTGCAGGTGGTGGTCTTGTGGCAAGCTTGACTGCTGTCACCATGAAAACCATGCACATGGGGGATAGTCTTCATCATGCGTCACGGCATTTAGGCATGAGTGTTGCAGCGCTTCAATTATGGGGCGATGCAGCGGATAATTCGGGGACTTCTTCTGCACTTTTTCAACAATCTTTAGCGGTATTGAATAGGCGTTCTGCACAAGCTTTTGCGGGGCAAAAAAGAGGTATTATGGGATTTGAGGCGCTTGGTATTTCTGTCAAAGATGCTTCTGGGAAGTTGAAATCCAATTCCATTTTGTTGGAAGAAATTACCGACAAGATGAGTCAGATGAACAATCAAGCACAAAGACAACATATTGCAGCTCTGCTTTTTGGTGGGGATGGTAAAGAAATGGCTGCCATGCTTTCGCAAGGCATGGGAAAAATAAAAGACCTCTTTGCAGATGCGCGAAAAGGAAAGTGGATGATAGGTGCCGATGTTGCAGAGTATGCAGCAGATTTAAGTGACAAGCTTGGTGCCTTTAAAAGCCAACTAGGTGGGATTGCCAGTTTTATTGGTGCGCGTTTCATGCCAGTTCTCAATGATTTGATTGATGCTTTTTCAGCATTGATTGATGAAAATCGTGATCTCATTCAAACAACCGTCACAAAGTGGGCAAAATCTTTAAAAGACGTCTTGAAGGCTTTGTGTGATCCTACTTCTGATTTGAGACAAAATATCAGTGGGATCACGGAAAGAATCAAAGGGTGGTTTAAATGGATGGAACCATTGATTGGTGAAATAAGCCTGTTTAAGGTTGGTCTTGTGGCACTTAGCGCATTTATTTTTGGTCCTCTCATTGCATCCTTAGTTGCACTGAGCACCACGTTTATCACACTTGGGGCAGCTATAATGACTACGCCTGTAGGCTGGATACTTGGCGGTATTGCATTGCTTGTTGGGGCTGGATATCTACTCTACAAAAATTGGGATACGGTAACAAGCTATCTAAGCAAGTTATGGGATTCCTTTGTTGCTTTATGCAGCGATGTTTTTGATAACCTTTTTACTTTCTTTAAAGATTTTTCGCCACTTTATTGGATAGCAACAAAAATCAATTCATTGATTGACTGGTTGTTTGGGGTCAACTTAATGGATGCAGGAGCTAATCTGATTAGTGGGCTGTGGGAGGGCATGAAAAGCGCGTGGCAGACAATGTATAATTGGCTTAGCGGTGCGATTAAAAAATTAACGAGTTGGATGCCTAGCTGGATGAAAGAAAAGCTCGGGTTTAGCGCTACAATCGATAAAAGTTCAACTGAGACGATTAAAAGTCTTACCGAAGAAACAAGTACACGCGCAAAAAGAATAACCGATGCAACCGTTGTTACGAACACCCCACCTCAACAACGCAACAGCAGCACGCATATAAACTCCGTTGAAGCAGCAAAGATTAAAGCTTTAAATGCTTCCGAGACGATTATGGTTCAAAAGCCTGCGGAAGTGGATGCTTCTATCACTATTAGCAATTTGAATATTTCGGGGGGAAGAGGCTCTGCGGATGAAATTCAGGCTGCGGTCAATCAAGTCCTTGAACGTCAAGCCAAACAGCAGCGCTTGGCTATAGCATCAAGCTTTTCGGATTAATCACCATGATGTTGGCTTTGGGACAGTTTATTTTTTCGGTTGAAACGGCAGCGTATCAAACACTTAACATGTCTTATGATATTCCGTGGGTAGAGCAAGGGCGATTGGGGCGCAAGGCAGCACTTCAGTTGCCAGCTGTTGCCAATGCGGAATTTTCTTTAACAGGGGTGGTGTATCCAGACTTTAAAGGTG
>NZ_JBAFWY010000007.1:0-62925 GCF_036576165.1 Bartonella rhinolophi
GATTTATTTAATTTATATCAAAAATTATGAATTATAGAAAATATATTTAAAGTTATGATGGAATAAATATTTTGTTTATATAAGAATTATAACATTAAAATTTTTCAATAAAATATTTATACTTTTTGTTAAGTACATTCAATAACGATTTTTATTGTTATTTATTTTTAAATTCAGTTTATTGAATTTATTTGTACTTCAATTTATCCAAATAGTTTTGAAACGTTCACAATTTTTATTTTAAGAATCAGAAGTATCTTTATGTTTAAGCTACTATTTTTATTCAAGTTTTGAAATGATAAAAACTATGTATGCAGTGGTAAAGAAAGGAAAAAAATTAGAAAAATATTGATAACTCAAAATAAAAATAATATTTTTTTTAAAAAGTATTGACCAAATGAAAAGTCAACCGTATGTTCCACCTGTTTTTACAAACAATGTGATTTGTTTGAGAGCGCGTAGCTCAGTTGGTAGAGCAACTGACTTTTAATCAGTAGGTCCAGGGTTCGAATCCCTGCGCGCTCACCAAATTAATAATATTCCCAAATTTCATGAAAACGATGAATATTTATTGAGCTAATTGTTGTTTTACAGTTATTGTTTGCATGGATCAGAGCAGTTTATTGTTGCTTATATAGAACCATTCTAGTTATTCACAGCTTATATTATCAAATTGTATTTTTATTAATGCGTTGATTTTATTATGATTTAATCCATTCTAATGTTTTCTCGGTAGCATTTATTTTTAACAACAGACAAAAAAAATTAACATTATATTAATTTCTTGATAAGTGGTGTATTTCAGAAATACCATAGAGGGAAATGGTTTACGAGTGTGGATTTTTTATTGCGTATATAGAAAGTGTAATTTGTTTTTTGCGTTAAATAATTAACAAAAATAAGCGGGCTGAAAAATGTTTTTAAATGACAAAGAAAAATTTACTTCCATTGTTAAATCAACATGTCAATTTGCTTTTGTGGGGACTTTTTCTCTGTTATTAGCATCTTGTGGCACCAAAAAAACAGTACCTACAACACATTTTGCAGTAAAAAGTCTGGATAATAAGAAATCAACAGATTCAAAAATTGTTTTCTCATCTAAAAAAGTTTCAGATAAATTGGATAAATCAAAAAGACAGAGTCGCGGGCGAGCTGTTGTCGGTAAACCTTACAAAATAAAAGGAAAATGGTACTATCCTCAAGATGATCCAACTTATAAACGTGTTGGGCAAGCATCGTGGTATGGTTCAGATTTTCATGGACGTTTGACTGCTAATGGTGAAATCTACGACATGAATCTCTTGACTGCTGCTCATCCTACAATGCCTTTGCCCAGTTATGCTCGTGTTACTAATCTAGAAAATGGCTCTTCACTCATTGTTAGAGTGAATGATCGCGGTCCTTTTATGAAAGATCGAATTATTGATTTATCAAAACGAGCTGCAACAATACTTGGTTATGCAAATGCGGGAGTGACAAATGTTAAAGTGGAATATATCGCTAAAGCACCCGTTGATTATTATGATAGCGCTTATTTAATGGCTTCTTATACACTTAAAGATAATGCTTCATCTTCATTAGTATTGGCAGCTTTACCAAAAGAAAAAGAAGATATCATGTTAAAGGGATTCGATGCAGATAGTCAGAAAAAATCAGCTGAAGTTATTGCTGAACGAAAGCATTTAGAGAAAATTATTTTAATAAAATTACCAGAAGTTGGTCCTATTTTAGTTGATAAGCCGATATCGTTTGGTCAAGTGGCTTTTATGAGTAAGCTGAACAAAAAGATGAAGATAAATTAATTACAGCTATTTAAAAAAGTATATTAGTTTTTAAATGTATACAATTTTTAAATTACAAGTGATCAAAAATGAATAATTATAATAATTCACTCATTTTAAAGAAAAATTAAGTTGAGTGTTATTATAGAAAAATGGCTATTAAAAATCCTTATTATATTCTGAGTATATCCAAAATATTAAGAATAGATTTTTTAAAAGAAAAAACAATGTGGTATACTGATTTATTCTTATGGTGCTGAACAAAAAGAGATATCGATTCTAAATTTGCAGATGATTTTTTCTCTGCAAAATTTAAACAGAACTTTTCTTGTACAAAAGTATTCTTTATGCTGATTCTTTAAATATGGGAGGGGAGAATCGGTTATGTATATTGTATTAAGGATTTTATTTGCCTTATTTTTTGCGTTGACGTTGACTGAATGGGGGAGGGCAAAAAATTTTCAAACTTCTGCATCACAATTGCTATTATTAGATGGTGATACAGGCACAATACTTTTTGAAAAACAAAGTGATATTGCTTTTTTTCCTGCTTCATTAACAAAACTTATGACGGCTGAAGTGGTATTTCATCAATTAAAAGAAGGGTTATTAAGCAGTGCACAGACATTTAAAGTGAGCGAAAATGCTTGGCGTAAAGGTGGAGCACCATCTGGTACAACCACTATGTTTGCAAAAGTGAAAACAGAAATTAGTGTTTCTGATCTTTTGCGGGGTTTAATTGTTGTTAATGGAAATGACGCAGCTATTATTCTTGCTGAAGGGATATCGGGAAGTGAGGCTGATTTTGTAAAATTGATGAATCAACGAGCTAAGATACTCGGATTATCACATAGTCACTTTGTTAATGCAACGGGGCTTCCTGAAGAAGGGCAGTTTGTAACATTGCGCGATATGATTGTATTAGCGTGTCACATTGCTCATGAATATTCCGATTATTATGCGCTATATCGTGAACCTCATTTTACTTGGAATAATATTTTTCAACGTAATAAAAACCCTCTTATTTCTAAAAAAATTGGTGCAGAAGGATTTGGCTTTGGTTATAGCGAAAAAGAAGGTTTTTCAATGGTTGCTGTCGTTTATAAGAATCATCGACGTCTTTTTTTAGCAGTAAATGGTTTGCAGGATGGTAAAGGGCGTACAAAAGAAATAGAACGCATTTTTCAATGGGGAATGGTAGCTTTCGATCTTAAAACAATTTTTACAAAGGGAGAGACGGTTGGTCATGCTTATGTTTATGGTGGATCACAAAGCTTTGTTCCACTTGTTGTTAAAGAACCGATAAATTTTATGCTTTCGAATGAAAAAGAAATTAATGTTAAAGCAAAAATTAAATATCGCGGCCCGTTGAAAGCTCCTATTGTTTTAGGTCAACAGATTGGCGTTATTCAAATTTCAGAAAATAAAAAAATTCTTTTTGAAAGACCAGTTTGGGCTGGAGCTCATATCCAAGAAGGAGGCTTCTTTACAAAAATAAAAGATGCATTCTATGAAATAACAATTGGATGGTTACGGAAATATTTTATAGTACATGCTTAAATAAAAATTAAGGTTTATACGTGTCAGGTTATTTTATTACATTTGAAGGAGGGGAAGGAGTAGGAAAAACAACGCAAATTTCTTTGCTTGCTCAGTATCTTTGTAGCAAAGGTTATGATGTTGTTATAACACGAGAACCAGGAGGAACAGCAGGTGCAGAAGCAATACGTCATATTTTGTTATCGGGGCAGGCTCAACACTATGGATCTTTAATTGAAGCAGTGTTGTTTACAGCTGCGCGTGCTGATCATGTTAGCGAAGTAATTGCCCCTTCTTTGCAAGAAGGTAAAATCGTTTTATGTGATCGCTTTATTGATTCTACACGTGTTTACCAAGGACTTAATAACGCGGTAAGTTCTCGTACTCTTTCTGTTTTAGAATGTGTTGCTGTAAATGGAATAATTCCTAATTTGACATTTTTGCTAGATATACCAGCAACGTGTGGTATGGAGCGCGCAAATTTGCGAAGAAAAGAAACAGAAACAATTGATTGTTTTGAAAAAGATGAACTAAAAATTCAAGAACAAAGACGTCAAGCTTTTCTTCGATTAGCAAAACAGGAGCCTGATCGATTTCGTGTAATTGATGCAACGGATGCAGTAGAAGCTATTGCAAAAAAAATAAGAGATATTTTCCATCAGGTAATATTGGGTCATTTTCTATGAATGATGTAAATTTTTTGCGTCAATATGACGATATCGATACAGTTTTATCACCTTCACAGAATAATGTTATCTTTGGTCATGGAGCTGTTCGTCACTTTTTGGCGCAAATGTGTAAAGAAGAATGTTTACCTCATGCATTATTATTTGAAGGAGAGCAAGGGATTGGAAAAGCCACATTAGCATTTCATCTTGCTTGGAATATTTTAAGCTCTCAAAAAGATCAGTTTTTACAACCAGAGTGTAATTCGATCACATGGCGTCAAATTATGCGTGGCAGTCATCCTAGTCTTTTATATATTTCGCGTCGCTTTGATTTAAAAACGCAAAAATTCAAAACAGGTATACTCATTGATGATGTCCGCGATATTATGTATTTTTTACACCAAACATCGCAAGATAGGGGGTGGCGTATTGTTATCATTGACCCCGCTGATGATATGAATAGAAGTGCGGCTAACGCAATTCTCAAAATACTTGAAGAACCTCCTGCAAAGACTTTATTTGTTATTATTACGCACTCTTCAGGAAAATTACTTTCAACAATTCGTTCACGCTGCCAACAAATCTCTTTGCGTCCATTGCGTGATAATGAGATGAAACAAGTTATTGCACATATTTTTTCTAATCAAGCTGTAACTGATGAAGAGGCTATTGAGACGATTATTCAAAAATCCAAAGGGAATCCTAGGAAAGCAGCTTTGCTTATTTGCCACGGTGGACTTGAAATTATTAAAACCATTGATACTCTCTTAGAACAGTTGGTATACAATCCAACTATCGTACATAATTTTGCTCAAACACTTTC
This sequence comes from Bartonella rhinolophi, assembly GCF_036576165.1. NCBI lineage: Bacteria > Pseudomonadati > Pseudomonadota > Alphaproteobacteria > Hyphomicrobiales > Bartonellaceae > Bartonella > Bartonella rhinolophi. The sequence goes on from NZ_JBAFWY010000007.1 coordinate 4,812, forward strand.
GTCTCTTTCTTCAGGTATTCAATTTCAACAATTTTGCGATGAAATTCTTGATAAAATTCAAAAAAGAGCTATCATTTTAGCTAAAAAAGGAGATTTTTTTCTCTCAAAAAAATGTGCACAAGCGTGGCAAGAAGTTCATCAAGAAATATGGGAAATGCAATTATTTAATCTTGATAAAAAGCAATTCATTATTAATCTGCTTTTTAAAGTTCATAAGATCATTCAAGAAAAAGAGCTTTTTCCGTGACAATATAACTAATAGGCGTTATGTCATTATATCTTTATTACGTTTTACAATGAGTATGGCATGCGTGATACATATTATATAACAACTCCAATTTTTTATCCTAATGGCACTCCACATATTGGACATGCCTATAGTGCGATTGCAAGTGATGCTTTGGCTCGTTTTCAACGCTTAGATGGCAAAAATGTATTTTTTCTATCTGGTACAGATGAGCACGGTTTAAAGATGCAACAGACAGCAGAGATGTTAGGTATAACGCCCAAGCAACTCGCAGACCGCAACAGTGCTGTGTTTCAAAAAATGCTTGCAGTATTAAATTGTTCTAATGATGATTTTATTCGTACGACAGAAGAGCGGCATTATCAAGCTTGTCAAGAAATTTGGAAAAAAATGGAAGCTAATGGCGATATTTATCTTGGCTGTTATAGTGGTTGGTATTCAGTTCGTCAGGAAGCTTATTATGAAGAAAAAGATACTGAAGTTGGAGAAGACAAAATTCGCCGTGAAAAGGAGTTAGGTTCTCCAGTTGAATGGAATGAGGAAGAGAGTTATTTTTTTAGACTTTCTCGTTTTGAAAAAGCTCTTCTTGAGCACTATGAAAAATATCCTGATTTTATTACTCCTACTGAACGGCGTAATGAAATTATAAGTTTTATCAAATCAGGCTTAAAAGATATCTCTATTTCACGGACAAGTTTTAATTGGGGAATTTGTGTTCCTAATAATCCAAAGCACGTAATGTACGTTTGGGTTGATGCACTCACAAATTATCTTTCAGCGATTGATTTTTTTGATAACAATTCAAAAAAGCGTAATTTTTGGCCTGCGAATGCGCATATCATTGGTAAAGATATTATCCGTTTTCATGCAGTTTATTGGCCAGCTTTTTTAATGTCTGCTGGAATTGAATTACCTAAGCGCATTTTCGCTCATGGTTTTTTACTTAATCGCGGTGCAAAAATGTCAAAGTCCATTGGAAATGTAGTTGATCCTTTTGCAATGGTTGATCATTATGGTCTTGATCAGGTACGCTATTTCTTTCTTCGTGAAGTACCATTTGGGCAAGATGGCAGTTATAGCCATGATAATTTTGTAAATCGCATTAATGCAGACCTTGCTAATGATCTTGGTAACTTAGCGCAACGATCTTTGTCTATGATTGCTAAAAATTGTGATGCAAAAGTTCCTACACCAGCTGCATTTTTGATTCAAGATGAACAGCTTCTAGAACAATCTCTTCAAGCGCTTGAGACTGCACGTCAAGCTATGTCCTCTCAGAAAATACACTTGGCGCTTTCAGCTATTTTTTCAGTCGTGGCAGATGCCAATCGCTATTTTGCTAATGAACAGCCTTGGAGTTTACGGAAAAATAATCAAGAAAGATTCTGTACCGTTCTTTACGTAACTATAGAGATTTTGCGGCGGATAGGAATTATGTTATTACCTTTCATACCACAGTCAGCTGCTAAAATTCTTGATAGTCTTGCAATTGCTGAAGAAGATAGATTATTACATCACGTAAGTCACTCAAAAATTCAAGAAGGTCTTGACCTTCCTTCACCAGAACCAATCTTTCCTCGTTATATACTTAAGAAAGACGATATTCATTATGCTGATTGATACACATTGTCATCTTGATTTTGAGAATTTTGTACAAAATTTGGATGATGTTATACAACGGGCTTTAGATGCTGATGTTAAACGTATGATCACGATTTCAACACATGTTCATAAGTTAGACAAGCTTTTAGAAATTACGCAGGCATATGATCAAGTATTTTGTTCTGTTGGAACGCATCCTAATTATGCTCATGAAGAACAAAATATTACAGCCCAAGATCTTATTCGTCTATCGAATCATCCTAAAGTTGTTGCATTTGGAGAAGCTGGTCTTGATTATCATTATGATTATTCTTCACCAGAAGAGCAACAGAGGACTTTTCATGAACATATTATCGCTGCTCGAGAAACACAGCTTCCTCTTGTTATTCATTCACGCAATTCTGATACAGATATGGAAAAAATATTGCGTGAGCAGGTAAAAGAAAGAGCCTTCCCTTTCGTATTTCATTGTTATTCATCTGGAATGCAACTTGCTCGTGCTGGTATTGAGCTTGGTGGCTATATATCTTTTTCAGGTATTCTCACTTTTAAAAATGCGCTTGAAATCCGTGAAATAGCAAAAATTGTTCCGTATGAGCGTTTATTGATTGAAACAGATGCGCCATTTTTAGCACCAGTTCCTCATCGTGGTAAAACAAATGAGCCATCTTTTGTGCGTTATACAGCAGATATTTTAGCTGAAACTATTGGTTTAACTATTGAAGAAATAGCTCAGATAACGACAAAAAATGCTTTTCGTTTATTTAGCAAAATGAAATAAGGTAAAAGGTATGTTTGATCGGTATCGATTTACAATATTAGGCTGCGGTCCCTCTCCAGGAGTTCCACGTCCTAATGGCGATTGGGGAGCTTGTGACCCGAATAATTCCAAAAATAAACGTTATAGAAGTTCTTTATTGGTAGAGCGTATTCACCAATCAGAAAAAAAAACAACGATTGTTATTGATACTGGTCCAGATTTTCGGTCACAAATGATCGATGCACGTGTGAGTCACCTTGATGCTGCTCTTTATACACATTCTCATGCAGATCATACTCATGGAATTGATGATTTACGCAGTTATGCACTCGCACAACAATGTTTAATAAATATTTATGCAGATGTGTTTACATTAGGGCATCTGAAAAATTCTTTTAAATATTGTTTTCAAACGCCAAAGGATTCATTTTATCCGCCTATTTTAAAAGCGCATCTTATAAATGAAGATAGCCAATTTATAATTCAAGGGCAGGGTGGTGCAATAGCCGTTAATACGCATTTACAATTTCACGGTGCTACTCATTCTTTAGGGTTTCGTATTGGTAATGTTGCTTACTGTACAGATGTGAGTACATTTCCCGAAAAAACATTACCAAAATTAATGGATTTAGATATTTTGATTATTGAAGCTTTTCAATTTGAATCTCATTCAAGCCACCTTTCTGTTGAGCAAGCGTTGCAATGGATACAATATTTAAAACCAAAACAAGCTATACTAACGCATATGGATAGATCGCTTGATTACAATGAGCTTGTAAACTATATTCCATCGCATGTTAAGCCTGCATATCAAGGGCTTGTTTTTGAAACGGAAATACCAACCATTATTTAATATTAAGACAATTTTGAGTCATTATTTTGTTTTTTTATATACAATTATGTCAAAATAAAGATAAAATTGTCGCCTTTAGCTGCTTCCAGAAAACATGATACGTTCAAAAATTTTGGGTATATGTTTATGCAATATTGCTTAAAGCCTAATTTTTGAAATGAATATTGAAATGAATATAAATATCCAATAATTAAAATGTTCCAATATATAGACAAACTTTTGACATAATTTTGTTTTTAAAGTGACTACTGTGACACAAGTGTGGTTAATGTGTTTAAAAGTAGGCTTACCTTCTATTTAAATTAATGTTTCTCCTATTCTATACCACATTGTCGCATAATATATATTATGGAATATTTTAATAGAAAGGGTATATGATTATGAAAATATTTTGGGGAATAATAGAAGTTGTAATGTCTATATTGAAAATATTTTGGATCATATAAAAATAGAAAGGGTATAATTATATGTTAATAGCATCATTTTTTGGAGCGTTAGGATCATTAATATGGATCTTTTCAGCGAAAGCAACTAGCTCTTGGGATTTATGGTGGGTGCCATTCTGTTAAAAAGTTTCTAATGAAAAGCTACTCTACGTAAAAGACAAAATCGAGTCAATAATTGAGGCTCGGTTTTGTTTTTGTATTTGGTAATTTTTAGACATTATCAGCAGAATCAATAGTATGATTCCTTTTAAAAAAGATCATTATAATTTGCAATATTATAAGAGTTAAAAATAATATTCCATGAAATAATGACATAAATAGCGGATAAATAGAAGCAGAGTCAGAACACAGAACTGTTATCACAAATGTTTCGGTAAAGACTGCAATACACCATAAGACGATTCCCCACGGTGAGTACATCCAAAGTCCAATTAACGCGATAGGATAGATAATAGCTAATGTTCCTGATAAAAATTGCCACTGCCATGGCATAAGATCAAAGCGCCATAAAACTCCTGGAAATACACCAACAAGTCGTAACCAATAAAAGATACCCAGTCCGAAGCAAATTAAAGCTAATAACCGCAAATAAAAGTTATAAATTAAATTAATTTTTGCAATCTGTTTTTGAGAGATATCTATCAAAGCAATAATTCTCGTTTAACGGGTTGAAAATAAGCATCTATTGTTTTACTTGTTACCTTTGAGAGTTTATCTGGATGCCACTTAGGTTTTTGATCCTTATCAATTAACATTGCACGTACACCTTCACGAAAATCATGTGAATTAATCATATGATGTGCAATACGGTTTTCAATTTTCATACAATCTTCCAAAGTTTGAAATGACTTTTGTTTCATTTGTCTCCAGATAATTTTTAAACTTGTGGGAGAACGTGATTGTAAAATATCATAACATTCTTTGGCAAATAATAATCCTTCCTTGCTTTTTTTATAAAGCAATTTCATACATTCTTCCAACGTATTTGTACCAAAACAAATACGAATAACATGACGGATTTCATGGTTTGTTTCATAATCTTTTGTAATTTCTCGTTCTTTTAAAGCTAAGATAGGATCACCTTGTTCAATGATAGATTTTTTAATGATATCTAGTTCAGCCTCAGGAACTGCATGAGTTGCTAATCCTAAATTTAAACAATCTCCCCATTTTATACGCGCACCTGTTAATGCAAGATAAACACCAAAATAGTCAGGAAGACGTGGCAAAAAAAAGCTTGCACCAACATCTGGGAAAAATCCAATAGCACATTCTGGCATAGCAAACAGTGTATTTTCTGTCACAACTCTGTATGAACCATATATAGAAATACCTACTCCTCCTCCCATACAGATACCATTCAAAAGAGAAATATAAGGTTTTGGAAAACGCTTAATATAAGCATCTAAGCGATATTTATCACTAAAATACTGATAAGAAGAGTCTGCTTTTCCCATATGGTAAATTTCTACGACATCTCCGCCAACACAAAAAGCTCGTCCCTCCCCTTCAATTAAGACACAAGAAATATCATTATCTCTTTCCCATGTGTTAAGAGCTTTTTTTAAAGCGGAAATCATCTGATGATTAAGAGCATTTAGTGCAGAAGAACGTGTAAGCTTTATAATACCAGCATGTCCCTCTTTTGTAAAAGAAATGTCATTATCTGCCCCAAAATCAATTTGCATCTTTAATTTTTCTAAAAATACCTATTATTGTTTGCGATATTTTTCTGTGCACCCAATTGAGGAAAAAGCTGCATAATAGCGCCAATACAATATATATAAATACCTGTTATAGAAATTCCTATCTTAACCCAATATGGAGCATTTAGTTGGTAAAAAAATGCAGCAACACCAAAAGAACACCATAAGAAAAAAATTGAAAAATTCAACCTACGTAAACGAATAACTCTTATTGGATGAATAAAATAAATTGGTAAAAAAGATATAATTGCAGATAAAATAATAATAGTAAAGGCAATCCACTCCCCTGGTCTTACTACAAAAAGCATAAAAATCACCATGTTCCAAACTACAGGAAACCCTTTAAAGAAGTTTTCTTTTGTTTTCATTCCAGTATCTGCATAATAAATGGCTGACGAAATAACGATGATCGCGCTTAATAAAAATGATAAACTTGACCCCATAAAACCACTTTGATAAAGTGCAAAAGCTGGAATTAAAACATAAGTCACATAATCAATGATGTTATCTAATAGCTCCCCAGACCATGTTGGGAGTACGTATTTAACATCAAGTTTGCGTGCAATTGGCCCATCGATACCATCAACAAACAGTGCAAGACCGAGCCAAAAAAACATGGCATTCCATTCTTTTTCAGATGCAGATATAAGAGATAAAAATGCTAAAAATGAACCAGAAGCTGTTAATAAATGAACAGAAAAAGCCCTCGCTTGCGGCATTGTTACTGTTTTATGACGCAAAAGATCAGCTTTAGTTTTAATCTTTTTTGTTAGTTTACGTTTCAGAGTTTTCTTATCCTCATTCTAAAAGTCTTCATTATTTAATACATTAATACACTATTTTTTTTTATGACATGATTCATATGTAAAAAAAGCATAAAAAAGTTACTTCTTTATATTGCATTATTTATTACGGAATATAATAGAGAAAATTTACGTAATGAAAAGAGATAATTGTGACATTAAAAAAAAGTAAGCATAAAAATATTACTGTTATTGGTGCAGGCCCAGTTGGTATGTTAGCAGCGCTTAGTCTTGCACATAAGGGGTATTCTGTTTTTCTTATTGGTCCGCTTACCCATGTAGATGAATTACGAACGACAGCTCTTATGACTCCAGCAGTTCAGATGCTTCAAAAAATTAATGTTTGGAATACTCTTCAACGTCATGCTGCAGCTTTATCTTCCATCAGAATCGTTGATATAACATCTAGAGTTGTGCGCGCTCCCACAGTAAATTTTTGTTCTGCTGAAATTGGTGAAAAGGCGTTTGGTTATAATATTCCTAATATAGAATTAAATAATGCCCTAGCTGATGCAGTTACACATATGCCAAATATTATAAGATTTTTTTCTTTGGCAAAATTTTTTCATCATCAGCAAGATCATATACGCATTACTCTTTCAAGTGGTGAAGTCATTCAAACACCGCTTGTTGTTGCTGCTGATGGACGACATTCTCCAACGCGAGCAGCAGCTGGTATAGGCATAAAACAGTGGAACTACTCACAAACGGCACTTGTTTTAAATTTTTCACATGAGTTTCCTCATCAAAATACCTCAACTGAATTTCATACAGAAAATGGTCCATTTACGCAGGTTCCACTGCTAGGACATAGATCCAGTCTTGTATGGGTTGTCAATCCTTCTCGCGCTAAAGAATTATTGAGTATAGATTCAAAAGCGATTGCAAAAATAATCGAAAATCAAATGCAGTCAATGCTTGGAAAATTGATATTAGAAACACCAATTCAAGCATGGCCTCTTTCAGGACTGATCTCTCATCGTTTTGCTGCTAATCAGACGATTTTAGTGGGGGAATCAGCCCATGTTCTTCCTCCTATTGGAGCGCAGGGATTAAATTTAGGGTTTCGTGATGTGCAAACTTTAATTGATGTTTTACCCAAACAAGTACTCAATTTTAATTCTAAAGAGATTGTTACACATTATAATCAAATCCGCAGACCTGATATATTTATCCGAAGCACCTCTGTTCATATGCTTAATTATGCGTTACTTTCTCATTTGTTGCCTGTTCACATTATGCGAGGTATTGGATTTGGGTTGTTACACCACTGCTCTCCGTTGCGTAATTTTTTTATGCGAGAAGGCATATCTCTTGGTTATGGGTTAAAAGAAATTATGCCAAAATTCCCAATTAAATTTCCTAAAAAACTACATTGATATGATAAAAAAATGAATGGTACTGACATAGCTTATAATAAGTATATTTTGCTAAATAATGGGTATTTTTTGCAAATTGGTGCGTTAATTTATCGCATAAAAAATAAAAATCTTGAATTTCTTCTTATTACGAGCAGAGGATCTGGTCGATGGATCATACCAAAGGGATGGCCAATGCCTAAAAAATCTTTTTCACAAGCTGTATTACAAGAAGCTTTTGAAGAAGCTGGAGTGCGGGGTGTTAGTGAAACATCTCCTATAGGTATGTATGAGTATGAAAAATCGGATTTACCTAAAGGAAAAAATCGCAAGCTATGTGTTTATGTTTTTGCTGTACTTTATTTGTATCAAGAAGAAAAGTGGCCAGAAAAAAATCAACGTATGTATGAATGGGTTACAGTGTCAGAGGCTGTAAACCGTGTTCGTGAACCACAACTTAAAAAAATTTTATTGCATTATAAACCTCATGAAAATTCATGCGCGTAAAGTTCATCAATCACATATCTTTTCTTTGTATCAGCTGCTTGAATAATATGAATATTGTATTTTAGAGATACAATTTTGTTAAAGGTTGATATTCATAACACTTTTTTTGATAAACTAATACGGAAAAAACGTTTTTAATTCATAAACTTACATTTTAAAAAGCTTACGCTGTTAAGCATAGTATTAAAAATGAAATAGTTTAGGGAACCTGTCAGCAATACAAAGGTTAATTTAGCGTATGAGGTTAATATATAAAAGCATCGTTTAAATAGATGGTGACAAGATGAGATTAAATAAAAAATTAAAATTAAATATTTTTTTTATAATGATCGTATCTATCTCATTTACAGTCTCAGATTCTATAAGTGAGGTTTTTTATGATCCTTCTTGTCAAATCTCTACTTATTCTTTTTCACAAAACATTACTAAAGCAGGACAAAATTCATTTACTGCTTCGCAAATTAAAAATTATCTCATACAAAATGGTTTCAAAAATATTAAACGATTGCGTCTAGATGATAAAGGTATTTGGCGCGCTTTAGTGGAATTTAAAAAATGCTATTTTCTCATATCAGTCGATTATTCTGGGACATTTAATATCCAAAGTGAAAGAAGAGAATATGATTGATTTTAAAATTTATAGCAACATCAATTTAAAAAATTGTGAGAAAAAAATTTTTAAAAATATGTGCTATTCTCTTAAAGAATCTGCACTTATTGGGGGTTTAAATGGGAGTGTATCAGGAGCAATTGCAGCAATTCTTGCAGCTTATGGTTATATTGCTCTTCCAGGGTTTGGCCCAATTATTGCAATGGGGATAAGCGTAGCACTCCCTGTTGGTACAGTAATTGGTGCAGTGGTAGGCTCAATAATAGGCACTTTTATTGGCACATTTTGCATCATTGTAAAAAATTTATATACATCATGAAATTGTTTCTTTTTTAAATTTTGTGATGAGTATGATTTTTTCATTATAAAAATATTTGTAATCAATATGTTAAATGTCACAATTTTGAATAAAGTTTACATCATATTATAAACAAAATGCTGATTTAATCGTAAATATCTTTCATTCAGTTTTTCCCTCGCGCTTTTAAAAAATCTGCTTCGTTTGGGGGCATAGTTTTTAGAGCAAGGCGATAGTCATAAAGTCTGTATTTTTAATAAATAGGAAAATTTTTTTAGATCAGCAACTGTGTAAAGATTAAATCGTTTTGCATTTATGAAAGTTTTAAAAACTTTTTTAATCATATTTTTTAAAGAAAAGAATACTCCATTTATAGGGAGAAAGCGCTGTTTACTCAATTAAACTAAAGTTACCGAAAAATTTCACGGCAATGAAATATAAATTCCAAAATTTACATTAAGTATTCAAAGCATTAATAGATTTTTTATTAAACTAAATACAAAAAGGTGCTCTATGAAAAAAAACTTCTTTTTTTTATTAGTCTTATTCATATCTTTTACTTACAATTCTATTACATTTGCAAATTCAATTCAAGTAAAAATTTATGAACTAGAAGAAGATAACATAAAAAAACCCATAGGTATAATAACAATTGAAGAAAATGCACATGGTTTAATTTTTACACCAAGTTTATTTTCGCTTCCAGAAGGTTTTCATGGTTTTCATGTACATATGAATCCTTCATGTGACACAAAAGAGGGCGTAATTGGTGGCGCGGCAGGAGGACACTATGATCCACAAAATACTAAAAAACATCTTGGACCTTATAATATTCATGGCCACTTTGGTGACTTACCTGTACTTTATGTTGATGATCAAGGTCGAGCAACAATGAGCGTTCTCGCACCGCGAATTAAAAAAATTTCTGACATTAAAAATCGTGCATTAATAATTCACTTAGGAGGAGACAATCAATCAGATAAGCCATTACCACTTGGCGGAGGTGGTGCACGTTTAGCTTGTGGAATTATTGAAGAATAATAACAGTAGCAGTGGTTTTTATCCATTAACGAAGGAAGTATTTGTAAGATAACCAAAATCTCTCATCAAGAATAGGACACTTAAAGACATTTCAATAAAATACGGGATTTTTATTTTAGGAGTCTTCCTTTTTTAATCAGGTAAGTTTTCCTTTTTAAAGGAAAACTCATGGCGGTCATCCCTAAATTTAAACGCCTAGAACAGTAAATAGCTCACGGCATGAAGAGAGCTAATATTTTTAATACCATCCGATAGCAACTTGTGCTTCTTCGGACATACAATCAGGTGTCCATGGCGGATCAAATGTCATGATTACTTCAACCTGCAAAATGCCTTCAACTGCACTTACAGCATTTTCTACCCAACCTGGCATTTCACCCGCAACAGGGCATCCTGGTGCTGTGAGTGTCATTTCAATCTTTACTGAGCGATCATCTTCAATATCAATGCGGTAAATCAATCCTAGCTCATAAATATCAGCAGGAATTTCTGGATCGTAAACCGTTTTAAGAGCAGCGATGATATCATTTGTCATACGTTCAATTTCAGCTTCTGGAATTGCTGATACATAAGACTTTCCTTTTTCGCTTCCTGTATCGCCAAAACTGGTAGCGTTACATGCTTCAATTGACTTAGCCATTAAAAAATGTCCTTGCTTTTTCTAATGCTTCTACTAACTGATCTATATCTTCATGATTACTATACATGGCTAATGATGCACGACAAGTAGATGTTAAACCAAAATGTTGTAACAAAGGTTGTGCACAATGCGTTCCTGCACGGATAGCAACACCTTGTCTGTCAATAAACATAGCTATATCGTGTGCGTGAATGCCATCTATTTCAAAAGATATAATAGCACCTTTATGAGGAGAACGTCCATAAATGCGCAATGATTTAACCGTTTCAAGTTTTTCATGTGCATAGGCTAAAAGTGCTGTTTCATGAGCATGAATAGCATTTCTATCTTTTTTTTGCATATAATCAATGGCAGCAGCCAATCCAATAGCTTCGGCTATAGGGGGAGTGCCTGCTTCAAAACGGTAAGGGGGAGCATTATAAGAGACCTTATCAATCGTTACGTCCTCGATCATTTCCCCTCCCCCTTGAAAAGGGTTCATTTCCTCTAGCTGATGTTCTTTACCATAGAGAACACCAATACCCGTGGGACCATAAAGCTTATGACCCGTAAAAACATACCAATCACAATCAAGATCTTGTACATCAACTTTTAAATGCACAGCCCCTTGAGAGCCATCAACAAGAACAGGAATAGTATTTTGATGCGCTAATTTAATAATTTCCTTAACAGAAGGTACAGTCCCCAATATATTGGACATATGAGTAATAGCAACAAGCTTTGTTCTATCACTTAAAACTTTTTGAAAATCTTCAATATGTAAAACACCATTCTCATCAACTGGTACAAAAATAAGTTTAACACCTTTCCTTTCACGGATAAAGTGCCAAGGAATAATATTTGAATGATGCTCCATAATGGTGAGAATAATTTCATCACCTTCATTCAGTTTAAACATACCCCAACCGTAAGCAACAGTGTTAATAGCTTCCGTTGCACTTTTTGTAAAAACAATTTCTTTCACTGTTTGCGCATTTAAAAAAGCACGAACTGTCTCGCGAGCATCTTCATAAGATTGTGTAACTGCATTTGATAAAAAATGTATCCCTCGATGCACATTTGCATAACGACATCGATAAAAATCATTCATCGCATCAAGTACTGCTTGCGGCTTTTGAGCAGATGCACCACTGTCCAAATAAGCCAGTCGCTTGCCATAAACATTATGCTGTAAAATAGGGAAATCACGCCGAATCTCTTCTACATTATAACTCAACGTTGATGCATCATTTTCCATTTTTTTGCCTTAGATATTCTTCTTTAACCATTGGACAATAATACTGTCGAGAACTGCTCGAATTTTATTATGCTTTATGTCCTCAATTAATTCTGTAACAAAACCTTTAATTAAAAGCTCTCGAGCAATTTTAAAAGGAATACCACGTGCCATCAGATAAAAAAGTTGATCACGATTAATTTTAGTAACCGTTGCACCATGACCACATGCAACATCATCAGCAAAAATTTCTAATTCAGGCTTTGCATAAAATTCTGCATCATTTGAGAGAATGAGGCTATTGCAAGCCATACGTGCATCCGTTTTTTGAGCTTTTTGTGCTACACGTATTATTCCTTGAAAAACGCCATGCGCTTGATCTGTGACAACATTGCGGATAACTTCTGTTGAAGTTGAATTTTCTGCAATATGCCGAACTGTCATCGTAAGATCACTATGTGTTTTTTCAGATAATAAATTTATTACGCGTAGTTGAAAATTAGCTTTCTCTTCTTGTAATTCAACATCAATTTCTTGCCGATTAAGCTGGCTGCCTATATTAACCACATAAAGCGATAACTTAGCATTTTTACCAAGTACAGCACGCAATCGGCTAAGTTGTGTAGAATTTATTCCCCGATCTTGGATAAGAATCCATGTTACATCGCTATGAGCCGCGACATGTAGCGAAAATACTGAACTGATAAAAGTATCTTTATCATCACCGATTTGACGTTCAATAATAACAGCTTGACTATTTTTGCCAATTGTAATCTCTGATAAAACATGTGACTGCCCACCTCTTTGAATATTTTGCAATTCTATAGGGGCATTTAATATTGTATTTTCAGGGATTTGTAAAAACCATCCATCTGTAAAGAAAGCTGTATTCAATTGTCCAATAAAATCTTCATCAGCCGTGATTTTATCTATCTTTACATAATTTTTTTCCAATGCATCTATAAGGCGTTCTGCTTTAATATCTGATATTTCGGGTTTTGCAAGTGTTTTACCATTTTCAATAGAAAATACAGCACTTTCTAAAAGTAGCGCGTCAATCGATTGAACACTATTTACTTTTGAAAAATCACTAACAGATTTCAATAAAACGCGCAGATTGGTATAATGCCAATTTTCGATTTTACGTGAAGGGAGATGCACTTTTTGAAATAGCTCAATAGCCTCCTTACGAATTGCACGCACTGTCCCATTTCCAGGAAAATCATTAATATGCTGATTAAAATGATTTATAATATCTGCTTCAACTGCTATCAGTTCTTGTTGTGAGTTCATGCGCATATTCAATGGCCTCAAGCTGCTTCACCGATAATATCAGCATATCCATTTTTTTCTAAATAAAGTGCCAATGATTTATCTCCGCTTTTAATAATACGACCTTTATGAAGAACATGCACTGTATCAGGTATAATATAATCAAGTAGGCGCTGATAGTGCGTAATAAGCAAAAATGAACGTTTCAAATCACGAAGCTTGTTAACTCCGTCTGCAACAATCTTCAACGCATCAATATCTAAACCAGAATCTGTTTCATCTAAAACACAAAGCTTTGGTTCTAGTAGAGCCATTTGGAGAATTTCAGCACGCTTTTTTTCTCCACCAGAAAAACCAACATTCAAGGGACGTTTGAGCATAGACATATCTATATCAAGTTTAGAAGAAACTTCCTTAACACGCTTAATAAACTCAGGAGTTTTAAGCTCTTCATCACCACGGGCTTTACGTTGAGAATTGATTGCAGTTTTTAAAAATTCCATTGTTGCAACACCAGGTATTTCCATTGGATATTGAAAAGCAAGAAAAACACCAAATGCAGCACGCTCTGCTGGATCCATTTCTAAAAGAGATTGCTCGTTATAAACGATGTCGCCTTCTGTTACTTCATAATCATCACGACCAGCGAGCAAATAAGACAAAGTTGATTTCCCTGCTCCATTTTGCCCCATAATAGCAGCCACTTCACCATCTTGAACGGTTAAGTTTAAGCCACGGATGATCTCTGTATCAGTATCAGTAATACGGGCATGCAAATTTTTAATCTCTAACATAATTTATGTCCTGTTCTTGCGGCTTATACTTAGCGTATATTTACCTAAGGGATAATTAGCCTACGCTACCTTCTAGACTTATACCGATAAGCTTTTGTGCTTCAATAGCAAATTCCATGGGAAGTTTTTGAATGACCTCTTTTACAAAACCATTTACTATTAATGCAATAGCTTCTTCCTCAGGAATTCCTCGCTGCATAACATAAAAAAGCTGATCATCAGATATTTTTGATGTTGTTGCTTCATGTTCAAACTGAACTGTTGCATTTTTTGCCTCGATATAGGGAACTGTATGAGCGCCACAATCATTGCCAATTAACAAACTGTCGCATTGCGTGAAATTTCGTGCATTCTGTGCTTTTCGATGTGCTGAAACTTGTCCACGATAAGTATTATTTGAAAAACCCGCAGAAATACCTTTGGAAATAATACGGCTTGACGTATTTTTTCCTAAGTGGATCATTTTTGTACCAGAATCAATCTGCTGATGACCATTTGCAACGGCAATAGAGTAAAACTCTCCACGTGAATTATCACCACGTAGCAAGCAAGATGGGTATTTCCAAGTAATGGCAGAACCTGTTTCGACCTGTGTCCATGAAATTTTAGAATTATCGCCTCGACAATCTCCTCGTTTAGTCACAAAATTATAAATACCACCCTTCCCTTCTTTGTCACCAGGGTACCAATTTTGTACTGTTGAATATTTAATTTCCGCATTTTTCAGTGCAACAAGTTCAACAACAGCAGCATGAAGCTGGTTTTCATCGCGCTGAGGTGCAGTACAACCTTCAAGGTAAGAAACATAAGAATCTTCATCTGCAATAATGAGTGTTCGTTCAAATTGGCCTGTATTACGTTCGTTAATTCTAAAATAAGTCGAAAGTTCCATGGGGCAACGAACCCCTTTAGGAATATAAACAAATGAACCATCTGTAAAAACAGCTGCATTGAGAGCAGCATAATA
The DNA here is from genome assembly GCF_036576165.1 of Bartonella rhinolophi. Classification (NCBI taxonomy): domain Bacteria; kingdom Pseudomonadati; phylum Pseudomonadota; class Alphaproteobacteria; order Hyphomicrobiales; family Bartonellaceae; genus Bartonella; species Bartonella rhinolophi. The sequence continues at coordinate 19,932 of NZ_JBAFWY010000007.1, forward strand.
ATTATCACCAACTGGAACAACCGCCCCTAAATATTCCTTAATAAGGGTTGGATGTTGAATAATTGCTTCTGAAATAGAACAAAAAATGACACCAGCACGCGCTAATTCTTCTTTAAATGTTGTAACGACAGAAACAGAATCAAAAACTGCATCAACAGCTACTTTTCCTGAAGCATGTACGTTATCATCAAAACTAGAAGGATCCGTTTGTTTTCTTACTCCTGCTAAAATTTCCTGCTCTTTGAGAGGAATACCAAGTTTTTCATAAGTCGCTAATAATTCAGGGTCAACTTCACTCAAAGATTTTGGACCTGTATGGTTTTTAGGAGCAGCGTAATAATAAAGTTCCTGAAAGTTAATTTTAGGATATCTAATGCGTGCCCAATGAGGCTCTTCCATTGTAAGCCAACGGCGAAAAGCTTGCAAACGCCATGTCAACATCCATTCAGGCTCATGTTTTTTCGCGGAAATGAAGCGAATAATATCTTCACTTAATCCTTTGGGAGCTTTATCAGTTTCAATATTGGTTTCAAAACCATATTTATATTGATCAACGTCTATCTCACGTACTTGGCGTATTGTTTCCTGCACTGCCGGCATCAATTTTCTCCATTTTTCTCGGCATCAAGAACCGGTGATTTAAAGTCTTGCTTTTTTATAAGCTTAGAGTAAAAAGTCCACTCTTTAGACTATATGTAAAGTAGGAAGATTTCAATCAAGCTTATTTTATTTTTAAAACAGCCTTAAATTTTTAAATAATGAACTCTATAAATTTTATTTTTTACTCTTATTTATAATTTGAGAAAAAGCTAATAAAAAATCATCAATATCTTCGAGAGTTGTGTCACGTCCTATTGAAACGCGGATCGCGCCGTTTGGAACATGGTATCCCATTGCTTCCAAGACTCTGCTTTGTTTTACTTTTCCTGAAGAGCAAGCAGAACCTGCTGATACAGAAAATCCTGCCAAATCAAATCCAATTTGCATGGTTTCAGCTTTCATATTTTGTACAGAAAAATAAGTTGTATTTGGCAAACGCTGCACTTTTTTGCCAAAAATTTTAACATCATCACTAATTTTTTGTAATCCATTTTCTAATTTATTGCGTAAATCAATTAGCTGTTTTATCTCTTCTGGAGTAAAGCAGTTACTTATTGCAGCTCCAAAAGCAGCAATAAGCGGTAAAGCCTCTGTTCCTCCCCGCAACCCTTTTTCTTGCCCTCCCCCAACAATAAGAGGACAAGGCATTAAAAGGTTGCCACATGAAACAAAAGCACCAATTCCTTTTGGTCCACCAATTTTATGGGCAGATAGTATAAAAAAATCTCCACCCATTTGGGCGATGTCAATAAAATTTTTATCTACATATTGTGTTAAGTCAACGATGAGAACCCCTCCAACACTCTGAACAATGGCAGCTATTTCTTTTATTTTTTGAATAACACCAGTTTCACCATTTGCGGCTTGAATAGCAACGAGAGGTAAACCTTTGCTGTTATCATGAACAGTTAAAAGAGATGTTAAGTTATCTTGTTGAATTAAACCATGTTCATCAACAGCAACTATGCGGATTAATTCTTTAGAAAAACGCCCCCCTTCTGCAATAGATGGATGTTCAGTAGCTCCAATGTAAAGGTGAGAAAATCGCACTTTAGAGCTTCCCATATTATAAAAAGGTGTTAACAAGGTCATTGCTGCTTCACTTGCTCCAGATGTGAACACAATATGATCTGGATTTGTGTTGAGTTTATCAGCAATTTTTCGACGAGCGTTTTGCAATAAAGCTTTAGCAGCACGCCCTTCTGCATGAACAGATGATGGATTCCCAAATATTTCTAAAGATTCCAGTAACGCCGTTCGTGCTATTTTCGTAAGCGGAGTTGTTGCATTATGGTCAAAGTATCGACGTTTTATAACCATTTTACATCTCAGTCATTCATTTTATAAGTTGATTAAAAAAAATAGCGCAATTTTCTTGAAAAATGCACTAAAAACAGAATATCTAACGGTTCATTAAAACAAAATGATCGTGTAAAGTAGATTACTATAGTAAAAATGTACCAAAGTTAATGATAGCATTTAAGGAGCATTTAATGCCAGAAATTATTTTTAACGGTCCTGCAGGTCGGCTTGAAGGGCGTTATCAACCATCACAACAAAAAAATGCACCAATTGCGATTATTTTGCATCCTCATCCCCGATTTGGCGGCACAATGAATAACAAAATTGTCTATGATCTCTTCTACATGTTCCAACAGCGTGGTTTTACTACATTGCGTTTTAATTTTCGTGGTATCGGTCGCAGTCAAGGTGAATTCGATCATGGAACAGGAGAACTCTCAGATGCCGCTGCTGCACTCGATTGGGTACAAACACAACACCCTGATTCTAAAAATTGCTGGGTAGCAGGATATTCATTTGGTGCTTGGATTGGTATGCAGCTTTTAATGCGCCGACCAGAAATTGAAAGCTTTATATCCGTTGCTCCTCAACCTAATATTTATGATTTTTCCTTTCTTGCCCCCTGTCCCTCTTCTGGGCTTATAATTCACGGAGATATCGATAAGGTTGCTCCTCCCAAAGATGTTCAAGTTCTTGTAGATAAGTTAAAAACGCAAAAAGGTATTATCATTACACAAGAAATACTGGAGGGTGCGAATCACTTTTTTAGCGAACGCAATGAAGAGCTTATTGAACGATGTGCACAATACTTAGATAATCATATTGCAGGTGAACTTTTAGCTCCTCCGCGTGAATTAACTCTACTTACTTAAAAATATTGGAAATTTATAAAAATTGAATCAAGGTTATTCCTTGTAAGAGGAAGGACATTTGTTCTTTTAACACTATTTTTCCAATTTTTGTAATTGTCTTGCCTATAAGAGTAAAAAGATGCCTTTTCATATCAGTGATCACTATTTTTTAAAAATATAAATTTAATCTATGTTGCTTTTTATTGCTAACATTCTTCATTCTCTTGTGAGCCTTACAATATCTATGGTAGAGACAGCGTATTAACAATTCACTATATAAAATAATGGCAATATTGGTTAGGAAGTAAAATCCGTGTTTACCTTTAAATCTGACTTTTTACATATTATGAGTGAACGTGGTTTTATCCACCAAGTCTCGGATGAAAAAGGCTTAGATGCTCTTTTTTCAAAAGAAGTTGTAACTGCTTATATTGGTTTTGACCCTACGGCATCAAGTCTGCATGCTGGAAGCCTTCTTCAAATTATGATGCTTTATTGGTTACAAAAAACCGGACATCGCCCCATCGCTTTAATGGGTGGGGGAACAGGTATGATAGGTGATCCTTCTTTTAAAGATGAAGCTCGCCGTCTTTTGACACAAGATGATATTACTGAAAATATTGCTGGTATTAAAAAGGTATTTGCCAATTATTTGACGTTTGGTGATAAAGAAACCGATGCACGTATCGTTAATAATGCTGAGTGGTTGTGTCATTTAAACTACCTAGAGTTTTTGCGTGATATAGGAAAACATTTTTCCGTCAACCGTATGTTGTCATTTGATTCTGTTAAACTCAGACTTGAACGCGAACATTCTTTATCGTTCCTTGAATTTAATTATATGATTCTACAGGCTTATGATTTTGTTGAGCTTTATAAGCGTTATGGCTTACGCATGCAAATGGGTGGCTCTGATCAATGGGGAAATATTATCAATGGGATTGAATTAGGACATCGCTTAGGGACGCCACAATTATATGCGTTAACATCACCATTGCTTACAACTTCTTCTGGTGCAAAAATGGGTAAATCACTGAGTGGTGCTGTATGGCTTAACGCAGATATGCTTTCACCCTACCAATTTTGGCAATATTGGCGAAATACAGAAGATGCTGATGTTACGCGATTTTTAAAGCTTTATACCACATTGCCAATGGATGAAATTTTCAAGCTTTCCACATTACAAGGAACTGAAATTAACGAAGCGAAGAAAATTCTTGCAACAGAAGTTACAGCAATGTTGCATGGACGAAATCTTGCGGAGGCAGCAGCAGAAACTGCACGTAAAACTTTTGAAGAAAAAACACTCGGAGAAAATCTTCCAACTCTTGAAATTAGTACTACAGAATTAAAAACAGGAACTGGACTATTAGCTCTTTTAGTGCAAGCAGGATTAGCTAAATCAAACAGTGAAGCACGCCGACATGTTCAAGGTGGAGGTGTACGTGTCAATGACCAAATTGTTGAGGATGAAACGCGCCTTATTATTGAAGAAGACATCAATGCAGTAGGAACGATTAAGTTGTCCTTTGGTAAAAAAAAGCACGTTCTGATTAAGCCACTATAATCTATTTATAATTTCTTGATCTTACTTTAAAATCTTTTATTCTCACTACATGTGCAATAATTTGATTATATCTTACATTATTATTATCATATGTAATAAACTCCACACAATAGATAAGAATTTTCCAAAATAATTATATTGTAGATAGTTGAATAGTTATTTTTTTTAGCTATCCTGACGCATACTGAATTAAAAAAAGAAAGAAAAAACAATGACAAAATCTATGAAGGGTACTCCTGCTCCCGATTTTAATTTACCACGTGATGGTGGAGGAAAATTGTGTCTTTCTGACCTTAAAGGAAAGCTGGTTATTTTATATTTTTATCCGAAAGATGATACCAGTGGATGCACAAGTGAAGCAATTGATTTTACACGATTAAAAGAAAAATTTGATGACATTGGTGCTGTTGTTATTGGAGTATCTCCAGATAATGTTAAAAAACATGACAAGTTTAAAATAAAACACGAGCTTGATGTCATCCTTGTTTCAGATGAAGAAAAAACTATGCTTGAAAAATATGGTGTTTGGGTCGAAAAAAGTATGTATGGACGTAAATATATGGGAGTTGAACGAAGCACTTTTTTGATTGATACAACTGGAAAAATAGCAGAAGAATGGCGCAAAGTTAGTGTATCTGGGCACGCTGAAAATGTTCTAACTACCGCTGTACTTTTACGTAATGGCTCATAAACTTATTTATTGCAAATTGTCATGCTAAATAACACAAGTTCCCTTCCAGTTGACTTTGTTTTGCCAACTGGTAAATTTCGGATAACCAGATAAAATTAATCGAAAATTTGAAAAATAAATCTGCAAAATTTGAGCAATATTGTTATTATCAACCACTATCTTCAATTTTTTGATTTTTTCCGTGAATACGTCGAGCGAGTGCTGCCTCTATGAAAGCGTCTAAATTTCCATTAAGTACGGATTGTGGGTCAGTGTTTTCAACGCCTGTGCGCAAATCTTTGACAAGCTGATAAGGTTGAAGAACATAAGATCTAATTTGGTGCCCCCATCCGATTTCTGTTTTAGAAGATTCAATAGCATTTGTTTCTTCTTCCCTTTTTTTTAGCTCTTCTTCATAAAGTCGAGCGCGCAACATAGACCATGCCGTTGCTCGGTTTTTATGTTGAGAACGCTCTGTTTGACATTGAACAACAATCCCTGTTTTTATATGCGTGATACGCACTGCAGAATCTGTTGTATTAACATGTTGTCCTCCAGCTCCCGATGCACGATATGTATCAATACGAACATCTGACTCTGAAACATCAACTTCAATATTATCATCAATAACTGGATAAACCCAAATACTTGCAAAAGAGGTATGGCGCTTCGCATTTGAATCATACGGCGAAATACGTACCAAGCGATGAACTCCAGATTCTGTTTTTAGCATACCATAAGCGTTATGCCCTTTTACGAGAATAGTTGCTGACTTTATTCCCGCTTCTTCTCCATCATGAATTTCTAATATTTCAACTTTCATTTTATGTTGTTCAGCCCAACGCATATACATACGTAAAAGCATAGCAGCCCAATCTTGACTTTCTGTACCACCTGCACCAGCATGAACTTCTAAATAAGTATCATTTGAATCCGCTTCCCCTGATAAAAGAACATCAATTTGCCTTTTATCTATCTCACTCTTCAAGTTGCGTATTGTGTTTTCTGCATCAGTAATGATTTCTGCATCACTTTCTTCTTCTCCCATAGCTATTAACTCGATACACTCTTCAAGTGTGTTGGTAAATAATCGAATACCATTCATTGAATCTTCGAGATGCTGACGCTCACGCATCATATCTTGTGCTTGTTGTGCATTATCCCAAAGCGTTGGATCTTCTACTTTTTGATTAAGGTATTCAAGACGTTTCAGTGATTGATCCCAGTCAAAGATGCCCCCTTAGCAACTTGATTGCTTGCTGGATTTCATCAACCAAAGTTTCTATCTCTGCACGCATAACCTGATACCTTAACCTTTTAATATTAATTGTTTAACAGTCTTTATACTTGATACCAACATGGTAACGCTGCATCAAGTGCTATAAGCTGCATAAAACTTATTCCTTCAATTACGTCACGAAGATAGATAGATATATTTATATCGACCTATGATGTCAAAGAGAACTGCTTGTTTATTAGTATAATCCACCAGTTCCACTTTCAAGAGCTTTGTTAACTTGTGGAGAAATGGTTATTGAAGGGACACCTTCTTGAAAAGAAATACTGCCATCAATTACCTCATATATATCTGCAGGTCCAGTTCCTGGTTTAAATGCTTCTATAATGACATCGCGATCTCCTGCTTCAGCGCGCATGCCTGTTTTACGATTAATGGGCATTAAAATCATGCCTTTTGGCATTTTAAATGGTACATCTGGCTTACCTTTTAGGGCAGCTTGCATAAACTCACCAAAAATAGGAGCTGCCAATGAACTTCCTGTTTTATATCCTAATGACGCTGGTTGATCATAGCCAATAAAAATACCGACGACAATATCAGGGGTAAATCCCATAAACCATACATCTTTAGAATTGTTAGTTGTTCCTGTTTTTGCAGCAATATGTCGATTCAAATAGTGTAAACGTGCAGCTGTACCACGTTGAACGACTCCTTCCATCATTGATGTAATCTGATAGGCTGTCATAGGATCAAGAACTTGATCTCGCTCATCGATCAATGTGGGCTCATGTTGATTATCCCATGACTGAGCATTACAATTTTCACATAAACGGTCATCATGACGATAAATAGTTCTTCCGTAGCGATCCTGAATTCGATCGATGAGTGAAGGTTTAATAGAACGTCCCCCATTGGCAATGACTGAGTAAGCTGTAACCATTCGTAAAACTGTCGTTTCACTCGCCCCTAAAGCCATAGGAAGATAGGGCAACAATTTATCTACAACACCAAAACGTTCTGCATATTCAGCAACAAGAGGCATGCCCATATCATAAGCAAGTCGTATAGTCATGAGATTACGAGAATATTCAATGCCATAACGCAGTGTTGAAGGTCCTGCAAATGTACCGCCATAATTTTTAGGTTGCCAAACTTCACCATTTATTTGACGAACTTCAATAGGGCCATCTAAAATGACAGAGGCTGGTGTATACCCATTATCAAGTGCTGCTGCATATACAAAAGGTTTGAAAGCAGAGCCAGGTTGACGATAAGCTTGTGTTGCGCGATTAAATTCAGAAGCAGAAAAAGAAAATCCTCCTACCATAGCAAGAACACGTCCCGTATGTGGCTCCATAGCAACAATCGCTCCCTCAACTTTTGGAATTTGCTGTAAACGATAAAGATTACTTGCGCTTGATATTTTTTCAACGAAAATAACATCTCCGACTTGCAAGACATGAGATAAGTCTCGAACAGTTTTTCGATAGCCATTTTTATTGATAGTATGTAATGCCCATTTTGAGTCAGCTTCAGACAAAATAGCAGTGTCCCATTTTTTTGATATTAAGCCTGAAGCTTCGCGCTGTGGCTGCAAACCAATCTTTATTTTATTGGCGTTAGCAGAAAGGACAACTGCTAAATGCCATTCAGGCACGTCATTTAATTTAGCAATATTTGCAAGTTTTACACCCCAATCATTATTTTTATCAATATGTTCATAAGGCCCACGCCACCCTTGTGAATGATCAAATTTAATTAAACCATTTTGTAAAGCGCGCCGAGCGATAAGCTGTAAATGCGGATCAAGTGTTGTACGAACTGACAACCCCCCCTCATAAAGTGTTTTAGCTCCATAACGATGCATTAAATGGCGACGTACTTCTTCAATAAAATAGTCAGCAGTAAAAATATCATTATCATTATTGTGTATGGCAACACCCAAAGGTTTTGCTTTGGCTTCTTCACCTTGTTCTAGTGTTACATACCCATTTGCAACCATTCGATCTATAACCCAATTGCGCCGATCAATAGCACGTCGTGTATTTTTAAATGGATCATAATTTGCTGGTCCTTTTGGAAGAGCAGCTAAATAGGCACACTGCTCTAAAGTAAGCTCATTGACGGATTTATGGAAATAAATCAAAGAAGCAGCTGCGATACCGTATGTGCCACGACCAAGATAAATTTCATTGAGATAAAGTTCAAGAATATGGTCCTTTGAATAAGTTTTCTCAATGCGCATTGCTAGGATAGCTTCCTTTAATTTGCGCTCCAGCGTTGCATCTGAACTTAAAAGAAAGTTTTTAGCGACCTGCTGTGTAATGGTTGATGCCCCTTCTGGACGTTTACCAGAGCCAATATTCCGAATATTATTGACCAGAGCTCTTAAAAGCCCTTCAGGATCTAAACCAAAATGATGATAAAAGTTTTTATCTTCGGCAGAAATAAAAGCATCTTTAAGAAGCTTTGGTATTGATTGAATTGGTAGATAGAGGCGATATTTTGTTGCAAATTCTGCCATTAAGCTTCCATCAGAAGCATGAACACGCGTCATAACAGAAGGTTCATACAAGGAAAGAACTTCATAATCAGGAAGCTTACTTGCCTGGCTCCCTGTTATTATTAGTAATATCGTTGCTCCTAAAAGTCCAATCGCAACAACAAACTTAAGAAGATATCTAAAAATTATCATAGAAATGGCTATCGCTTTCTTCAAAATTAACAAAAAAGTATGTTACTTCATCAAAATAAGGTATTGTTGTCATTAAATCGAGATAAAAGATTAAGACTGTTTTCCATCTTTTACTATTTTATACTAAAAATGAGTATGAGCACTCTATTTTTTTGCAAATTCAAAAAGGCTGCATAATTTTCTGTTTGAGCTCGGCAAACTGGCGAATAGAGTGCGCAATAGAAGCAGCCATTTTTTTTCTCCATTGAAAATTGTTTAATAATTTTTCATCTTGTTTATTAGATAAATAACCTATCTCTATCAAGACAGAAGGTATATCTGGAGCTTTCAAAACTTGAAAGTTAGCATATCGATGAGGATTATTTATGAGATTAATGTTACTCTTTGATAAATCTGAAACCACATGATGAGCAAAATTAACCGAAAATGTATGTGTTTCACGTTGAGTAAGATCAATCAAAATATCTGTAACTTCGAGAGATTCTTCTGCAGGTAATCCATCAAGGAGATCAACTTTGTTTTCACGTTCAGCCAAAGATTTTGCAATTACATCAGAAGCTTTATCCGATATGGTATACACAGTAGCTCCGCGAAGAGAATGTATATCAATCGTATCTGCATGAATAGATATAAAAAGATCAGCGTTAAACTCTTGTGCTTTTTTAACTCTTTCACTTAACCTTAGGAAAATATCAGAATCGCGCGTTAAGTTAACAATGATATGGGAATCTTTCTTTAATTCATCTCGCAATGCACGTGCAAAAGCGAGAGTTACATTTTTTTCTAAAATGCCAGTAACACCTTGCGCACCGCCGTCAATTCCGCCATGACCAGGATCAAGCACAACACGAAAATTTCGTATTGAATCTAATTGTGTTTTTGTATAAGAATTAGCTTTTTGCTGATTTTTTAGTGCTATATTAAATTTTTCTTGTGTGCTTTTAGTAATATCAATCAGTAGTTGCCATAAGCCATTATCTAATTTTTGTATTGTACTTTTTTCAACAGAAAAAGCAATTTTGCTCGTTAAAATAATACGCGAAGTTTGTGCATCAAAAAAGGTATAACGCACACCTGATAACATAGCTGATAATATATTTTTTTTATTTGAAGATGTGTTTTGCGTTGGAAAATCGACTGTAGGTAAATTGATAACCAAACGTGCTGGTCTGTCCAAAATTTGTAATCGAATATTTGGTTTAGCATTAAAAACCGCAATAATACGTGTATATGTATTATCACCAATGGTGCGCAAGCTGACAAGTTTAAGAGCTTCTGCTTGAGTGTATGTTTGCAATATCAAAAAAAACAATAAACAGTAAGTGAAGCGTGCAATAATATTCCAATAGGCTGCTTTTGGCTTTTGGGAAGAAAACATAAATGAAATACTCTTTATTCTAAAGCATTTTACAGAAAAATTAATTTCATCCTATACATCATATATAAGCGATACATCGGATCTGCATTATATTTTTCAATATATGCTGAATTTTTTAATCATAAATAGTAAAAACTAAATTGAGATAATACAGAGATTATAATGGCATACTTTTATATTGTTACTTGCCAAAACTATGATACCAACATAAAAGAGCATTTACGCTTCCTAGTTGATAACAACCATCTAGTCTTGACTTGAATTATCTATAGCTCATATTAAGTTGTCTTTAGAAGGTTTGTCACACATTATGCATTGAGGCTTTTATGGATGAAAAGTCTTCATGTCCCAAAACTAGGATGACGTTATTGAAGATTTACTGATTCGGATATCCGAACTATTATCAAGATTTTTTTTGCTGGAGACTTATAAAGTATGAGTCATACAAAACAGGTAAGGGTAATGATTATAGATACTATAAATGCAGAGATGCATTTGCGTGTAGTAACTCATACTGTTATGCCAGCGCCTCCATTTTATGGTAGACAGCCCTTTACGTTTTTAAACAATTGTACTGTTCGTTTGAACGAAGTTGCGCATGTCGCCTTCAGGATTTTAACTTATGTCAAACAAAATGCTTATCGATGCCTCTCACCCAGAGGAAACACGTGTTGTTGTTGTTCACGGCAACAAAATTGAAGAACTTGATTTTGAATCAGAACATAAAAAGCAGCTCAAGGGAAATATTTATTTAGCACGTGTTACACGTGTAGAACCATCACTTCAAGCAGCTTTTGTAGAATATGGCGGAAACCGTCATGGTTTTTTGACATTTTCGGAAATTCATCCCGATTATTATCAAATTCCTATTGCTGATCGGCTCGCTCTTCTTGAAGAAGAAGAAGCTATCGGAGAAAATCATGTAGATATCCTCACTGAAGAAACAAATACAAATAAAAAACGCCATAAAAAAACAAAAAAAGATAAAAATGACAAAATTGTGGCAATAGATGCTGAAGATGATATTATATCTGAAGCAGTTACAAACGATGATACAGAAGAAACATTTGATACAGATGCTTCTAATGATGATATAGAAATGGTTGGTGCGGAAGATGCACGTGAAGAGCTCCCCACCTACCAGCGTAAGCAAGAACGCCAGTATAAAATTCAAGAAGTTATTAAACGGCGTCAGATTTTATTAGTGCAAGTCATCAAAGAAGAGCGTGGCAATAAGGGTGCGGCGCTCACAACTTATCTATCTTTAGCAGGTCGTTACTCTGTTTTAATGCCCAATACAGCGCGGGGTGGTGGTATTTCACGAAAAATCACTAACATACAAGATCGCAAACGTCTTAAAGAAATTGTAAAAAAATTAGCGGTTCCAAAGGGCATGGGCGTTATACTGCGAACTGCTGGTGCAAATAGAACAAAAGCTGAGATTAAACGCGATTATGAATATCTTACGCGATTATGGGACAATATTCGCGCTTTGACACTTAAATCAACTGCACCATGTCTTGTCCATGAAGAAAGTAATCTCATAAAGCGCTCTATACGTGACCTTTACAATAAGAATATTAATGAGATTCTTGTTTCTGGCGATCAAGGATATCGTGAGGCAAAAGACTTTATGCGCATGCTTATGCCAAGTCATGCAAAGGTTGTTCAACCGTATCGTGATCCTATTCCTATTTTTACGCGTAATAATGTTGAAACTCAGCTTGATAAAATGTTGTCTCCACAAGTTTCTTTAAAATCTGGAGGATATCTTGTTATTAATCAAACGGAAGCACTTGTTGCTATTGATGTAAATTCAGGCCGCTCTACCAAAGAGCATTCTGTTGAAAAAACAGCATTACAAACCAATCTTGAAGCTGCAGAAGAGGTAGCTCGTCAATTACGTCTGCGCGATTTAGCTGGTTTGATAGTGATTGATTTCATTGATATGCTTGAAGATCGCAATGTTAGGATGGTCGAAAAAAAATTGAAAGATTGCCTTAAAAGCGATCGCGCCCGTATTCAAGTTGGTCACATTTCACACTTTGGTCTTTTAGAAATGAGTCGTCAGCGTATTCGTGTGTCAGTTTTAGAAAGCACGATGCAACCTTGCTTACATTGTGCTGGAACAGGACATGTACGCTCTGAATCATCAATTGCTTTGCACGTTATGCGCTCAATTGAAGAATATCTGCTTCATAATCCCCAACATAATATTATTGTGCGTACACCTGTAGCAACAGCACTTTATGTTTTAAACCACAAGCGCAGTATTCTTGTTAATTTAGAAGCACGCTTTAAGCTTAATATTAGTATTGAAGCAGATGATAGTATTGGAACGCAACATCTTATTATTTCTAAGGGGACAATAGCAGAGGTCGTTGCCCAAACTCCATTGTTTCTTGAGAATGATACTCAAGAAGAAACTGAAGATGTAGTTTTAGTAGAAAATGAATCTATTGAAGAGAAAACATCCGTTGAAACAAACCAACGGCGTTGGCGTAAAAAACGTCAAGATGAGGTTAATGAAAATTCTCTCTCCAATACTCATAAAAAAGACAAAGACAATGTTCCAAATGATGAAGACTCTCATCGTCGGGGACGTCGTCGGGGACGTTCTGGTAGCCGTCGTAATCAAGATAATAACTCTTATCAACCTCATGTTCCCTATTCAGAACCAGTAGGGGATTTTTCCAAGCAGGCTGTAGAAGAAATAAAAGTGGAAAACAGCAAACACCGTATTCCAACTGCTAAGTCCGTTGAATTTCAAGAAGAAAAGAACGATACTCAATCTTCAAATACACAACAGGATGAAATTGTAAAAGCTGATACAGTTGGTAAGCTAAAAAAACGTAAAACGCGATCTTCAAAAATAGTGCAAAATAAAAAGAATCTTGAAAATAATCAGAGTGAAACAGCATCAGCACTTCTTGAAGAAAAATCTACAGACAGCTCAATACACAAAACTAAAACAAAAAAAGTGGATGAGCTCGCTCATAATACGGCAGAAAAAGCTCCTGCAGCAAATACAAAAAAATCAACACGCAGAACACGTAAAAAAAACCTTCCTAAAGAGGAGCTGGCGCAAATAACAGAAATATCAGAGAAAAAGTCTGGAATGGAGCAAATTGAAAAAAATGCTCCTAGCAAAATTGAAGAAGCAATTAATCAACCTATTATTATATCATCAACACCAGATGATACTCCAAAGACTGAGCGTGTTGGTTGGTGGAGACGCAGAACCTTTTCTAAAAATTAATTGCTAAAAAAATTGCCACAAAATCTCTTTTGTGGCAATTTAAATAAACGAACATAGAAAAGATTTTAAAAAACTTCCCCTTGTTTGTGTTCTGATTAATTTTGTTTAGCTTTTTCTTGCTCAGCTTGCATACGATCTTCAATCTCTTTTTGCTTTGATTGAATAGCTTGCTGTAGTTTTATTTGTTCTTGTTGAAAATCTTTTTCCTCCATACCAGGACCGGTGTATGCAGCTGTGAAGCCATCAAGAGAAAATTCAATAGGATTTGCTGAACCTCGGGCATTCATTGTAGTTACAACCATTTTTGCCCCACTTTTCATAGCAGTAATGAGTTTATCATCTAAAACATCATTGGCAATACAACTTGGTCCATTACAGATAATATAAGGAATTTTTTTAGAAAAGTCATTTCCAATTTGAATGTGAACACCTTCTGGCAAAAAGCGACCTGTAGGCACTTGAATACCTATACGCTTTTCATTTTGTTTTCCTTTTATTTCAACTAAATTAAAAGCCGTCAAAGGTTGTCCAGTACTTGATACAATAGTATTCATTGTATTACAAATATCAACATCATGCTGTTTACTGCAAACTTTGTACCAACCTTGAGACAAAGTCTGCGCATTTGCAGAAATATGTACTATAAAAAAAAGAGCGACGGCTCCAGCTAATACTGAAACGGCAGAATAAACACTTTTATGCGACATAATTAAATTAATCCTTTCAACGTGCTTTTATAATAACTCCAACATTAGGAGTATTAAATATAATTTCAACCAATCGTACTAAATGAAACCCATGAAATGACATCACTTATTTCAATACAAAGAGAAAAATTAAATTTTAGAAAAAATTACAAATAGCCAATTGAACTCTTATACATTCATGTGTAGAATTCCCCTCTTTATTGCATTGGCCTTTTATGAAATTCATTCATAAATTATCTAAGTACAATGAAGTAAATTAAGATTGCATAAACAAAGCAATATTGCAATATAATTAGAGTAAATGTCTATGTTATTCTACAGTGCTCATTATTTTAGACTTTTCTTTATAGTTGTAACTCTTCTTTTAAGCCATGGAGCTCTAGCAACTGGTCTTGCAATGCACGGCTCTCCAAAATTATCGAATAATTTTGATTACTTTCCTTATGCGTTTCCTAATGCAAATCGAACAGGTAAAGTGACTTATGGTGTTGTTGGGACATTTGATGGATTAAATCCATTTGTAATCCGCAGCTTTCGAACAACTGCAAGAGGACTTTTTGCTGATGAACAATTTTCTGGACTTGTTTATGAAACAATGATGGTACGCTCTCGTGATGAAGCCTTTACACTTTATAACCTTTTAGCAGAAAAAGTAGAATTAAACGATGAGCGCACTGAAATTACCTTTTTTATTAATCCCAAAGCACGTTTTTCAGATGGAAGGCACATTACAGTTGAAGATGTTTTATTTACAATAAAACTCCTTAAAGATAAAGGGAGAGTTCCATTTAGTCGTTACATGAAACGCATAGAATCTATCGAAAAAATCGGAGATTATGGCATTAAAATGCGTTTCCCAAATTCAAAAGATCGTGAATTTCCCCTTCTCTTAGCAAGTGTAATGCCAATATTGCCGAAACACGCTATTAATGTTGATGATTTTGAAAAAAACAATCTAAATAAAATCCTAGGAAGCGGCCCTTATATTATTGAGCGTGTTGATCCAGGTGAACGGATTATTTATAAACGCAATCCTAATTATTGGGGTCAAAATCTTCCTGTCAATAAAGGATTAAATAATTTTGATACCATCCAAATCGAATATTTTCGTAATGATACAGCACGCTTTGAAGCATTTAAAAAAGGTATAATTGATATCTTTATTGAAACAAATCCAAGTCGTTGGCAACACTCCTATAATTTTCCAGCTGTTCGTGAAGGGCGGATCATCAAAGAAAATTTTTCAAAGGGAACACCCGCTGATCTCATGGGCTTTGTTTTTAATACGCGCCGCGCTATTTTTAAAGACAAAAGAATAAGACAAGCACTATCAATACTTTTCGATTTTGAATGGGCCAATCATTATCTCTTCAATAATATCTACACTAGAACAGAAGGTTATTGGGATGGATCTATCCTTTCATCTATTGGGAGACCGGCAAGTGAAGAAGAAAAAATACTTTTAGCACCTTATCCTGATGCAGTTCTTCCTGAGGTTATGGACGGAAGTTGGCGTATTTCCAAAACTGATGGATCAGGGATGGATCGGTCAACTGCTCAAAAAGCTTGGAAGTTATTGCAAGAAGCAGGAATTGTCAAAAAAAATAATAAAGCTGTTTTCCCAAATGGTTTACCTTTTCAATTTGAAATTATGACTCAATCACTTGAAGAAGAAAAAGTTGCACTTGCGTTTCAGAGCACTTTGTCACGTCTTGGTATTTATGCTGAGATAAGAACCGTTGATGATAGCCAATATCAAAATCGTTTAGGAATGTTTGATTATGATATGATCATAGGAAAATTAAGAAATTCTTTATCACCAGGAAATGAACAAATAAATCGCTGGAGTTCAGCATCTCGAAATTTGAAGGGAAGTTTTAATTTTTCTGGAGCAGCTGACCCTGCCATAGATGCGATGATAACAGCGATACTTGACGCGCGTACGGATGTTGACTTCATTGCAGCGGTTCGCGCACTAGATAGAGTTCTTATTTCTGGAAGCTATTATATACCGCTTTATCATTTGCCTGAACAATGGATAGCTCGTTGGTCATATATTAAACATCCTACTTATACACCACTCTATGGATATCGCCTTCCAGCTTGGTGGCGTGAATAAAAAACGAAAAAAGCTTTTATAATATTGTTTTAAACTTTGCCTATTTATAAAAAAATTACTTAAAATAACAGATATTTATAAAAATAACTTAAACTATAAAATTAATTATTTTAGTAATGTTTTACTTGTATTAGTTAATTAACAGATAACTCTATTAAAATTCATGTAAACAATTATATGCAGTAAAATAGTTTTGATACGAAGCAAGATTTACACTGTGACTATTTGAGAAAAAGTATCGCTAATAGAAATTATTTTTATAACAATTTCTTAAACCTGCAAAAATATCAGTATTTTTCAAGTTTTAAATTTAAAAATTCACTGTTGTAAATTTTTCAAGACTTTTGGCTATCTCGAAATTAATTAAAATGAATTGCATCTTTTTCTGAATTAAAACCTTCCTTTTTTTAGTGAAGTTTTTGCATAACAAAACTCCTGCATTCTTGTAAAATACATTCTTATTAATTTTGTGCTTGAAAACTGATAGTAAATAATATCTATTTATAACATAAAAATTTCTATCTACTCTCAAAAATGGAAATTCATAAAACTACCAAAATTTTAAATATTCTCTTACTTTAATTACAATTTCTCTTCCCCTGCTCCCTTTCTCTATACATGCTGTATATAACTTCTTATTTCTCTGTTAATGAGATCACCAAAATTTTGAATTAAATTTATGATATTTCCCTGTTAAATTTACTTATAGGCTTATGTTATCCTGCATCTAAATTGTATTTTTCCAAAAAGCTTAATTTATCAAAATTTTCTTTAATTTTATTCTTAAAAATAAATCTTAAGCCATTTAAAATACTAATATTTTAATCAAAAACTAATTCTATTTTAAATATTTATCATACATATTTTTGACGTTAACACTTTTAAAGTTAGGAACAAGGATGGATACTTTATAGAATAATTTTTAAAAATGCGTGATAACTTTGAATGAGTAAAAATACCGCTAAGTGGAACAGTATCCTGCCATTTCTGCAAGCTGTTTCATAATAATTGCTACTCCGCTTAATCTTTTATCCACTGTTACCCAATCACGGATAAAGACAATACTCTGGTCTGGTCGAATTTTTGCCATCGAACCTTGTTTCCCAACCCACTGAATAAGAGCAACACTATTTTCAAAATAATTATTACGAAACTGTATAACGACACCCTTTGGTCCAGCATCCAACTTTTCTACATGCGCTTTTCGACACAATGTTTTGATATAAAACACTTTAAGAAGGTATTGAACTTCAAGTGGCAAAGGACCAAAACGATCGATTAATTCAGCTCCAAATTCATCTATTTGCTCTAAATCATTCAGTTCTGTCAAACGACGATAAAGCCCCATACGTAAAGATAAGTCAGGCACAAAGCTTTCTGGTACCATCGCCGTTGTACCAAGTGAAATTTGAGGTGACCATTGTTGATCCTCATTTTGCTCTCCATCTTTTAACTCAGCAACAGCCTCTTCAAGCATTTTTTGATAAAGTTCAAACCCAACTTCTTTAATATGTCCTGATTGTTCTTCACCTAAAAAATTTCCTGAGCCGCGAATATCCATGTCATGGCTTGCCAATTGAAAACCAGCCCCTAGTGTATCAAGAGATTGCAGCACTTTAAGACGACGATCAGCAGCAGAAGTTAAAGTTTTACCAGAAGGAAATGTAAAAAGTGCATAAGCACGTTGCTTTGAACGCCCTACTCTACCACGTAATTGATAAAGAGCAGAAAGACCAAACATCTCAGCGCGATGTACAATTAATGTATTAGCAGTTGGAATATCAAGTCCTGATTCAATAATGGTGGTTGATAATAATACATCATATTGCCCATCATAAAATGCATTCATAATATCATCAAGTTGTCCAGCTGGCATTTGCCCATGAGCTACGATAAATTTAAGTTCAGGAACATGTGTTTTGAGATATTCTTCCACAAAAGCAAGATCAGAAATACGAGGACAAACATAAAAGCTTTGTCCACCACGATAATATTCTCGAAGCAGAGTCTCTCGTATAACAAGTGCATCAAAAGGCGAAATAAAAGTACGTACCGCAATTCTGTCAATAGGTGGCGTTGTTATCAATGAAAGTTCACGTACTCCTGATAATGCTAACCCTAAAGTTCGTGGTATAGGTGTTGCTGAAAGTGTAAGGACATGAATGTCACTTTTAAGTTTTTTCAAACGCTCTTTGTGTTTTACTCCAAAATGCTGCTCTTCATCAATAATAAGAAGTCCTAACCGTGAAAACTTGATTGCATCGCTTAACAATGCGTGCGTTCCAATAACAATATCAATTGTACCATCTGAAATGCCCTTTTTAATTTGGGCAAGTTCTTTAGTTTTCACAAGCCTTGAAGCATGACCAATTTTCACAGGGAGTCCCTGAAAACGCGAAATAAAAGTTTTGTAATGCTGTCGTGAAAGTAAAGTTGTTGGAACAACAACAGCAACTTGATATCCATTTAATGCTGCAACAAAAGCACTTCGAATAGCAACTTCTGTTTTTCCAAAGCCAACATCGCCGCATATTAAGCGATCCATCGGTTTCCCTGATGCCAAATCGTCTAAAACGGCATCAATTGCATCCATTTGATCTTCTGTCTCTTCGTAGGGAAAGCACGCAACAAATTCATCAAATGGTCCAATCGGTGGAATCAAAGAAGGTGCAGAACGTGTAGCACGTTCTGCAGCTACATGAATCAACTGTCCAGCTATTTCCAATAAATGTTTTTTTAGTCGTGTTTTACGTGCTTGCCAAGCAACACCACCTAACTTGTCTAATGCTACATCTGTTCCCTCTGATCCATAACGTGAGAGAAGCTCGATATTTTCGACAGGTAAAAAGAGTAGATCGCCTCCAGCATACTTAATTTCAAGACAATCTCGTAAAATTCCAGTCGTCATAATGGTTTTAAGACCAATAAATCGCCCAATCCCATGATCGATATGCACAACAATATCACCAGCATTTAAAGCGGCAATTTCAGAAATGAAATTTCTATTGTGTTTACGCCGTTTTGGCGATCTTATTAATCGATCACCAAGGATATCTTGTTCTGCTATAATAACAAAATCTTCAGATTCAAAACCGTGCTCAATCATCAAAACAGCTGCAGATATACGGTCACGTGGTGTTGCTTTGACAGTTTGCAATGATTTTGCAATGTTTATTTTTTTTAACCCATGTTCATCAAGAACCTGTATCAAACGATTAAGAGACCCTTCACTCCAACCCGCTAAAAGCACTTTTTTGCCGGCAGCACGCAATGAAGCAATATGGTTAACTACACTTGAAAAAACATTTTTTTCTTGTGCATTACGTTCTTTTGCAAAATCGTATCCCTGTTTAACATTCGTGTGGACAACAGTTTGTTCAAAAGTTTGTGGAATATGAAAAGGTGTGAAATCAATACGCTGCCCAGATTTTTGTACACGCTCTAAAATACGTTCTGGTGTTAAATAAAGAAGGTCAGCTTCTATTGGATGGTAAGAAGCAGGACTCCCTTTATCATTTTCATGCTCTTTGCGAGCATCATAATAATCTTGAATGAGACGATAGCGCTCTATAAGCACTTCTTCTATGAGATGCTCAAAAACAATAGGCCAATTACCACAATGATCAAAAAAAGTATCAAGATTTTCATAAAAAAATGGAAGCCAATGCTCCATACCAGCAAAACGTCGTCCTTGAGAAATTGCCTCATACAACATATTATTTTTTTGTGATATACCAAATGTACGGGTATAATTACTTTTAAATCGGTGAATACACTCAGGCGTAAGAACAACCTCGCTCATTGATTGTAACAAAAATTCAGTTCTCGTACCTGTTGTTCTTTGTGTTTCTGGATCAAATACGCGGATGCTTTCTAGGGTATCTCCAAAAAAATCAAGACGCAAAGGTGCGATATCCATAGGAGAAAAAATATCAATAATTCCTCCTCTCACAGCAAACTCACCAACATCACGAACAGTAGAAACACGCTCAAAACCATTAGATTTCAGCGAATGAATTAAATGCTCCATATTAATATTCTGACCAATATGTGCAGAAATAATCTGAGATTCAATCATTTCCCGAGGAAGCAATTTTTGCATAATTGCATTTGCTGTCGTTAATATAATCGCAGTGCGTGGGTTTTTACGCAAATTTGATATATGTGTCAAAGCAGATAGCCGATGTGCCATAACAGCACCCCCAGGTGACACACGATCATAAGGCAAACAATCCCACGCAGGAAACTGAATAATAGGAAAATTTGGCTCAATAAAATTTAAAACTTGCTGTAAATGAGCAATTTTTGTTCCATCACGGATCACATAAATAAGTGGTTTTCCTTGCACAATTTCCGAACTTAATTTAGCAAGTACAAAGGCTTCAAATCCATCAGTAACCCCATCAAATTGCATATGACCAGAAATATTTTTAGGAATAGTAATTTTTTTGAATATGGACATTGAGATCAATTTTAATTTATGCGAACATAATAATTTACGATATCGTGAAAAAGTGAACCATCAATTTCAGATGGTGGTGAAGCTTCTCCAACAACCCATTTTAGCAAATCGCGATCATTAAAAGACATAATATACTCAAGTTGAGAAACAGTTTCATCATTCATACCAGCGACATGAGCATCTACATACTGCCCTAAAATAAGATCCATTTCACGAATACCTCTGTGCCATGCACGAAAAACCAATCGGCGACGGCGCGCATCCAATTGGTTTTCGTCAACGACAAAAACTGTCATAAAAGTCTCCTTAATAGATGAAAAATGATATCAATATAGTAAATTCAATTTATAGAATGGATTGTGTACCTTATTTTTAAGGAAGTTCAATAATCTTTTTTTCTTTAAGCGTAATTCGACGATGCATTTGCTTAGCTAAACCGTAATTATGCGTTGCAATAAGAGCAGAAAGACCAGATTGACGAACAAGGACAGATAAAGCTTGAAATACATATGCTGAAGTTACAGGATCAAGATTTCCTGTAGGTTCATCGGCTAAAAGAACCGAAGGACCATTTGCTACTGCACGTGCAATAGCAACACGCTGTTGTTCCCCACCCGATAATTCTGATGGACGGTGTTTCGCACGATGAGAAACACGCAGATATGTTAACAATTTTAATGCACGATCTTCTGCTACAGTTTTTTTTAATCCTGCTATCATTTGCGGTATCATAACATTTTCCAAAGCTGTAAACTCTGGAAGCAAATGATGAAATTGATAAACAAAACCAATATCATTTCGCCTGAGAGATGTTCGTTCACTATCAGAACGTTTTGTACAAGAAATACCTCGTAATATCACATCACCAGCTTTTGGTTTTTCCAATAATCCAGCGATATGAAGAAGTGTTGATTTTCCAGCACCAGATGGTGCAATAAGAGCAACAAGCTCTCCGCGATTAAGGGTAAGGTTAGCTTTGTCTAAAATAATTAAAGGTTTATCATTTTCAAAAAAATGTTGCTCAATTTCAACAAGCTCTAAAACAGCTGTCATTATTCATACCTCAAAGCTTGTACAGGATCCAGCCTAGCAGCTTGCCACGCTGGAATGAGTGCTGCAAGAAATGATAAAAATAACGCCATTACAGCAACCATGGCTGTCTGTCCCCATTCAATTTGTGCAGGCAATTTTGCTAAAAAGTAAAGTTGAGGATTAAATACATCGACGTTAAACAGCCAAGATACAAAATTTTGAATATGATTAATATTAGCAATAGTGATAATACCTAAAATCAAACCCAATATTGTTCCAATAAGTCCAATCATCATACCAGTAGCAATAAATATACGCATAATAGCACTTTGACGTGCACCCATTGTGCGTAAAATTGCAATATCATGGCTTTTATCTTTGACAAGCATAACAAGTCCTGAAATGATATTCAGGGCAGCAACAAGAATAATAAGAGAAAGAATAAAAAACATAACATTTCGTTCAATCTGTAAGGCTGAAAAAAAAGCCTGATTGCGTGTACGCCAATCAATTAAATAGACTTGTTGATTAATAACTTTCTCTACTTGTGGTTTTATTTGATCAATAGCATCAGGATTATCTAAAAATAACTCTAAAAACTGCACTTGATCTCCTAAATTAAAAAACACTTGTGCTTCATGAAGAGGCATAAAAACAAATATTGAATCATATTCAGACATACCAACTTCAAAAATAGCCGTCACTTTGTAAGCTTTAACACGTGGCATAACTCCAAAAGGCGTTTCATCACCATCTGGTGTAATGATACGAAGATTACTTCCAACGGTAAGTCCCAATTTTGCTGCTAAATTACTGCCAATTACGACACCATCCTCTTCATCGAATTGAGCAAGCGTACCTGATTTAATATTTTCAGATACTGTTTTAAGCTTTTCCAAATCTTGTTTTCGCATACTACGAACTAAAACACCAGATCCTCCTTCAAATTCACCCTGTACAAGGGCTTGACCTTCAACAACAGGCAAAACAAACTTCACACCATTTACAGATTCTAAAGAAGAAATAAGAGTATTATAATCGGAAAAACCAGAATTAATTGTTTGAACAACAAGATGGCCATTCATACCAAGAATACGGTTGAGGAGCTCTGTACGAAAACCATTCATCACCGCCATCACAACAACTAAAGCAAACACCCCTAACATAATTCCAATTAAAGAAATAATGGAAATAACAGATGCAACTATGTGCTTTTTATTGGGAATCATATAACGAAAAGCTATCATCCATTCATAAGATAAAAACCATTTGCTCCTCAGCATATACATAGCGTTGCCTATAAAATTACAGAAAGCTGATTGAGTGTATCTTGAACCGTTAGAGATTTTTTAATACCTGTTTTTCGATCTTTAATTTCAACCTCATTTTGTGCAACGCTCTTAGGTCCAACAATGATTTGTGTTGGCAAACCAATCAAATCCATTGTTGCAAACTTCGATCCAGGACGCTCATTTCTGTCATCTAATAATGGATCAAAACCAGCATGTATTAATCCCTGATAAAGAGTTTCACACATGTGAGTACATTTTTCATCATCAGGCTTCATATTGATAATACCACAATCGAAGGGTGCAATCGATTTTGGCCAAATAATACCATTTTCATCATGAGATGCTTCAATAACTGCAGCAACAAGACGTGAAGGCCCAATACCATAAGATCCCATAGAGACTAAATATTCTTTTCCATCTTGCCCCATAACTTTTGCTTTCATTGGAGCAGAATATTTAGTTCCAAAATGAAAAATATGCCCTACTTCAATTCCACGTGCCGACAAGCGATTATGGGCAGAAACTTTATCCCATTCTTCTTTGTTATGCATTTCCTCTGTTGCAGCATAAAAAGATGTCCACTGTTTTACAATATCAGCTAAAATATCCTTGTTAGTAAAATCAACTGAAATATGCGGAACTGTGAGTTCAAGGAACTGCTTATCGCAAAATATAGCGCTTTCGCCCGTTTCAGCCAAAATAATAAATTCATGACTGAGTTCGCCACCTATAGGGCCTGTATCAGCACGCATGGGAATTGCTTTTAAGCCAATACGAGAAAAAGTGCGTAGATAAGCAACAAACATACGATTATAGGATGCTTTAGCACTCTCATGATCAAAATCGAAAGAATAAGCATCTTTCATTAAAAATTCTCGTGAACGCATCACACCAAAACGTGGACGGATTTCATCACGAAATTTCCATTGAATATGATATAGATTGAGTGGAAGGTCTTTATAGGAACGCACATATGATCGAAAAATATCTGTTATCATCTCTTCATTGGTTGGACCATAAAGTAAGTCACGCTCTTGGCGATCCTTAATGCGTAACATTTCCAAACCATAATCATCATAACGACCACTTTCACGCCAAAGATCAGCAGGTTGAATCGTTGGCATTAATATTTCTATTGCACCAGCTCGTTCTTGCTCTTCACGAATAATTTTACAAACTTTATCAAGTACTTTTTTTCCTAATGGAAGCCAAGAATAGATCCCTGATGTTTGTTGACGAATCATGCTTGCACGCAACATGAGTCGATGGGAAACAATTTCTGCTTCCTTAGGATTTTCTTTTAAAATAGGAAGAAAATATTGAGAAAGACGCATTAAATTAATTCACTCCTAATCAAGCACATCATATCGGAATATCTTAAATATATCATAAGCTAATCTATAATTTCATTTTGAATTTTTGCAAACATAATGATCATGTTATTCAAGAATTTATGTATTATATTTCCTAAATTTTTTATTTTTTAATCATAAAATGGTCTGATATTTTTCTTTTTCTTTTAATTAATAAAAAATAACGTAAAAATTTTTATTTTGATCGATGTAAAAAAACTGTACAAATAGGCTTTTTTCGCCAAATTTCATTAACAGCTGCCCTCACAGCACGCCGTATTGCTTCTCGAATAAGTTCATTATTCTTTCGCTTAACACGTGGAATATTATGAATGGTATTTTCTACAACATCTAAAAGAATATCTTTCAAAATTTCTCTTTTTTCATTTCTTTCAGGCAAACCAGATGTAATGAGACCGATATCACCAAGGAGATCATGTTTACTATTCATCTGAAGTGACACAACAACATGACCAGCATAACTTAATTTGCGACGTTCACGAATTCCTAACTCATCTTCATCACCAATAAGGCAACCATCTTTATAGATACGACCAACAGGAACTTGATCAATGACTTCTACTGGCTCTGGCGCAAGGCGCAACACGTTCCCATTTCTAATATCAGCAACAACTTTAATACCTACTTGACGCGCTAAAGCTGCTTGAGCGGTAAGGTGCATTGCCTCACCATGGACAGGAACCAGTATCTTTGGTTTTGTCCAATTATACATCTGTAAAAGTTCTGAAGGATAAGGATGACCTGAAACATGAACAAGAGCATCTTCATTTGTAATAATTTTAACTCCTAAATCTATAAAGCGATTTTGTATCTCAATAATAGATTTTTCATTTCCTGGAATACTTCGTGACGAATAAATGACAGTATCACCAGTAGAAAGCGCAATATTTCTCATTTCATTTCGCGAAAGTTTAGCTAAAGCAGCACGTGGCTCACCTTGACTCCCCGTCACGACTAAAACAATATTTTTTCGTGGAATATAACCATAATCATCTTCCGTAACGAATGGCGCTAAACCATCCATATAACCAAGCTCTTGTGCAACCATAATACTCCGCTTAAGAGAACGCCCAACAACAAGAACTTGACGTCCAGCAGATTCCGCTGCAAGAGCAATAGAACGTATCCGACCAACATTAGATGCAAAAGTTGCAATAGCAACGCGTCCTTCAGCTTGCGAAATAATTTTGGAGAGAGTTTCCTCAACTTGCTGTTCAGATGATGGTATACTATCTCGACATGCATTTGTAGAATCACACAGCAATGCTAAAATACCTTTGTTACCTAAAGCGCGAAACCGTTTTTCATCCGTTACTACTCCAAGCGAAGGCGTATGGTCAATTTTCCAATCGCCAGTATGGATCACAGTGCCTAAAGATGTTGTAAGTGCCAAAGATACAGATTCAGGAATTGAATGATTAACAGCAATAGCTTCGACTGTAAAAGAACCAACCTGAAAGCAATCACCAGCTTGAAAAATATTTAATGAAATTTTACAATCTCCAAAATCTGATTGCTTTTTACTCTCCAATAGTCCTGCTGTAAAAGGGGTACAGTAAAGTGGAACTTTTAGTTTTGGCAATAAATCAAGAACAGCACCATAATGATCTTCATGAGCATGTGTTAAAATAAGACCACGTACATTATGTTTCTCACTTTCCAAAAAGCGAACATCTGGTAAAATAAGATCTGCTCCTAGTAATTCAGGACCAGCAAAATTAACACCCATATCAATAAGCAGCCATTCACGAAAATTTTGAGGACCAAATCCATAAGCAGCCAGATTCATTCCTATTTCACCCACTCCTCCTAAAGGTAAAAACACAAACTCATTCTCATTGGCTGCAACCATCAACATCTCCTCAATCACTAAGATGATCTAGTGATGAAATAAAATTCCATAAATTAATAACGACTTGCATTAGCAGAGGCAACCAAACCAAAATGAACATCTCCAGCTGTTATAATTGCTTTTTCGCCATTTTCTTGTTTTATGATGCAGTTAAAATCATTATCAAGACCATCAAAAATACCTTCGATGATTTTTTTATCATTAACTATCTTGATATGCTGTCCGAGGTGAGCGCAGTGTGAAAGCCACTTTTCACGGATTATATCACATCCTCTTAACTCTTTCCAAAGGAGGTAATTTTTAGAAAAACACTCTGTCAAAACCGTAAATAATTGTTCTGCATCAATATGTAAACCAATGTCATTTAGACTCGAAGTGGGATAAGGTGCATCTTCGTAATTACACTTTATATTCATTCCGATACCAACAACCAATGCATATTTTTGTGATGTCAATTGAGAAATTTCAAGTAAAACGCCAGAGCTTTTAGCTCCTCTTAGCAGAATATCATTTGGCCATTTTAAACTAATAATATTATTTATTTGTTTTTCATCTTTTATAAATCGTTTTACTGCTTCTAACATACTTAATCCCGCTACAAAACCAAGCTGGGCAGCAGTCTGATGAAGGATATCATCAATTAACAAAAGACTAGAATAGAGGTTTCCTTTCGGACTATGCCACGATCTACCCCTTCTCGCTCTTCCTTGTGATTGCTCCCGTGCAACAATCCAAAGATAACCACGATGACCAGCATGTGCTTTACGCTGTGCAATAAGATTTGTTGAATCAACATTTTCATATGATTCAACAGTGTATCCTTGTTTTTGTGCAAAATCTGATAAGGTGTAAACCATATTCGTTAAATCCCACAAAATGTAAATTATATTCCTTAAAATAATGCAGCTGCTGCTTTTTCTGCCAACTCAGCAAACCAAATTCCAAAAAATGTGTAAAATAAAATGAATAACGCAGACAGACTGAGACAAAATTGAAGCTCGCTCGATAAAATAGCGAAATGCGCTTTTGCATTATCAAACCACATAATTTTTATAATGCGTAAATAATAAAAAGCTCCAATAACAGACGCTATCATACCAACGATAGCAAATGGGACAAGACCAGCATGAACAGCAGCGGAAAATGTATACCACTTCCCAAAAAAACCAGCCATAGGTGGTATGCTGGCTAAAGAGAAAAGCTGTATAGTCATCACAACAGCCATAAATGGATTCGTCTTTACCAACCCTGAAAGATCATAAATATTTTCAACATTTTCATCATTAGACCGCATCCCGAGAATAAAAGCAAATGAACCAAGTGTCATGCTAAGATAAATAGTCATGTAAAGAATAACGCTTTTTACCCCGATTATATCTCCAGCAGCTAAACCAACAAGTGCATAGCCCATATGACTGATTGATGAATAAGCCATGAGGCGTTTAATATTATTCTGACCAATCGCCGCAAATGCACCAAGAATCATCGATGCAATTGCCATAAACACCAAAATTTGCTGCCATGCAGGCATAGAACCGTCAGAACTACCCAATGGAATGAAGGTCATAACAACAACACGAATCATTAAAGCCATTGCTGCAATTTTAGGGGCACCAGCAAAAAATGCTGTAATAGGTGTTGGTGCTCCTTCGTAAACATCGGGTGTCCACATATGAAACGGAACTGCAGAAATTTTAAAAGCTAAACCAGCTAAAATAAATACAACCCCAAAAATAACACCCAAATTTAAACTATCACCTTTTAAAGCAGTAGCAATTTCACGAAAACCAATTTGACCAGTAAAACCATAAAGCAAAGAAATACCATAAAGTAGTAACCCTGAAGACAAAGCTCCTAAAACAAAGTACTTAATACCCGCTTCAGAAGACTTAACATTATCACGATTAATTGCCGCTAAAACATATAAAGCTAAGGACTGTAGTTCTAATCCCATATAAAGTGACAGCATATTGCCCGCTGAAATCATGAGCATCATGCCAAGAGTTGCTAAAAGAACTAACACTGGAAATTCAAATATATCAAATTTTTGAGCACAGGTAAAACTAACTGACATAATAAGAGCAAAGAGTGCACCAATAAGCGTTAAAATTTTCATATAGCGACTAAAAGCATCTATAATAAGTGCATTAGTTTGAAATAAACCACTTTTGGGAAAAACAATAATAATAACAATAGTCGCAACAAGAAGAGCAATTGCTAGACCAGTTACGGTTAAATATGAACGTGCACTGGAATAAACACCAATCAAAAGTAATGCGACTCCCCCCAATGCTATTAAAATTTCTGGAAAGATTAACACTAATTGAGCTATCATTTCGGTTTGCATGAGCATTCTTCTTTTTTCTAGTGCAGTTTATTGATAAGAGTTTGTACAGAAAACGCCATCGTTTTGAGAATAGGCGTTGGGTAAACACCAAAAAATATTGTAAGAAAAATCATCGGATAAAGGATGATTTTTTCTCTTAAAGAAAGATCCGTGAGTACTTTCAAACTCTCCTTATCCAAAGAGCCAAAAATCATACGCCGATAAAGATAGAGTGCATAAGCCGCTGATAAAATAACGCCAGTTGTAGCAAAAACTGCAACGAATGTATTAACCTGAAAAACGCCTATTAAAGTTAAAAATTCACCCAAAAAGCCTGAACTTCCTGGTAAACCGATATTTGCCATAGTGAAAATTAAGAAAACAACAGCATATTTAGGCATATTGTTTACTAAACCGCCAAAAGCTGAAATTTCACGTGTATGCAAACGATCGTAAATAACACCAACACAAAGAAATAAAGCAGCTGAAACAATTCCATGCGACAACATTTGATAAATGGCACCTTGGATGCCTTGTTCATTCGCAGCAAAAATCCCCATCGTCACGTATCCCATATGGGCGATTGATGAATAAGCGATAAGTTTTTTTATATCATTTTGAACAAGTGCAACTAACGATGTATAAATAATAGCGATAAGTGACAATGTGAAAACCAAAGGAGCAAAATTAGCTGAAGCAATGGGAAACATTGGCAAAGAAAAACGAAGAAAACCATAACCGCCTAATTTAAGTAGCACACCAGCTAAAATAACAGAGCCTGCTGTTGGTGCTTCTACGTGAGCATCAGGTAACCATGTATGGACTGGCCACATTGGCATTTTAACTGCAAAAGAAGCAAAAAATGCAAGCCACAACCATAATTGCATATGTATAGGAAACTGGTAACTCAGCAAAGTTGGAATATCAAGCGTTCCAGATTCCCAATACATAGCCATAATGGCAATCAACATAAGCACTGAACCAAGCAAAGTATATAGAAAAAATTTCATACTTGCATAAACACGACGTGCTCCACCCCAAACACCGATAATAATAAACATAGGAATAAGGCTGCCTTCAAAAAAGACATAAAACAATATTGCATCAAGAGCGCAAAAAACTCCAATAATCGCAACTTCAAGAAGAAGAAAAGCAATCATATAAAATTTTAATCTCTCTTGAATAGTTTCCCAACTCGCTAAAATACAAAAAGGCAAAAGAAAAGCTGAAAGAACGACAAAAAGAATAGAAATACCATCAACACCCATATGATAGCGAATGCCACTGCCTAACCAGTTAACTTTCTCAACCATTTGGAAATTAGGATTTGTATTATCAAATCCTGCCCAAATCACTAAAGAAATAGCGAAAACAAATACGCTCGTAAAAAATGCCACATTGCGTATATTACGTTTCGCTACCTCACTATCATCTTTGATTAACAAAATCAAAATTACGCCAACAAGCGGTAAAAATGTAACCGTAGAAAGAATAGGCCAATCTGTCATCAGTTTAAGCTCCCGACCATCATCCATGTGATCAGCGCGGCAACGCCGATAAGCATTGCAAATGCGTAGTGATAAAGATAGCCCGTCTGCATTCGAACAACTTTATTTGTAATGTCAACAACACGCGCAGCAATACCATTGGGGCCCAAACCGTCAATGATCTTACCGTCACCCACCTTCCAAAAAAAGTAACCTATTTTGAGAGCAGGACGAACAAATACAGCATCGTATAGTTCATCAAAATACCATTTATGGTAAAAAAAACGATACATTGCAGGCATTAACTTAGCAATTTTTTTCGGAATGGAAGGAATAAAAATATAGAATACGTAAGCCAATACAAATCCTAAAATCATTGCTGTAAATGGTGACCATTTAACCCAATTTGGAACATTATGTGCTTCATGAAGAATATGATTATGGACTCCTGTAAATAACGCCCCCTTCCAAAACAAATCATACCAACTGCCGAAAAAGTAAGGCTGAAAAACTGCACCAGCAAACAATGCCCCAATAGACAAAACAAACAGTGGAATCAACATAATTGGGGCAGATTCATGCACATGATGCATAACGTCAACAGTTGCACGCGGCTTACCATGAAATGTCATAAACACAAGCCGCCATGAATAAAAACTTGTTAACAAAGCAGCAAAAACAAGAAGCCCAAAAGCATACCCTGAAGCAATGTTATGTGATACAAAAGCAGATTCTATAATCGCATCCTTGGAAAAAAATCCAGCTGTACCAAAAAATGTTCCTGGAATTCCAACGCCTGTCAATGCGATAGTCCCTATTACCATCATCCAATAAGTTACTTTGATATGTTTGCGCAGCCCCCCCATTTTCCGCATATCCTGCTCATCAGATACTGCATGAATTACAGATCCTGCACCAAGAAACAACAAAGCTTTAAAAAAAGCATGAGTAAAGAGATGAAAAACAGCTGCTCCATAAGCTCCAACACCTAATGCAACAAACATATAACCAAGTTGCGAACACGTAGAATAAGCAATAACGCGCTTAATATCATTTTGTACCAATCCCACAGTAGCTGCAAAGAACGCAGTTGTTGCTCCGATAATAACAATCACTGTCAAAGCAATTGAAGAAAGCTCAAAAATTGGAGACATACGTGCAACCATAAAGACACCTGCGGTTACCATTGTTGCTGCATGAATGAGTGCTGATACAGGCGTTGGCCCCTCCATTGCATCAGGAAGCCATGTGTGCAAAAAAAATTGTGCTGATTTTCCCATAGCGCCAATAAACAATAATAGGCACGTAACAGTAATTGCTGCCTGTCCATCAAGTTGCCAACTTAAAAATGTCATGTTTTGTACAAAACTATTGTCTGCAGCTTTTTCAAAAATAGAAGAGAAATTAATGGATTGGAATAAAACAAAAATACTGAAAATCCCCAAAAGGAAACCAAAATCTCCAACACGATTAACCACAAAAGCCTTCATTGCAGCCTTGTTCGCAGAAGCCCTTTGAAACCAAAAACCAATCAATAAATAAGAAGCCAGTCCAACACCTTCCCATCCAAAAAACATTTGGATTAAATTATTGGCCGTTACCAACATAAGCATCATAAATGTAAATAAAGAAAGATAAGAAAAAAAACGAGACCTTGAAGGATCATGATGCATATAACCAATTGAATAAATATGAACTAATGCTGAAACACTATTTACAACAACAAGCATAACAGCCGTCAATGTATCAATATGTAATGTCCAATTAAAATTTAAAACGCCAACATTAACCCAATGTAACACTGGTATATCAACAGCTGAATCATGACCAATAGCAATATTAAAAAAAGCTACCCACGATAACGCCGCAACAATCACCATAAAGCTACACGTTACTAATTCACTCGCGCGAGCTCCTATAGTTCTTCCACCTATAGCAGCAATTAAAAAGCCCAAAAGCGGAAGAAAGACGATCGCATAATACATCAATAATCAGCCTTTCATTACATTAACATCTTCAACCGCAATAGAACCACGATTACGGAAAAAAACTACAAGAATTGCTAAACCAATTGCAGCTTCAGCAGCTGCAACTGTTAAAATAAATAAAGCAAATACCTGACCAACAAGGTCATGAAGAAATGCTGAAAATGCAATAAAATTGAGATTAACTGAAAGCAATATAAGCTCAATTGACATAAGAATAATAATTACATTCTTTCTATTTAAAAAAATTCCAGCAATACCGATTGTAAACATTAGAGCAGAAACAGTGAGATAATGAGTGATATCAATATACATAATCCCCCCCTTTAAATGCCTTTTCCTGATTCAACCTGCTTAATTTCAATTGCATTTTCCACTGTCCTAGAAACTTGTACTGCAATGGATTGTCGCTTTACACCCGATTTATGACGAAGTGTTAAAACGATTGCACCAATCATTGCGACCAATAAAATTATCCCAGCAATTTGAAAGTAAAAAACATAATCCGTATAAAGAATATCGCCTAATGCTTGCGTATTTGTCTTCTGCTCTAAATTTGGCATTGGTTGCGTAATATGCGTTTCAAGCACTGAAGGAAAACGATTACTCAAAAAAACAACAATAAGTTCCACCGCAACAATAGCCCCAACAAAAATTCCAATGGGAGCATACCGAAGTGCGCCACTTTTAAACTCAGCAAAATCAACATCAAGCATCATAACCACAAATAAAAATAAAACTGCTACAGCACCAACATAAACAACCAGCAGAAGGAGTCCCAAGAATTCTGCTCCTGCAAGCAAAAATAAAGCCGCAGCATTAAAAAATGACAATATCAAAAACAAGACTGAATGCACTGGATTCCGTGCAGTAATAACAATAACTGCACTCACGAGCATAATAAAAGCAAACAAATAGAAAAATGCCGCCGCTAGACCTGTTAGCATAGGCTTCTCCTTAACTAACCAAATAATTGGTATGATAATTCATACCAGATGAAAATTTATCGGAAAAATTATCCGACTACTCATTTCATGATACACTCAACGATAAGGTGCATCCATCAATATATTTCGAGCAATTTCTCGCTCCCAACGATCTCCATTCATTAAAAGCTTTTCCTTATCGTAATAAAGTTCTTCACGCGTCTCCGTTGCAAACTCAAAATTAGGACCTTCAACAATAGCTTCAACTGGACAAGCTTCTTGACAAAAACCACAATAAATACACTTAACCATATCTATATCATAACGAACAGTTCTACGTGTACCGTCATTGCGCCGCGGTCCCGCTTCAATTGTGATAGCTTGAGCAGGACAAATTGCCTCGCACAATTTACAGGCAATACAACGCTCTTCACCATTTGGATAACGACGTAGAGCATGTTCACCACGAAATCTCTGAGAAACAAAACCTTTCTCATAAGGATAATTAATCGTAGGTTTTGGTGAAAAAAATTGACGCATTGCTAAGAAAAAAGCACTCACAAACTCTAATAGAAGGAGCGACTTTGCCGCCTGAATAAGACCTGACACAGTAAAATCTCCTATTAAGCAAAACCAGTATATTTTAAAAAAGCAGCAGTCATCACAACCATTGCCAATGAAAGAGGAAGAAATACCTTCCAACCAAGTCGCATTAACTGATCATAGCGATAACGTGGGACAAACGCTTTAACCATAGCAAACCAAAAAAACACAAAACAAACCTTTAAAACGAACCAAACAATACCAGAAATCCAATTAAGCCACCAAACATCCAATGGAGGCAACCAACCACCTAAAAATAAAATGGTTGTTAATGCACACATTAAAACAATAGCAACATATTCACCAAGGAAAAAAAGCATGTACGGAGTTGAAGAATACTCAACCATGTGACCAGCGACAAGTTCAGATTCTGCTTCCACTAAATCAAAGGGCGGACGATTTGTTTCCGCAAGTGCAGAAATAAAAAATATAATAAACATTGGAAAAAGAACTAGCCAATTCCAATCAAGAAAACTACTAAAAGGAAGACCAAAAGCTGTACCAAGACCATTATTTTGTTTATAGACAATTGCTGTGAGATCCAATGAACCACTTATCAAAATGACGGTTACAAGCACAAATCCAATTGAAACTTCATAAGAAACCATCTGTGCAGCTGAACGAAGAGCACCTAAAAAAGGGTATTTTGAATTTGATGCCCACCCTCCCATAATGACACCATAAACTTCAAGAGATGAAATAGCTAAAATATAAAGCAAACCAACATTAATATGTGCAACTTCCCAACCATCATTAACTGGGATAACAGCCCAAGTTGACAACGCAAGCGTAGCAGAAACAAAAGGTGCTAAAAGAAAAACACCCTTATTAGCTCCAGCTGGGATAATAGGCTCCTTCACAACAAATTTAATTAAATCTGCAAAGGATTGCAACAACCCCCATGGACCAACAACATTTGGACCACGCCGCAATTGTACAGCAGCCCAAATTTTCCTATCTGCATAAAGAAGGTAAGCAACCAAGATCAGAAGAACAACTAAAAGAAGAAGTGTTTTTCCGACTATAATGAGTAATGGCAATAACCAAGTCATAAAGAAATCATACATAACCATTCCTTTTTCCTTTACGCCTTTACTTCACATGGCTTGCATAGCGCGACTCTTTGCGAGAGATGAACATTCAGCCATCACTGCAGAAGCACGTGCTATCGGATTTGTCAAATAAAAGTCTTTAATCATAGAAGTAAATGTTTGCGTCTCCAGAACAACTGTTTGTGAACCAAGCGCTTTAAGATCATCTATACTGGAAGGTATTATATCATCAATAGCACAAAGATGCGGATAATCATTAAATAAACTCTGTCTTAACTGCGCAAGCGAATCAAATGGAAGTTTTCGTTCCAAAACATCAGATAAAGCACGTAAAATTGCCCAATCTTCCTTTGCTTCACCTGGAGCAAAACCAGCTCGGTTTGTCATTTGAACACGCCCTTCGGTATTTACATAAAGTCCTGACTTTTCAGTGTAAGCTGATGCTGGTAAAATAACATCAGCAGCATGTGCACCATTATCACCATGGCTGCCGATATAAATTGTAAAAGCTTGTTTATTGGCTAATTCTACTTCATCAGCACCAAGTAAAAATAAAACTTCACAAGTTTTAATGATGTTTTTTATCCCAAGCTTGGAAGTAAAACCAATGTCCAATCCTCCAACAGTTGATGCAGCATTATGAAGAACACCAAACCCATTCCATTCCTCACTAAGAGATCCAACACTATCAGCTAATTTTGCAAGATTCTTTAAAACAGATAAACCTTCTTCACCTGAAATAGCCCCCTCTCCGATAAGAATAAGTGGTCTCTCAGCTTCTTTTAACACATGAAAAAATGCATCCTCTTTACGAATAAGAGCATTTAATGCATCGGCACCTATTCCAAGATGAGAATATGGGTAACATAAGTCAACTTTTTCTCCAATTAACGCAATAGGGAATCGCCCCCTCCGCTGACGCTTTAAAATACGTGCATTTAAAACAGCAGCTTCATAACGTGGATTAGATCCCACGATAAGTAACGCATCAGCTTGCTCAATACCTGCAATCGTTGGATTAAAAATATAACTCGAACGCCCAAACTCAGGAGATAAAGCTACCCCCTTTTGACGACAATCGAATGCCTTTGAACCTAATGAAATCAGCAATGCTTTAAGCGCATACATCTCCTCAACAGACGCAAGATCCCCAGCAATTGCTCCAATCTTTTCTGGAAAAGCTTTAGAAATTACCATTTTTATTTTTGCAAAAGCTTCTGTCCAACTTACAGGTTGAAGCTTTCCATCTATACGTACATACGGCTTATCAAGTCGCTGAGTACGTAACCCGTCCCAAATAAAACGCGTTTTATCAGAAATCCACTCCTCATTTACCTCTTCATTTGTACGTGGCATAATTCGCATAACTTCACGACCACGGCTATCAATACGAATAGCACTACCCACAGCATCCATCACATCAATCGATTCTGTTTTAACTAACTCCCATGGACGTGCATGAAATGCATAAGGTTTTGAAGTTAAAGCTCCTACTGGACAAAGATCAATAACATTTCCCTGCAACTCAGATGTTATTGCTTTTTCAAGATACGTCGTAATTTCAGCATCTTCACCACGACCTATCAAACCAAGCTCAGAAATACCTGCAACTTCCGTTGTAAAACGGACGCAACGTGTACAATGAATGCACCGTGTCATAACAGTTTTCACAAGTGGTCCAATATATTTATCTTCTACAGCGCGTTTATTTTCTGTGTAACGTGAACAATTACGTCCGTAAAGCATTGCTTGATCTTGAAGATCACACTCTCCTCCTTGATCACACACAGGACAATCTAAAGGATGATTGATGAGAAGAAACTCCATAACACCTTCACGTGCTTTTTTAACCATCGCAGTGTTAGTAAAAATTTCAGGCACTTCACCATTAGGTCCTAACCGTAAATCACGAACCCCCATAGCACAAGAAGCTTGAGGTTTCGGAGGACCTCCCTTAACTTCAACCAAGCACATACGGCAATTTCCAGCAATTGATAAAGATTCATGAAAACAAAAACGCGGCACTTCAGCACCTGCAGCTTCAGCAGCCTGAAGCAACGTATAATAATCAGGAACTTCAATCTCTTTACCATCAACTTTGATATTTATCATTATTCATCCAGCCTGCGGATAACCCATTTTAACTTATATTTCATTGCTCTTAAAACAAATACTCTATCCTATTGCCTCCAAAGCAATATTTTTACTTTGAACTGTATTGCGCGTATAATCATCAATTCTGCGCTCAATTTCTGAACGAAAGTTACGTATCAACCCCTGTATAGGCCACGCTGCAGCATCACCAAGCGCACAAATAGTATGCCCTTCAACCTGCTTAGAAACTTCAAACAAAAGATCAATTTCACGTTTCTGCGCTTTTCCCTCAACCATACGTCCTAAAAGACGCATCATCCAACCAGTACCTTCACGACACGGCGTACACTGACCACAACTTTCATGCTTAAAAAAAGCTGCTATACGCCAAATTGCCTTAATGATATCGGTTGATTTGTCCATAACGATCATACCTCCCGTACCAAAAGAAGACCCAACATCTCGCATCCCGTCAAAATCCATAATTGCATCAACCATATCTTCACCACGAACAACTGGACAAGAAGCTCCTCCTGGAATAACTGCTAAAAGATTATTCCATCCACCACGAATTCCCCCTGTATGTTTTTCAATTAATTCACGAAAAGATACACCAAGGGCTTCTTCAAACGTACAGGGCGCATTTACATGTCCAGAAACCATAAATAACTTTGTTCCAACATTATTTGCACGTCCAATCGATGAAAACCACGAAGCACCTCGACGTAAAATCGTTGGAACAACTGCAATAGACTCTACATTATTTACTGTTGTCGGACAGCCATACACTCCCATATTTGCAGGGAATGGCGGCTTAAGTCGAGGTTGTCCTTTTTTTCCTTCAAGACTTTCAAGAAGAGCTGTTTCTTCACCACAGATATAAGCACCAGCACCATGATGAATAATAATATCACAAGCATGCCCATGTTTTGTTTTTTTACCAAGTAAACCCGCATCGTAACATTCATCGACTGCAGCTTGAAGCGCCTCACGTTCACGAATATATTCACCACGAATATAAATAAAAGCAACATGAGCTCCCATAGCAAAAGTAGCGATCACACACCCTTCAATTAAAGTATGGGGATCATGCCGCAAAATATCGCGATCTTTACATGTTCCTGGCTCTGATTCATCTGCATTCACAACCAAATAATGTGGTCGACCATCACTTTGTTTTGGCATAAAAGACCACTTCATTCCAGTCGAAAAACCAGCACCACCACGACCGCGCAGACCTGATGCCTTTACCTCATCAATAATCCAATCACGGCCTTTTTCGATAATTGCTCTCGTACCATCCCAATGTCCGCGCAACATTGCAGCTTTTAATGATTTATCTTTTAAACCATAAATATTGGTGAAAATGCGATCTTTATCAGCCAGCATACCCCCTCTTTTTTCTCTTGCCCGTAACATTTTTAGCATTTCCTCAAAAGCAACTCTTAAACATTTTTTCTAAACTTTTTATTCTTAATTAGAGATTTCCTAATAAAATAAATAAAATAACAAACCCCTTCTCGAGAAAAATATTTATTATGCTCTTGCTTCATTCTTTTTCTTTAAAACCTTGAATAACTTCTTCTTTTTTTTCATCATCAATGAGAGAAGTTAAACCACTAATCGGCTCTGATGATCGGCGACCATTTTGCGGACCAACTGCTACCTTAGAACCATTCCCTGCCTCAAATGCATCAATAATTTCTTCAAGGCGTTCAGCTGTAAGATCTTCATAAGTATCTTTAAAAATCATGACCATTGGAGCGTTTACACAAGCACCAAGACACTCTACCTCTTCCCATGATAACGTTCCATCTTTATTAGTAACAAAAGGCTCACGATGAATTTTTTTTTGACAAACTTTAATTAATTCACCAGAGCCACGCAACATACAAGGAGTCGTGCCACAAACTTGAATATGTGCCTTTGTTCCAACTGGCTGAAGCTGAAACTGAGTATAAAAAGTTGCAATTTCCAAAACACGAATGCAAGCCATAGAAAGAAGCTGAGCAATATGCTCAATTGCAGCACGCGTTACCCAACCATCTTGCTCTTGAGCACGCATTAACAACGGAATTACAGCAGACTGCTCACGTCCTACAGGATATTTTTTTATGGTATTTTGCACCCACACCTGATTTTCTTTTGTAAAAAAAAATTCTCTAGGCTGGTAAACATCATCTGCTAGACGGCGCACAGACATTAGCGATCAACCTCCCCAAAAACAATATCAATCGAGCCCAAAATGGCTGTAGCGTCTGCCAACATATGGCCTCGGGTTAAAAAATCCATAGCTTGAAGATGAGCAAAGCCAGGAGCACGTAACTTAACACGATAAGGCTTATTGGTTCCATCAGAAATAAGATAAACACCAAATTCACCCTTCGGAGCCTCTACGGCAACATATACCTCACCAGGAGGCGTATGAAAACCCTCTGTATAAAGTTTAAAATGATGAATAAGCGCTTCCATCGAACTTTTCATTTCGCTACGCTTTGGTGGAACAACTTTGCGATCTAAACTCGAAACTGATCCATCTTTTTCAGTACTGAGTAAACGATCTACACATTGGCGCATAATTTTTGCTGACTGACGCATTTCTTCCATACGAATAAGATAGCGATCATAACAATCACTATTTTTACCAATAGGAATATCAAACTCTATTTCATCATAACATTCATAGGGTTGACTTTTACGCAAATCCCACGCCACACCAGCTCCGCGAATCATTACTCCTGAAAACCCACGCGCCCAAGCTTCATCAATACTTACCACGCCAATATCTACATTACGCTGCTTAAAAATTCGATTTGGCGTCACAAGTGCATCAAGCTTACCAAGTGCATCGAGAAACGGATCAATAAAATTACCAATATCCTCAATTAAAGATTCAGGTAAATCTTGATGCACCCCACCAGGACGAAAATAATTTGCATGAAGACGTGCACCGCATGCACGTTCATAAAAAATCATCAATTTTTCACGTTGCTCAAATCCCCAAAGCGGAGGCGTCAAAGCACCAACATCCATCGCCTGTGTTGTTACATTAAGCAAGTGATTAAGAATACGTCCAATTTCAGAAAATAAAACACGTATTAACTGACCTCGTTTGGGAACCTCAATACCCAATAACTTTTCAATAGCAAGCACAAAAGCATGCTCTTGATTCATAGGAGCAACATAATCCAAACGATCTAAATAAGGTCCCGCTTGAAGATAAGTTTTTGTTTCCATTAATTTTTCTGTACCGCGATGCAACAACCCAATATGTGGATCTACACGTTCAACAACTTCACCATCTAACTCCAGAACCATACGCAAAACCCCATGCGCTGCAGGATGCTGCGGACCAAAATTAATATTAAAGTTTCGGACATTGACCTCTGCCACAATCAACCTCTTGCTTTTTTTACAGACCTTATATCAAGCTCTAATAAAACTTTACCATACTGAAAATACCCAATATTAAGAAGCTTATTACTTTAGCGCCGTGCGTTATTGGCTCCAACATCATTTTTTTTCATCACATGATAAAATATCTTGAGCACCTTCCCAAGGAGAAAGAAAATCGAAGCTACGCATCTCTTGTCGTAAAACAACAGGTTCATAAATTACCCTTTTTGCTTCATTATCATAACGACATTCAACAAAACCCGTCACAGGAAAATCTTTACGTAAAGGATACCCTTCAAACCCATAATCAGTTAAAATCCGCCTTAAATCGGGGTGACCTGAGAATAAAATTCCGTACATATCATATGCCTCGCGCTCATACCATTCTGCTCCAGGGTAAACTGAGCAAGCAGAAGCAACAGGAGTCTTTTCATCAGTGCACACCTTAACACGCAATCGTAAATTATGCCGAGGAGACAATAGCTGATAAGAAACATCAAAACGCTTATCACGAAAAGGATAATCAACACCACTAATGTCTGTAATATTAATAAATTGGCAGCACGCATCGTCACGAACGAACATTAAAACATCCGTAATTGCATCAAGACGCGATATAATAGTCAACTCACCAAACGCCAAAACAGTCTTTTCAAGCTTATCCCCTAATCGGTCTTTCAAATAAGTAGCAAGTTCGACCAATGATTCACTCATCATAATAAAGTTCCCTACCGTTCTATGGAGCCAGTACGACGAATCTTTTTCTGTAACAACAATATACCATATAGCAACGCTTCCGCGGTAGGCGGACATCCTGGGACATAAATATCCACAGGGACAATACGATCACACCCACGCACAACAGAATAAGAATAATGGTAATATCCACCACCGTTTGCACATGATCCCATAGAAATCACGTAACGCGGTTCAGGCATCTGATCATAAACTTTTCTTAAGGCAGGTGCCATTTTATTTGTTAAAGTCCCAGCTACCACCATAACATCTGATTGACGTGGTGAAGCACGTGGTGCATATCCGAAACGTTCATTATCATAGTGTGGCATTGAACATTGCATCATTTCAACTGCACAACAGGCCAAACCAAAACTCATCCACATCAATGAACCGGTCCGCGCCCAAGTAATCAAAGCATCCGCTGAGGTAACTAGGAAGCCTTTATCCGATAATTCAGCATTAATATCACGGAAAAATTTATCGTCAGAACCTATCAACCTATCCGCATTTGGATCAATAATTCCTTTTGGTTTTGGAGCAGTAACCGTTGAGTTTCTAGATATCAATCCCATTCAAGAGCTCCTTTTTTCCATTCATATATAAACCCGATAGTCAAAAGCGCTAAGAATATAATCATCGACCAAAAACCGAACATACCTATAGAACTAAACGAAACTGCCCAAGGAAAAAGAAAAGCAACCTCAAGATCAAAAATAATAAATAAAATCGAAACTAAGTAAAATCGAATATCAAACTTCATGCGAGCATCATCAAACGAATTAAATCCACATTCATAAGCTGATAATTTTTCAGGATCAGGGGAACGATAAGCCACAATGTAAGGCATAACTAATAGAGCTCCAGCAATAACTGCCGAAACAATAATAAAGACTAATACCGGTAAATAGGAGCTTAATAAATGAGTCATAATCCTCTTCCGCTTTAATAAGATGCTCGAATCAACACAATTACCCAATATTTCTTAGACTTAATAAACGAATTGAAGTAACTGCTTTGTTAATTCCGCTCGTACAGCTTCAAGGGCATGCCGCGCGATATTTTCTATCGGCATAGGTACCGCAGAGCAAGAAAAGACGCAAGCCCCTATTAGTAAAACCATATAAAAAAGAAGAAGAATCTAAATCTGAGATAGAGTTTTGCAGGAAATCAACACTACCAACCACTAAAAATTTTACAAATATAACGTGAATGATATAGAAAATCCAGAAATAAATGGCGCGAGTGACGGGACTCGAACCCGCGACCTCCGGCGTGACAGGCCAGCACTCTAACCAACTGAGCTACACCCGCGCACTCTACTTAAACCAATTAATTAATTGGTGTAATCGACCGTGTAAGGGGTTCATTCATTTCTGTCAAGTTAGATTACGCATTTTTTTTAAAAAAATTAAATAAACAAGAAAAAAACATTTTTTCTTTTAAAAAGATCAATAAAGGATGTCTTTATCCTTGCGTTTTTAAAAAAAATTTTCTAAACAGTGCCTACTTAATTGCATCTTATTGCGTCGGGCGATTAGCTCAGCTGGTAGAGCGCCTCGTTTACACCGAGGATGTCGGGAGTTCGAGTCTCTCATCGCCCACCATTTATTTCTATCGCGTAAAATTTAATCAATTTTTTCCACTTTTGAAATGTATAGCCATGCAAAGTATAAGGGAATAAGATGTTCTGAATTTTTTAAAAAGCACTTTGAAGTTATTTTAAAAGTGAAGTTACAAATAAGAGAATATTTTTTCATATTTTGCATATGCAAAAATAATAAAATTGAAATTATTACGCGTTTTTTTAAATTAA
Source organism: Bartonella rhinolophi (assembly GCF_036576165.1). Taxonomy (NCBI): domain Bacteria; kingdom Pseudomonadati; phylum Pseudomonadota; class Alphaproteobacteria; order Hyphomicrobiales; family Bartonellaceae; genus Bartonella; species Bartonella rhinolophi. Next base: position 62,751 of record NZ_JBAFWY010000007.1, read on the forward strand.
AATTTTAGTTAAGATATAAAAAATAGTTTTATCATTTACAAATTTTATTTTTATTGAAGTAAATAAGCAATAATTACTTTATATCATATCAATTTAAGTACATTAAATCTCATTTAAAAGTTATTTTTTGTATAAAAAAATTATAATAACATCGATAATGGGAATTGAATGCAGT
>NZ_JBAFWY010000008.1:0-48843 GCF_036576165.1 Bartonella rhinolophi
ATATACTATTATAAATAAAATTTATGGTATATGCGTTTTTTATCTTATAAAAAAGGTTCAACGTATTTCAATTTATGCCTTGTTGTTCTGCTTTTAATATCCCAGATAATAAATTATCGTATAGAAAACTATTTAAAGTGCTGATTAGTAAGAAAAGAGTAAGAAATGAGCCGTTTTTCGGTAATAAATTTGACAGAAGCCGCAGTAGATCGTGTTAAAGCTATTATGGACACAAAACGCGCGCGTGGCATTCTTATTGGTATCAAAAAAGGTGGCTGTGCGGGGATGGAGTATACAATCACTCTTGTGATGGAAGAAATTCTGGATGCAGATGTTGTTGAAATTAACGGTGCTCGCGTTTTTATAGCACGCGATGCAGTATTATTTTTATTAGGAACGCAGGTGGATTATGAAGTGACAACACTTCGTTCTGGTTTTGTATTCAAAAATCCTAATCAACTTTCAGCATGTGGGTGTGGTGAATCAGTAGAACTTCGTCCTGCTTCGCAAAATCAGTTAAACGAAATATATGAAACTAATTGACCTTAGTAAAATTGCATTTAGTTAGTTGATATCTTCTTAATTTTTTGAAATGTATGATTTTCTTAATGTTTTTTCTTATTTTTCATTTTTATCCTTATCTTAAAGGATTTCTGTTTCATTTAAGGACGCATCAGATAGTATTGTTAGATTGTGTAGATAGCCTTTCTTCAATATAGGTAAAGCAATTTTGATATTTTGTATTTGCTTTTTTTAATGCTTTTTGTGAATCAATGTTCAGGTAGTGTGCGAGATTAAGCAGGGAAAAATAAAGATCACAGAATTTTTCTTCTATATCTGATGTTTTATCCTCTTTGATTGCGTCTTTGAATTGATGGAGTTCTTCTGCAAATTTTACAAAAGCCTCATGATTTTCATGCCAATCAAAATTCGCTTTTGCAGTTGCTTTTTGTAAAGCGATTATTTCTTGATCTGCGAATTGGATATGTTTAACTTTTGCAAAAATGTTTTTTGCAGGGTCAGTCGTTTAAGCTTGCTTCTTCGTTTCTTGTTTTTCGCTCAGTTTTTTCTATCTCTTTGATACGTTCCCATTCACCTTCTACAAAACCACGTTTTTTTTGCTCTGGGGTTCCAAAAACGTGAGGATGGCGACGAATCATTTTTGCAGTAATTGCGTAAACAACATCTTCAAAGGAAAAACTTCCTTCTTCTTCTGCAAGCGTAGCATGGTAAACCACTTGCAAAAGAAGATCACCAAGTTCATCGCAAAGATCCATTCGGTTTCCTCGCTTAATGGCATCGATAACCTCGTAAGTTTCTTCAAGAGTATAAGGTATGATGGATTCAAATGTTTGCTTTATATTCCAAACACAGCCATTATTATGATTTCTTAATGCTGCAACAATTGCAATAAGATCATTTATATTTTTTGATGCTAACATTTATACCTCTTCTATAAATGAAAAATGATATGGATATGTTATCTATCCCAACGTCTGTGTAGCCACATCCATTGACTAGGATATTCACGTACCCAACTTTCAACAATATCATTTAATTTTTGTGTAGAAGCAGCTATATCGATCTCATTTTTTTCATCAAGCGGAAGTGTTATACGTTCATATAACTCTAAACGATGCCGTCCTTTAGGAAGACGGATACAGCGCGCTGGATAAATATCACAATTATATTGTCGAGCAAGTTTTATAATTAAGGGGTTGGTTTTTAGTGGTCTGTTAAAAAATGTTCCTAAAATACCTCGGCGAAATTTTTGATCAACAAGCATGCCAACATTTTCACCTTTTGCTAATTTGGCTGCTAATGCCCAAGCTGCACCAGCCTTGGATGGGATAAGGTGTCCCATAGAAGTTTGTCGAGCTTTAAGAACTCGTTTTGCAATGTAGGGATTATTAGGTGGTCTAAATAAAACCGTAACATTAAGATCAAAACTTTGCGCACATATAGGAAGAAGTTCAAAATTTCCAGTATGAGCTGTAAAAAAAATATGCGGTTTTTTTTCATTTTTTAATCGCTGGAATATTTCTGCACCAGTAACTTCAATAAGACCTGGCTGGTCAGCATGAGGGTCAAAGTCAAAAATTTTATCAAGAAAAACATATTCAGCTAAGAACTGCCCTATATTTTCCCACATCTCTATTGCAATCGCATGGAGTTCTTGCTCTGTTTTTTCTGGATAAGCAGCTCTAAGATTAGTAAGCGCGATTTGGTGACGACGTGTAAGGGGACCAAATGTTTTTGCTAGCCAAGAAAAAAAAGAAAATCCAATGTTTGCAGGGAAATATTTTAGGATAAATAAAGAACCAATTAAAAGATGTCCCCACAACCAATAGAATGAATTTTTAGCTATAATTTTAATACGATACATAAAACTTTTAATAAAAAAATTTATCATGATTTAATTAATTTTGAGAATAATTTTACCAAAAACATCACGACTTTCCATTCGTTTTAATGCTGTGTCAATTTCATCAAATCCAACAATTGTATCAATGACAGGATGCACAATTTTTTGTGCCATTTTTTGCATAACGTTTTGCATGTTTTCCATACGACAGCCAAATGAACCGAATATCTTAAGTTGTTGCTGGAACAGCTGCATTAAATTCATAGATGCTGAAACACCAGAAGTAGAACCACAAGTTACTAAGCGCGCTCCTCGTTTCATACACAAAATAGAACCGTTCCATGTATCTGCACCTACATGCTCAAAAACAACGTCAACACCTTTTTTTTGGGTTAATTTACGGACAACACCTTCAAAACGATCTTTTTTGTAATTAATTACGTGATCTGCTCCAAGAGATTGTGCTTTTGCAATTTTTTCGTCTGAGCCTACAGTGGTAATAACTGTACATTGCATGTGTTTTGCGAGTTGAATAGCTGCTGAGCCAATACCAGAACCGCCTGCTTGTATGAGGATTGTTTCTCCCTTTTGTAGTTTTGCATTATCAAAAAGCATATGCTCTACAGTGCCAAAAGTAATGGGAGCAATAGCTGCTTGTAGTTCATTACATTCTGGAGGAGCTGGAACCAATAGACGCGCTGGTAAATTAACAAATTCACATGCAAAACCATCTAAATGAAAGCCGTAGACCCCCTTTACATGATTGCAAAGATTATCACGTCCTTCATGGCAAGCTTGGCATAATCCGCAGGTTTGTGCGCCATAAATTGAAACGATCTGTCCAAGTTTTAAATTGTCAACACCACTTCCCAATTGAGCAATCTCACCGGAAGCTTCTGCACCAATTATGAGCGGCATTTTTCTTTTAGCAAAGGCCATACCACGCCATCCCCATACATCAATATGATTAAGAGCAACAGCTTTTATACGTACTGTTACTTCATGAGGACTAGGTGGTGGAGGGGGGGTAATATCGGTAATTTTAAGCTGGCGCTCATCGAGTAGTTGCAGTGCACGCATTATCATTCCCCTTAAATATATATGCTATCAAATTAGATGTTACGAAGTTTGATTATTAAAAAGATTATCCTTTGTATGCTGTGATAACAAGACTAGTATTTTGACCACCAAATCCAAATGAATTTGATAAAACTGCATTGACACAGGCTTTTCGGCTATGGTTGGGAACAACATCTAAAGGGATAGAAGGATCAGGATGATCGTAATTAATTGTAGGAGGAAGTATTCCCGATTGAATGGTTAAAAGCGAAAAGACGGCTTCTATGGCACCTGCGGCGGTTAGTGTGTGCCCAATCATTGATTTATTAGAAGAGACTGGAATACGTTCTAAAATGTCGCCGAAGACTGTTGATAATGCGAGGTATTCCATTTTTTCATTTTCGGGTGTTGAGGTTCCATGTGCGTTAATATAATCAATTTCACTGGCAGTTATTTGGGCATCGTTTAAGGCTTTGCGCACTGATTCAATTGCTGGTGATGCATCAGGCTTTGAACGTGTACGATGAAAATCATCCGCTGTTTCTCCGCAACCAGCTAGAATTCCTAAAATTGTTGCGTTACGACTTAATGCGCTTTCAAGAGATTCAAGAACAAGAGCGCCTGATCCTTCTGCCATGACAAAACCATCTCGGTCACGGCTAAATGGTTTTGCTGCTTTTTCTGCAGGATCATTTTGAGTTGAAAGGGCTGATAATAACGAAAAGCGGATAAGAGATTCTGCTGAAACAGAGCCGTCTGTAGCAATTGTGAGCGCACGATTTGTCTCTTCTCGTCGAATAGATTCAATACCTAACTGAATTGCTGTTGCACCAGATGCACAAGCAGTTGAAAGGGTAATAGGAAGTCCCTTTGTTTTAAATTGTTTTTGAAGTTTCTCTGCAATAGCGCCAAATTGTGTGGTTTCAAAAAGTGCTTCGTGGTGTTTATGGCTGCAAACTTCAAGAAGGTTTCCATAAGAAGGTTTATTATTGCACATTCCCTCTTGAGCAAGAGCAAAGCGTGCTTCCCACTCAAGCTCCACGGGAGGAGCTGCTAAAAACAGTGATCCATTAAAATTGGCTTTATCAAGAGCAGCTTGTTCTAAAGCTTCCTTTGCTGCTAGATTAGCAAGTTTTTCAGAGAGCGCTGAAGCACCAAGTGTACTTTCTTTAAGAAAGTCAATTGTTCCAGCAATACGTGTATTTAAACCCTCAACAGGAAAGCGTGTTATTGTATGGATTCCACTTACACCGCTTGTTAATTTTTTCCAATTTTCATGTTTTCCTTGCCCCAGTGAGGTTACAATTCCTGCTCCAGTTATTGCTACAAGTGGACGTCCAAGATGATCGTTATATTTCACGGTAAAATTTCCCCTTAAGTAGCAGTTAAACGCACCATACCCTCAGCTCTTTTTATACCAATGGTAGTAGCAAATGCTTCATTCACCTCTTTAGAAAAAGGTTTTTCATGAATACTTAATGCTGGAAAGCTATGTTTTTTTTCAACAGCAATAGCAGAGAGTGCGAGTGCTAAAGGAAACTGCGCCTCTCGCATATAACCAAATAATGTTGTAATACCGCGATAAAATATACCAGTCTCATCAAGAGCACTTTGTTCTGCTTCTGTTACACTATGAAAACCTGAGGCAGCTGAAATAGTAAAAGAAGATTGAGCCTTTATTGCATCCAGCATTATTGCAATTGATTTTTTAAGTGGCGTTTTTGTTCTATCTGTTTGATCCGTGATAATTCGGTTAATTTCAGCATAAATACGTGCATTACGTTTTCTTGCATGTTCTTCACTTTCAAGAACCAAAAATACCCCACCAGAACCAGTTATGACACCACCACCAAGGCAATTTTTACGATCCCATACTGGCGTCCATCCATTGCGTGTTAAGAGACCTCCAAGTTCATGTGCCAACAACATATCATAGCTTTGTGCATTATAGGAACTTCCTACCAATGCATGTGTACTCTGTCCTGATCGAATACGAGCTGCAGCAACTTGAATAGCAGAAAGTCCACTGCCTTCTTCTCCCATGAAAGTACGAGAAGATCCTGTCACTTTATGAACAATGGAAATATTGCCAGCCAAAAGATTTGAAAGTTGTGCTAAAAATAAAGTAGGGCGCAGTTCAGTTGAAAGAGCAGAGTTTAGCATGGAAGCACTATCAGTGACTGTGCGTGCATGGGAAAGAATTTGCGTATCAACAACAATATCACGTTCTCCACCACCTGCTGCAACGATCATATCCATTGTCGATGTTAGCTGTTTATTATTTTTTATACCAGCATCGTCAAGAGCAAGACCTGCTGCGTAGACACCAAGACGTTGCCAAGTTCCCATTTGCCTCAGATCGCTTCGCTTTGGAATTTGTAAACTCCAGTCAACTTCAGGTAATTTATGGACAGTGTAGGGAGAAAAAGTTGTATCATCAAGGTTTGGTACGACTGTAGGATCATTTAAAATGTTCCAATGACAATCAACCCCTTCGCCCAAAGAGGTTATGAGTCCTATTCCAGTGATAAATACAGCTTGATTATGCATGGTAAAAGAAACTAAACAGCTTATTTTAAAGCAACGAGTTCATCAATTTTTGTGCAAAGATTTTTAAGAACAAAGTATTCTTCAGTTGCAACTGCTCCTTCATTGATCTCTTGTGTCCACTGTTCTAATGGAATTTTAATCCCAAAGGCTTTATCAATAGCAAAAACAATATCAAGAAAATCAAGACTATCGATCCCTAAATCATTAATCGTATGGCTTTCAGATGTGATCATGTTGCGATCAATTTCACTAATTTCTGCGATAATATCAGCAACTTTATCGAACGTAGAGGACAATGTATGATTCCTTATTGTGAAGTTAAAATAAATTTAAAATACGCCTAATTTTACTCTTTTAGCCTTTTTTTTCTTTAAAAAAAAGACTTAATCTAGAATATAGCTGCCTTTCGATATGGTAAAAGCGCTCATTGTATATGAAATATCTCATTTCAAAATTTAAAAAATTTTGAAATTTTATTATTATTTCACTTATTTTCATTTGCTTTATTACTGAACTTTTTTCTATTTGCAGCAAGTACTGCGAGAGCTGTCATATTAACCACTCCCCGCGAGGTTACTGAAGGTGTTAATATATGTACAGGATGTGCAGCTCCAATTAAGATAGGACCGACATGAAGCGCATTAGTTAGAATTTTAATAAGATTGAGTGCAATATTAGCTGCATCAAGTGTTGGAAAAACAAGCAAATTAGCTTCTCCTTTAAGACGCGAAGCAGGAAAAACACGATCACGAAAAATTTCAGAAAGTGCAGCATCTCCGTGCATTTCTCCATCAGCATCTAAATTTGGATATAATTTGGCAAGAATTTCGGTAGCGCGACGCATTTTACATGCACTCTCTGTATTTTTTGAGCCAAAATTTGAATGTGATAATAATGCCGCTTTTGGTGTTATGCCAAATGCCTCAATTTCTTGAGCTGCCAGTATTGTCATTTCTGCTATTTCTTCTGCAGAAGGATTTTCATTGACATAAGTATCTGTTAAAAAAAGAGTGCGATGTGAAGAGATAAGCAAACTAACAGAAGAAAAATGACTAACATTTGGATCAAGCCCAATAATTTGTTCAACCAATTCAAGATTTTGCTCAAAACGTCCTTCTAAACCGCAGATCATTGCATCAGCTTCTCCACGCATTACTGCAAGAGCAGCAATGGCTGTTGTTGATGTTCTTACGGTTGTTTTCGCAACTTCGGGCGAAACACCACGTCTTCCTGCATAATGAAGAAATAAATTAACATAATCACGAAAACGCGGATCATTTTCTGGATTTGTAAGTTCAAAATCTACGTTAGGGCGAATTTTTAAACCGAAGCGCTTTAACCTTTTCTCTACAACATGTGGACGACCAATGAGGAGAGGAATTGCAGTTTGTTCTTCAAGAACAACTTGCGCGGCACGAAGTACACGTTCATCTTCACCGTCGGCATAGATCACACGTTTACGTTTTGCTGTTTTTGCTGCTGCAAAAACGGGTTTCATAGTTAAGCCAGAACGGAACACAAATCGATTAAGAATGTCATGATAAGCTTCCATATTTTTAATTGGTCGAATTGCAACGCCAGTTTCCATTGCAGCTTTAGCAACCGCAGGGGCGATGCGTAGTATTAAGCGTGGATCAAAGGGGGAAGGGATAAGGTAGTCTGCTCCAAAGTTGGAAGGAGTTTTTGAATATGCACGTGCTGCAATATCTGAAGATTCTTCACGAGCAAGAGCTGAGATAGCATAAACTGCTGCTATTTTCATTTCTTCATTGATAGCAGTAGCGCCTACATCTAATGCACCACGGAAAATATAGGGAAAACAAAGAACATTATTAACTTGATTAGGGTAATCAGAACGTCCTGTACAGATCATAGCATCTGGTCGCACGGAACGTGCTTCTTCTGGCATAATTTCTGGTATTGGATTAGCCAGCGCTAAAATTAATGGATTTGGAGCCATTTTTTTTAGATATTCAGGCTTTAAAACACCACCTGCTGAAACACCTAAAAAAATATCTGCATTATCAATAATTTCGGATAAAGTCCGCGCATCAGTTTTTTGTGCATATTTGACTTTCCAGCGATCCATAAGTGTCTCGCGTCCTTCATAAACGACTCCCTCTAAGTCACTAAGCCAAATATTTTCAATTTTTGCGCCAAGGCTAACTAAAAGATTAATACAAGCCAGAGCTGCAGCGCCTGCACCTGAGGCAACTATTTTTGCATTTTCAATTTTTTTCCCAGCAAGATTCAATGCATTTAGTACTGCTGCAGAAACAATAATCGCAGTTCCATGTTGATCATCATGAAAAACTGGAATGTTCATTTTAGCACGAAGTTTTTCTTCGATTTCGAAACATTCAGGAGCTTTGATGTCTTCAAGATTAACGCCACCAAATGTAGGTTCTAAAGCGGATATAGTTTCCACTATTTTTTCAATGTCTTGTGCATCAATTTCAATATCAAAAACATCGATATTTGCAAATTTTTTAAATAAAACAGCTTTTCCTTCCATGACTGGCTTTGAAGCAAGTGGACCAATATTTCCCAATCCAAGGACAGCTGTTCCATTGGATATCACAGCAACTAAATTAGAACGAGAAGTATATTGAGCAGCAAGAGTGGGATCTTCATAAATTGCAATACATGGCGCTGCAACACCTGGGGAATAAGCAAGAGCTAAATCACGTTGGTTATCGAGGGGTGTTGTCGCTTGAATTTCTAATTTTCCAGGTTTGGGGTATTGGTGATAAAAAAGTGCTGCGTTGTCACGTTCAGTTTTTTGTGAGCTGAAGTTATTACTTTGTTTTGTAGACATTTTTGCGATATCCAAGTTAATATACGTTTATAGATTGTACTTCCATTTGCAATGAGCTCTCATCCACCCCGAGATTTGACTTTTCTGAATACAAATATACAGAGTTAAAAGAAAATTTTTCTAGATCATTAAATTAGTTTTATGTTTCTTTTTGTTTGCGTTAATTAGCAGTTTCATCAACATTGGCACTTATTATTTTTTCCTTAACATAAACTAGCAGAAGTCACTTTAAAAGTTAGTAAAGCATTACTGACGACTACCTTATCAAGCCGTTATTTTTTTTGCAATGCTCACAAAAAAGGATATGAAAAGAACTAAAAAGAGTTGATTATTCATTAAACCTAATTTTTATAAGTATATACTTGATTTAAATTCCCATTAAATGAATATAGTTTATAAAATAATGTTTATTGCTTTTTGAATATTCGTATACTTTTTAAAAAAGGCTGGCAAGTTGATAGTAAAAGTATTGTTGTTTATTATTTAATAAAGGTAAAGACAGCGTCTTTATGGTTAGGGTTGTATTAAATTTTAAATACGCTTGCAAAATAAAATTGGACACTGATGAAGTGGATAGGGCAGGTATGTAGGCCAATTTAATGAATATTTCAGCGAATAAAAATTTAACTGAAATCATTGTTGAGCATTTTATAAATGATGATAGCCTTTATAGGATATTTTATATGAGAAAAAGTGGAAGAGATGAGAGAAGGCGGACAGAGAAGAGGTGTTATGTATAGTTAAAATAGTAAATCATAAACTGAATTTGACAGCGCAGTGCTTTTTTATCGCCAACACCACAAATCTAATAAACTCAAACGATAAAACCTTTCTGATAACCAAGATGGCCTAAAGTTTTTTAGCATTTGAATGACCATTTTAAATATGATGATTATTAAAATATCATAAAAAACTAATGTGCATCTCTCTATAACTTTGATGTACTACGCTATAATTTTACCTCATAAATAATTATGAATTATAAATATTATTAAAAAAGAAAAAAGTGGAAAAAAACATCCTTTCCCACTTTTTATTCTCTTATTGAATGCGTCCGCTTGCATGGGCAAGCATAGTATAAACTTTCCCAGTATCTGATATGAGATATTTCCGAACTGAGCGAGAATCACCAGAGTTTCGAGATATATTGCGTAACAATTTTTCAAAATCTACAATATATTGATTAACGGAACGTCTAAAATCTGTATCATTCATGTATTTTTTCTTAATCATTTCAAATATCATTTTCCCATTTAAGGTATAAAGATGCTCTGTTACGATATTGGTTTGTCCACGTCGATAATGATCCCATAACTCAACAATAGCATTGTGATTGATAGCTTGCACTATCCTTGTCGCTAATGAATGAAGAGACCCATTCGTAAGACGAGACTTTGTTTGTACTGATGCTACAGCAGGATCATCAGTTGTTTTTTCATATAATGCTTCTTCACGAGAAACTCTTTCTAGGAGATTTGATACCCATTTATTTTGTCTTTTTTTGTTCTGATCTTGCTGAAAAACAGGTCTAGGTGGCACTATTTTCTTCATGGTGTCAGAAGACACATTCTCGCTCTTATTAGATGTTGGCGATGTAAGATTTGCAGATGTTAGTTGATTTTTTACATTATTTTGATCACTTTTTTGTATAGCATTTGCCAAATCTTTTAGTGCGGTGATTTGTTCATTCAAAGCATAGCGAATTGTTTGCGTTGTTTCTTTTGTTTTTTCTGGCAGATTTTGAACGCTTTCATTAATATCGTCGCTAATTTTTGAAATTTCTGAGCGAATTTCATATGCTGAGCGGCGTATATTTTCTGCTGCACCTGAAAAACGTGTCGAGGCTTCATTAATAAGCTGATTAAGCGATTGTTGGAATGAATATGTGGAATTACGCGCATTTTCATCGGTGCGTTCAAACGCTACACTAAGAACATTTTCATAATGTTTAATTAATTGGTTGATTTCATCAGACTTCGACACAAGAGCATTACTTAATGCAGATAGAGCATTATGTTTTTCTTCAAGCGTTATGCTGAGTGCATTTTCGGATTGTTCAAGAACGCGAATGGTATCAGAAAGTGTCTTAGCATGTTTTCCGAAATCATTCGTTATATGGCTAATTTTATCAAATGTATTTTGTGAGAGTCCTTGCAAAATATCCACATTGTTATTGAGTGCTTTACCTGAAGCTGACAAATGTTCTGCTACTTTGTTAGTTTTGTGGAAGAAACTATTTGCAGTTTCATTAAACCGACCATCAATATTTTGAACTGCTGATATCAAAACATTACTATTCTCATGAATATTATAAATCGATTGATTCAATTGCTCAAGAATGGATGAAATATTACTGATAAGATCCTCCTTCATAGCCGTTACGGTTTGAATAGTTTCAGAATTGGTTTTTGTTAAAGTGTTCACTAAAGATTCACTTTGCGCATAAATTCTTTGTTCGGCATTTTGTGTTGAAAGAGAAAGCTGTTCGCTGACATGCTGCGTTAAATGACCAATTGATTCAGTTGTGTTCTGTGCAGCTTGATTTAAGTAATTTGTCAATTCTGTTAGCGTCCCAACATGTTTGGAAATTTGGGTAGCTGTCTGATTTTCTGCTTCTTCCAAACGATTACTTACATTAGAAAGTTGATCTCCTAGATTATTTTGAAGATTTTGCATGGAATGATGAAGAACATTACAGCGTTCATTGAGTACTTGTTCAATTGTTGTTGCTGAAGTATGAATTGTTTCATTCAGCAATATTTGTGCATTATGACTTGCTGTTGCAAATGCCTCTACAGTGTGAGCTGTCTGCTCGGACAAAACAGAAAGCACTTTTTCACTGGTATCATGAATTGTTTGTTTAACGCTTGATACAATACGATTGCCAGATTCTGAAAGAATATTCTCTGCTTTTACGGCAACATTAGCAACAGATGAAATTATTTGTTCACCCGTAGAAGAAAGAACATCAGAGGCTTTTACAATTTTATCATGCAAGCTGCCTGTGACTGTATTAACAGAATCTTCTAATGTTACACGTATATTATTGACGTTTGTTTCCAAAGCTTTTTGAATTGCTTGGCTTTGCTCATTGTTAAAGGTAATAGATTTTTGTAATGTATCAGAACGTTCTTCAAGGGCGGATGTTTGTATCTCGATAGTTTCACAGACTCGACCAAGTTTTTCAGACAACGTTTCTTCTAGTGTAGCCGCGCATTCAAAAATTTTACGCGCACGAATTTCTAAATTTTCGTCAAACGATCCCATGTGTACTTGAAGAGATTCAAAGAATGTACCGTTGGACTGAGCAAGAGTATTCTTTAAAAGTTCAGTATGTCCCTCAAGGTTTCTAAGATGCCCTTGAACGGTTTCAGTAATACTTTTGTTATTAGTGATAATTGCATTTTCAACAAAACTCATCTGTTGCTTTAACGCAGCATCAACATGGATATCACTTTTTTCAATAAGGTTATGGATCGTTTCCATACGTTGTTCGAGTGTACGTGCTTGATCTGCAAGAACTTGGTTAAGAGAGAAACTGTTAATAGCCAAAGAATCACGCAGTGCATCAGCACGTATATCAATATTTCTAGCTTGTGCTTCTAACGCATCTTTAGTTGTATTACAGCTTTGTGTAATAACTTCTTGTAGTTTTTCTGTGCATTGCATTACATTTGTGGCGTGCTTTTCAGCATGTTGGTCAACGATTTGAGCATTATCACTCAAAACTTTTTCAAAATTTGAAGCATTTTGAGCCAAGACATCAATATGATTTTTAAATGTATCAGCGATTTGATCTTTTCCTTTGTCAAGCATATTTGCCATCATATCGCGTTGATCAGCAAGCTGTAATTTTAGATCTTGAGAGCGTTCTTGTACGATATCAATAATTGCATTATCGACATTTTTAATTTCTTCTTTCAGCATTTCTTTGCTTTTTTGGACTGCAGAAAGAATATTGTCGTGTCCAATTGTGAACACATCGGTGATATCAGCCGTTTTTTCTTTGAGATTTGTATTAATGCGCAAAGTATGAGCTTCCAAGAAGTCACCAAGCTTTTCAGCATTATCTTCTAAGACTTGGCTGCGAGCAATGAAAGATTCGATTATGGAATCTCCATGTTTTTTAAGAGAAAGATCAACGGTTGCTAAACGATTTTCAAAAGCTTTAATTGCTTCTGAAGTTACGTTATCAAATTTAGAAGAGAGTTTATGCGATTGCTCATCGAGTTGCATAATTTTTTCATCAAAACTCTGCAAAGATTGATTATTGCGATCAATAATATTTGCATCTAATGTTTTAAATTTTTCGTCCACACTGTGTAGAGTCTGTTCTGTTGCAGCTTGTATATGCGTTGCAATTTTCGCTATATGCATTTCAGCTTTAGCGGCTGCTTCATTAAAGGTTTTCTCTATCTGCTTTTCATTGTTATCAAAACGTTCTGAAAAACCATCAAAGTTTTTTCCTAACTCATCGAAAAAATTTATATTTTTTTGCTGAATCTGTGTTGTAGTTTCATTAAATTTTTCAACAAGCTGATTGGTCACACCATCGCCTGTATAGGAAAGTTTTGCGACTAGGTCTTCTCCCTGTTTTTGTAAAGTCTGAGAGAGGGTTTGCGCAAGCTTTTCAACATTGGTTACAATTTTAGATGTAACCAAACCAAACTCATCACTCAGTTTTTCTTGTGTTCCTTTAATTGTTGATTGTACGCGATCGGCATGATTCAGAATAGCTACGCGTTCATTGCTCAATTCTTTGATTAATGTATGAATGCGCGATTCATTTTCAGCGTAGGCTTGTTCCAAGTTATGAACTTCACCTTGTATAATTGCTTCAAGTTCAACAGCACGTCCAAGGGTGCGTTCAATTCCCTCGTTCATTGCAGCGACTTCTTCACGAATAGTTTGTCCTATAGCAATTGCTTGTTTTTCAGATATATGTTGCGGTTCACTAAGGCGTTGAGCAGCACTTGTCATAAGAACAGCAATATTGCGCAACTCATTTGAACGTTTTGTTAATTGAGCAAATCCCCATGACATAAGGATAGGAATTACTGTTCCCGCTGCTACAGCTAGCCCAGTTGGAGATGTCAAAAAAGTGGTAATATCCGATAAAGAGTTGAACCCAGCAGGGGCTAGCTTATGGGCGACAAAAGCACCTCCTGCTGTCCATAGAGCACTAAGCGCTGTTGTACTCCAATAAATCCGAGAAACAGATTTTTGTTTTAGTAATTCAAAATTTAAAGAGTTTGTTATATCATCATTATCAGGATGAAGTTGCGTAGACAATAACGTATTATGTACAGTACCACCTGAAAGTTCATGCGCAGGTTTGTTTGCAAAAAGTTGCTCAACAACTGCTTCATCAATAACAGCATTATCATGAGCTTCCGAAATAAGAGCTGAAGTATCATTTTTAGCAAAAGCCTCTTGTTCCGCCAGTGTAATTTTTTGTATCAAGTCATCTACATTAACGACATTTTCAGAATCGTTTGACAGTATTGTTTCAACCATCGTGTCATTAAAGTTACAATCCATAGCTTTTGTTAAAGCTTCTTCAACCTCAACTTCAAATGCTTTTAATTTGGTTCTGCGTGCCATACTCGCCTCGTACTCTACACATGGAAAAAGGATGATACGTCTTCCTCCCGATATCCCTGTATACTAGCCGTTAATTATTTAGAAAGGAATATGTTCAAGGCAAAATTTTGAAAACTTATCAATATAAAGTTAACGCGGGTCTTGTTTTTCATTTAAAATTAGTAAAAAAATCATTAAAAACAATGTGGTAAAGGATCATTCTTAAAATAAAATACTGTTTATAATTTTAGCTTATAGATGAGACATAGATCGATTTATTCAAACAAAGGGTAATTTTGTAAAAATTATAATATGCAAAATATTTAAAAGTTTTGCAAGGTAGGGTGGTGTATAAGTTTTGAGTATCTCTCTTTGATTATTATAATATTTTATGATTTATAATATTGTGATAGCAATTTTTATGACTTTTGAACGAAAAAAATTGGTTACTTTTCCTTTTAAATGCACATAACTTTACCTATCTCAAAGATATATCATATACATCAATGTTTTGAGCATAAAATAAAAATTCAGATTTTAATAATAGTTTTATGAAAAAAACTTGTCATGTTTCTTGATGGAGCTCACTAACTGTGATGCTCATTTCTTTAAAATAGTGGCTTTTTTTTAATATTAAGCAATATTTTGCTAAATTTTAATGCTATTACGTTGACAATTGGGTATTTTTCAGTCGATATGTGCGCACGAATATTTTATGCAGTTCGAAAAAAGGTGTAAAAATAATGGCAGAACGATCACAGCACCTGCAAGATGTATTTTTAAATACGCTTCGCAAGCAAAAAATTTCTCTTACAATTTTTCTTGTGAACGGTGTTAAATTAACAGGGATTGTAACGTCATTTGATAATTTTTGTGTCCTTTTACGCCGTGATGGGCATGTCCAATTAGTTTACAAACATGCCATTTCTACAATTATGCCTGGACAATCTATACAAATGTTTGAAGGTGAAAATTCCGAATAAATAAACTCTCCTTACTGCAAATTTTCTATCTCGTTTAAAATGCTATGTCAATTAAAAATCATAGATGGAAATGAGAGAAATTTGGAGAATTTTTATAGGTTGTATAACAAGTGCGCGCTGTTGTTTTGGTACCTATTTGCTATGAAAGCAAAAGTGAAAAAATTTCACGTGAATGTTCATTGTCTTCTCGGGTCAAAGAGGCGTTAGGATTAGCGCGTGCTATAAGGTTGGATGTCGTTCATCATGAAACGGTTAATATCACTACGCAGCGTCCCGCGACTTTGTTTGGGAGGGGCAAGGTAGATGCGCTTGCCCATTATATAAGCGAGTATGGTATTGAACTTGCAATTGTGGATTACTTTTTAACACCAGTACAGCAGCGTAATTTAGAAAAATTATGGAACTGCAAGGTTATTGATAGAACAGCTTTGATTCTTGAAATTTTTGGGGATCGTGCGCGAACAAAAGAAGGGGTTTTACAAGTTGAGTTAGCGCATTTATCTTATCAAAAAAGTCGTCTTGTTCGTAGCTGGACGCATTTAGAAAGGCAGCGTGGGGGGCGTGGTTTTTTAGGTGGTCCTGGTGAAACGCAGATTGAAGCGGACAAGCGCCTTTTACAAGACAAAATTGTTCGTATTCGTCGCGAATTGACAACAGTTGTTAAAACACGTGCTCTTCATCGAGCTAAAAGGAAAAAAAATTCTTACCCTGTTGTCGCTTTGGTAGGGTATACCAATACAGGAAAATCTACTCTTTTTAACTGTTTAAGTGGTGCAGATGTTTTAACAAAGAATATGTTGTTTGCAACGCTTGATCCAACTTTGCGCAAAGTTATTCTTCCTCATGGAAAAACTATTCTTTTATCTGACACTGTGGGCTTTGTTTCTAATTTACCAACGCATTTGATTGCAGCCTTTAGAGCAACTCTTGAAGAAGTTGTTGAGGCTGACCTCATCCTTCATGTAAGAGATATGTCTGATCTTGATCATCGTGCTCATGCCCAAGATGTTTTAGAAGTGCTTTCAAGCCTTGGTGTTGATATTGATAATACAGAGCATATTATGGAAGTTTGGAATAAGATCGATGTGTTGGATGAGCATGCGTTGAATGTTTTGCAAACAAGTGCAAAAACGTTGTCAAATCCTGCTATAATGGTATCAGCACTTACGGGTGAGGGAGTGGGGCAGTTATTAATGAAAATTGAAGAGCGAATTTTTGGGGAAATGCAAAGCATTGAATGTACTTTAAAACCTCATGAAATGCCGCTTATTAATTGGTTTTATGAAAATTCTAGTGAAATAACTCAGGAAGGACATGATGATGGGTCTGTGACCATTAAAGCAGTACTAACCTTTGAAGCAAAAAATCGATTAAATCATATCAAGCAAAATATGAATTAAAGATATTTTTGAAATGTAGTTGAATATTTTTCTTAATTTTTACGTTTTACTTATCTCATAATAATATAAATTCAAGTTAAGAGGATAGTTACTACTTTACCTTAATAAAAAATATGAAATTACTTTATTGGTTAAAATAAAAATGAATTTTAAGTGCGATAAAAAACTGTTGGTACGCATCGTACCGCGAAGCATTTTGATCGTTTTGCTGTTAGCAATGCTATGTGTATTTTTGATTTGTTTGTATTATGCTGCTCAACCACGGGGCTATCGAGCAAGTTTGACATTTTCATTATCTGATTCTATGGGAAAGCCGTTGGCAATTGATCAGCAAAATAATATCACTGCGCTTTTATTATTGCAGCCTGTAATTTTAAATGATTCAAATTTACAAAATTTTTTTCTTGAGGGTTTTTATAAGAAAAATTTTCGTGAAAATATCCGTTTATTCCGCAATGGCAATCTAATCAGCTTTGCTTTTGAAGCTGGAACGATTGAATCTGCTCAACAGGGATTAAAAACTTGGTTCTCTACATTTTCAAAGGCAATTGTCAAACAGAATCAAAAATTATTACTTATAGAACCACAAGTTGACCAACAATATGATAATGCTGCAATATTAAATATAGTGCAGGAATTTCGCTCATCTGTTGCTTCTTTCATTCATCAGGATGCAAAAAAAACTGAGCTTAATGATCTTTATATGCAGTTAACAGGAGCAACTTTAAAGCGTATTCATTTAACGAGTTTAAATTCAGCGATTAAGATGATGCGCGAAAATGGGCAATCTTTATTGTCTTTATCATTTATTGCAAGCAATTCAGCAATTGCTGCATTAGAATCTAAGCGTAATCTTTTAGAAACACAAAAAGCGCATATGACTGCACAATTAGGTTGGACACACCCTCAAATCAAGGCATTGATTGCGGAATCAGAAGCACTTTCTCGTCAATTGGAAAATAAAATTTTACAGATTACTGATCAAATTCATGTAGATGAGGTTATTGCAAGAGATTTTGAAAAACAGCTAAAAGAAAGAATTAGTTTTTTCATAAAAGATCATTCTCAATCTTTAAGTCAAATATTTAATGAGCTAGAAGATAAAATAAGAGCGATTGTAGAGGCGCAAAATAAAATAACAAGTAAGTCTTCTTCACTGCAGAATATAAAAATTCAAGTAGTTGTTCCAGCAACGCTCATGCCAATTTCTTTTATAACTCTTTACGGAAAAAGTATTATTGTTAGTATATTTACAAGCTTGATCATTCTCTTGGGAGGACTATTATTGTTTCAGCAATACTTTCAAACAAAAAAAAGTCAATCAGAGGAAAACAGTTTTGAAAGTGGTAAAGGAAGTTTGGTATCTAAGGGAATAAAAGGTCTTGAAACGTTTATTACAATCGAGGGATTATCAAATTTTTTAAAATGGCGAACCTCAACAGTGGTTTCAATAATTGGACCAGAATCTGCGCGGATGGCAGCAAAATTATCTCTTCATCTCACAAAAGAGCAAAAAACAATTTTATTAGTGGATATTTCTGGTCAAGAAATAGAGAAGGTGATTGGCCCACACCGAGGATTGAGCGATATTTTAATGGGGAATGCGCAGCTGCAGGATGTTGTTTATCGTGATTATGATACAGGGATTGATATTCTTCCCCAAGGGTTAAAAAATATTGCTTATGTACAAGATTTTTCGAACAGTATTCCTAATATATTACAAGAATTTAAAAAAGACTATGACTTTGTCATTTTAGAAATAGCAAGTGAGCCTAAATATGGATTCAAGCAGTTTGCGGAATTAACAGATTATTACATTTGTAGTGTTGCTCTTAGTGAACAAAATTGGATGATGCAAATGGTGAATAGTTTTCCAAAAACTGTTTATCGTATAATTACATCGTAAATGTTGCAAAATAAAAGCGCTAATTGCATGTTATAGCTAATATGCTTTGTTTTTTTGCTAAAGTTGCAGTACTTAATAAATTCGTTAAGATTTAATTTCAAAGTTTAAAAAATACTTGTGCGTGGAGATAGACAGGCGTGGGGTGATTAAAGATGGCAGTAGAGAGATTAGATGATGTTATTTTAGTCCCATTGCAAAAAAAGCATCGGAAACAAATCCGAGTGTGGCTTGATTCTATTTTATTACTGTGTTTAGCAATTGTTTTAGTGGGAGGAGCTACTCGCCTGACGGGATCAGGGTTATCGATAACCGAATGGAAACCAATTCATGGCATGATTCCACCTATTGGTGTGGAGCAATGGCAGGAAGAATTTTCGAAGTATCAGCAGATAGCGCAATATAAGCTCCTTAATCGCGATATGACATTAAGTGCATTTAAAGTCATTTTTTGGTGGGAATGGGGTCATCGTGTTCTTGGGCGTCTTGTCGGTCTTGTGGCATTGTTTGGTTTAATTTGGTTTTGGGCAAATAAGCGTGTTGAAAAAAATATTCTGCTTCCAATTAGTATTGTGCCAGTTCTTATCGCTATTCAAGGTGCGATTGGTTGGTGGATGGTGGCTTCAGGTATTGGTCAAAGCAATCTGACAAGCGTGAGCCAGTATCGTTTAGCATTTCATCTTATAACAGCATGTTTTGTTATTATTTTTGTTACTTATCTGTCTCGAGGACTTATAGAATATTCAGAAAAGCCAACAAATAAAATGATTCAACATTTTGCTGGTTGGCTTGTTGCTCTTATTTTAGTCGAGATTTATTTGGGTGCTTTAGTTGCAGGATTGCATGCGGGTAAAGCTTATAATACGTGGCCACTTATGGACGGTCAAGTCATTCCCGATGGATTGCTGAATCATAATCCCGTTTGGCTTAATTTTTTTGAAAATCCGTTAACTGTTCAATTTGTTCACCGTTTTTTTGCTTATTTTTTGTTTATTGTAGCCATTATTCATGCTTTATATGTACAAAAAAATGTTCCACATTCAACGCATTCTCGTCGTGCATTTTTGATATGTATTATGATAGTTATTCAGGCACTTTTGGGGATTATTACATTGTTAAATGAAGTTCCAATAATTTTGGGACTCATCCATCAAAGCGTTGCATTAGTGATATTATGTTTTTCAGTTGCACATTGGCGCGCAACAAAGGGAGCATATCCTGTTAGTAAATAAGAATTTGCTATCAGTACAATTTAATTACCTAAAAGCATTAAGTCGAGATTTTGAACAGCAGCTGCAGATGCACCTTTCCCCAAATTATCTAGTATGGCGCATAGATTAAAAATACCTTCATTCTCATCGCCAAAAACAAATAGTTTCATGCCATCTTTATGTGCTAGGCATTCTGGGCTGAGTTTGGTAAGGGT
This sequence comes from Bartonella rhinolophi, assembly GCF_036576165.1. Taxonomy (NCBI): domain Bacteria; kingdom Pseudomonadati; phylum Pseudomonadota; class Alphaproteobacteria; order Hyphomicrobiales; family Bartonellaceae; genus Bartonella; species Bartonella rhinolophi. The sequence goes on from NZ_JBAFWY010000008.1 coordinate 20,088, forward strand.
CTCGGTTTCTTTTTGTGATGCAATCGATATGACATTTTGTCCATCGTAATGATTTGCGAAAATTTCGCGTAGATCAGAGCAATTCGCTGATTTTGTAAATAAGTTACGATGTAATGGAAGATTTATAATCATTCCTTGAGGGAAATGACCGACACTTGGTACAAAAATGGGTGTTTGGTTGATTTGTCCATAAGTTTTAATTTCTGGCACATGTTTATGTTTCAGATTGAGAGCATAGATAAAATAACTTTCCCGACTATTGTTTTGTTGAGATTGATTTTCCATTTGTGCAATCAATTGTTTACCACCGCCAGTGTAGCCAGATATTGCATTAATTGATATTGGATAGTAAGCGTCTAGAAGACCAGCTTCGCGAAGTGGTCGAATTAAGCTAATTGCACCAGTAGGATAACATCCAGGGTTTGTTACGTAACGTGCCGATTGGATGCGTTTTTTTTGTCCTGCAGTCATTTCAGGAAAACCATAGATCCAATCTGGTGCAACGCGGTGAGCTGTTGAGCTATCAATGATTCTAATTTTTTTATTGTTTTTGAGCTGATAGACTGTTTCGCGTGCAGCATCATCTGGAAGACATAAAATAGCAATATCAGTTTGGTTAAGATAATCTTTTCGAATATTGATGTTATGTCGATCTGTATGGGGAAGGGAAAGTAATTCTAAATCTGGACGTTTTTTTAGTCGCTTGTGTATTTGTAATCCAGTTGTTCCATGTTCACCATCAATAAAAACTTTTGTCGTCATTCATATCTACCTTGAATTAATTTTGTTTTACCATATTCAGCATGTCACACCATAAATGAGCTTAAATTATTGAATATTTTAGGGATATAAGTCGTTTTATCTATAAAAAATAGTGTAATAAGAGCACGTTATGATAAAATTAATATCAATTTTGCACTTTTTAAAAATAAAAATAATTTAAAATATTTTGTCTGTGCAATTTGCTATGTTATCGTTTATTGCTTCGTTTTTTAATGTTAGGATGTATTTTATGACCAAGCCAGAAAATAGCACGCAAAAGTGCTTTTTTAATAATCATTTACAAACTGTTGATGCCGCAATTTTTGATGCAATTAGAGGAGAATTTGAGCGTCAAAAATATGAAATTGAGCTTATTGCATCAGAAAATATTGTTTCAAGAGCAGTTTTAGAAGCACAAGGGTCGGTTTTAACTAATAAATATGCAGAGGGCTATCCAGGAAATCGTTATTATGGTGGATGTCATTTTGCTGATCAAATTGAAGGACTAGCAATTGAGCGAGCTAAGAAGTTATTTGGTGCTTCTTTTGCGAATGTTCAACCTAATTCAGGTAGTCAAATGAATCAGGCTGTACTTTTGGCTTTGCTTCAACCTAGGGACACATTAATGGGGCTGAGTTTGAATGCTGGTGGTCACCTCACGCATGGATCTCACGTCAATATGTCGGGGAAATGGTTTAATGTTGTTTCCTATGGTGTGCGTCAAGAAGATCAGCTTCTTGATATGGAGGAAGTTGAGCGTCTTGCAAAAGAACATAAGCCAAAGCTTATTTTTGCAGGTGGGACAGCTTATTCGCGGATATGGGACTGGAAACGATTTCGTGAAATTGCCGATGAAATTGGAGCATATTTAGTGGTCGATATGGCTCATATCGCAGGTTTAGTTGCTGCTGGTGCTCATCCTTCTCCTGTTCCATATGCACATATTGTTACTTCCACAACACATAAATCACTGCGTGGTCCTCGTGGTGGTATGATATTGACAAATGATGAAGAGTTAGCCAAAAAAGTTAATATGGCAGTTTTCCCAGGTCTTCAAGGTGGTCCTCTCATGCATGTGATTGCTGGCAAGGCGGTGGCGCTAGGAGAAGCTTTGCAGCCTGCTTTCAAAGATTATATTGCTAATGTGGTTGCTAATGCTAAGACTTTGGCAAAGAGATTGCAGAGTAATGGTTTTAATATTGTTACTGGCGGTACAGATAATCACTTATTGTTGGTTGACTTGCGTTCTAAAAACTTAAAAGGAAGATTCGCAGAATTGGCTTTGGGACGTGCTGGCATTATCTGTAACAAAAATAGCATACCTTTTGATACAGAAAAACCATTTGTAACCTCAGGTATTCGTTTAGGGACACCCGCGGCAACAACGCGTGGTTTTGCAGAAAATGAGTTTATTCAAGTTGCTGATTTAATTACAGAAGTTCTTGAAGGTCTCAGGATAACAAAAAGTGATGAGGACAATAGTGTAGTTGAAATGGCTGTTAAGGAAAAAGTAAAAGACATGACGAATAATTTCCCTCTTTATTCTGATCTGTGAGCTTGTTAAGAGTGTAAGAAGATGCGTTGTCCTTACTGTCAATCTGAGGATACACAAGTTAAAGATTCGCGCCCTACTGAGGAGGGTGCGGTCATTCGACGGCGACGTGTATGTTCTATTTGTGGTGGGCGTTTTACGACTTTTGAACGTGTTCAATTGCGTAACTTCTTAGTTTCTAAAAAAAGTGGTCAATGTGAACCTTTTGATCGTGATAAATTGATGCGATCAGTTGATGTAGCTGTGCGTAAACGCAATATTGATCCTGACCATGTTGAACAAGCAATTTCTGGCATTGTTCGTCAGCTTGAGAGCTTAGGAGAGCCTGAGATTGCTTCAGAAAGAATTGGGCGTCTTGTGATGGAAGCGTTGAAGAGTATTGATGATATTGCTTATATTCGTTTTGCCTCTGTTTATCGAGATTTTCGTAATGCAAGCGATTTTCATGATATTATAGATGAGTTGTCAAAGGATATAACGGATACAGAATCTTGTTTCAATGAATAACAAAGCGCAAGATGAACGATATATGGGCGCAGCTATCCGTTTGGCAGAACGTCATATCGGTCTTACTGGTACAAACCCCTCTGTTGGCGCATTAATCACGCGCAATGATGATAATGGGGAAATATCCATTGTTGGTTATGGTGTAACTGCTATTCATGGAAGGCCTCATGCTGAAGTGCAAGCCTTACACATGGCGGGTCCCTTGGCTCATGGTGCCACTGCTTATGTTACTTTGGAACCTTGTTCGCATTATGGTAAGACTGCGCCGTGTGTCAATGCACTTATTAAATCGGGTATTTCGCGGGTTGTTATTGCTCTTACTGATTTAGATAAACGAGTTGATGGTCGTGGTATTGCTCTTTTGCGTACGGCTGGTATTGAAGTTGTGGAAGGAGTTTTGGCTGAAGAAGCTTTTGAAGCATTGTGTACTCATTTATGCATAAAGAAGCTGCAGCGATGTGCCGTCACTTTAAAAATGGCAATTTCTGCAGATAATGGTGTGGGAAAAAAAGGGCAGGGTGGAATAAAAATTAGTGGAATGATTTCCCACACACATACTCATATTTTACGGGCTCAAAATGACGCTATTATTGTTGGTGTTGGCACTATATTAGCGGATAATCCACAGCTAAATTGTCGCTTGCCAGGACTGGGAAAACGTTCGCCTATACGTATTATTTTAGATATAGACTTACGTATTCCCCTTGATGCAAAGGTTGTTCAAACGGCAACAAAAATTCCTACATGGATTATTTGTGATGCAGGTCTTTCAAAGGAAAGCAAAAAAATAGCACTTAAACAATGTGGTGTATCTGTATATTCAGTAGAGTCTAGCAATGGTTGTATGCAGCCCTTTTCTATTTTACAATTACTTTATCAACTTGGGATCAATAATGCTTTACTTGAGGGAGGAGTAAAGACAGGAGAAGTGTTCTTAAATGCTGGTTGTGTAGATCATTTAATATGCTTTTATGCACCTATTATTTTAGGCGAAAGCCGTGTTGAAGCTCCCCATTTTAGAAAATATTTTTCAGAGTTTCGTGAAGTTGAGACAAGAATGTTTGGCAATGACCGTTTTTGTAAGTGGAGGCGTAAGACACTATGTTCACAGGGATTGTAACGGATATTGGTTGTGTTGAAGATGTTAAATCTTTAAAGCAAGGGGTGCGTTTAAATATTTCTACACACTACGACATGGAAAATTTAGAAATTGGAGCATCAATTGCATGTTCAGGGATTTGTTTGACGATCGTTGAAAAAGCTGAAAAACCAACGATTAACACTTGGTTTGCAGTGGAGGCGTGGGAAGAAACATTGCGTTTGACTAATCTTGCGCAATGGACAAAAGGGACTTTTGTTAATTTGGAACGTTCGCTACGATTTGGTGATGAAATGGGCGGGCATTTGGTTTCTGGTCACATTGATGGTTTGGCTGAAATTATTAATCAGAAAAATGAAGGTGATGCAGTTCGTTTTTTCATAAAAGCTCCAACACGATTGATGCCCTTTATTACAGGTAAAGGCTCTGTTGCGCTTAATGGAACGTCTCTCACCGTTAATTGCGTTGAGAATAACATTTTTGATGTTCTTATTATTCGTCATACACTTGAAGTGACGACTTGGGGACAAGCTAAAGTTGGCGATCAAGTTAATTTAGAAATTGATCAATTTGCTCGTTATGCTGCCCAATTTTCTGGCTTTAAAATGCAAGCTGAATAAGCTAAAAATTGATTATGTTTTTTTAATTGTATGTTTTAAATACACAAAGTTTATTGGTTTATTTTGATGAGAGTTCATTATGATGAAAGAAATGCATAAAAAGGCGCGTATATTGATTGTTGAAGCGCGTTTTTATAGTAAAATCTCCGATGCACTTCTTGCAGGTGCAGTGACCACTTTACAAAAGGCTGAATCAAGTTACGATATTGTAACAGTTCCGGGAGCATTAGAAATACCAGCTGCAATAGCTTTTGTCGAAAAAAATAGTAAGGTGTCTTATGATGGCTATGTAGCACTTGGTTGTATTATTCGGGGTGAAACATATCATTTTGAAATTGTTGCTAATAATTCCTGTCGAGCATTGATGGATTTAACTGTCCATAAAAATTTGGCTATTGGAAATGGTATTTTGACTGTTGAAGATGAAAAACAAGCATGGGTGCGTGCAAAACAGGACGAAAAAAATAAAGGTGGTTTCGCTGCTGAAGCTGCTTTATGTATGATTGCTCTGAAAAAGGGATTTGGAGATAATCATTAAATATGGCTGATATAGAAAGCAAACATTTTTCGCGTTTAGCTAATAAACGTGGAGCAGCAAGACTCGCTGCAGTACAAGCACTTTATCAAATGGATATGGTTGGGACTGGTGTTATGGAAACGGCAGCTGAGTATGAGGCTTATCGTTTAGGAAAAGATATTGATGGAGATCAGTACCTTGATGCTGATTTTCAATGGTTCTTGGCTATAATAACTGGTGTTGTGCAAGATCAAAAGCAGCTTGACCCTACGCTTCATCAACAGCTTTCTGCAGAATGGTCACTTTCGCGCCTTGATTCTATATTGCGAGCGATTTTGCGTGCAGGTTTATGGGAATTGGTCAACCGTGAAGATGTTCCTGTTGCTGTTGTTGTAAGTGAATATGTTGATATAGCAAAAGCATTTTTTGAAGGTGATGAACCAAAGCTCGTCAATGCAGTTCTTGATAATATAGCGAAAGAAGTCCGCCTTCAAAAATAGTAGATACAACCCTAATGTTATCAGGGTTGTATGCAGGGCATTAAAACTTAGTTTTGAATTGGAAAATTCGCAGAGCCTTTAATTATTTGAAGCAAGAAAGACTGCTCTTTTGTTGCTGTTGGTGTTACTTGCGCGATAAAATCAAATATTTGACCATCTTGTAGACCATAATTTGCTATTTTGGTAACTTGGTTATTTTTATTGAAGTAGATAGCTAAAACTTTGCGATCAATGATTTTTGATTTCATAAATTGCATACTACGGTAGCGAGTTTGTGAAATATAATAGAAGACATCATTATCATACTTCGTCTTTAGTGAAGGGGTTCCTAGAGTTAAAATAACTTGCTCCTGACTTGAGCCAACAGAAATAGAATCAAGAGCACTTTTATCAAGAATATAACCCTCTCTATATATCTGACTTGAACCTGAGGAATCAATTAAACGACAACCAGAAATTGCCGCCATACTTATTATTAACAGACTAATCAATAATTTACATTTGACTACATCCACTATGTGGGGCATCTGAAACAATGATATCTCCATTTTGTAGTTAGATATTTTATAGTTAGATATATGACGAAAAAGGAATCTCAAATTTTTTCTCATTTAGGCTTAATCTGCCGTAGCTTACACTGAGCTTCCCTGTTATAAAGCGAATTATGCCATATAGAGTTTCTTTAGAAAAGCAAAAAATGATAAAATGTAACTTTGCCAAATAAAAAGCGCAGTATATTAAGCCTCATTTATATTTAGGAGTTGCCAATGAATGTTCAAAATGTTTCTCAGATGACATTTGCTTTGGCTTATCCAATATCCGTACGTTCATTACCTGCCAAGGGTATAAGGGTTCATATTTGTGCAAATCAACGAGAGTGTGCAAATTTAGCTAAGAATCATGATTTGGTTAAAGTGAAATCTTGTGAGGGAGAATTTCATATCTTTCCGTCGAAAAAACGTGGAGTACGCGTAAAAGGAATATTGCGAGCACATATAATACAATCATGTGTTATCACATTAGAACCGCTAGAAAATACTCTTTATGAAAAAATAGAAGTTGTTTTTGTCCCTGAAAACTCAAATTTAATGAAGCCAAAAATATCAGATGATACAGGTGAATTGTTTTTAGATGCGGAAGGGTTAGATGTGCCAGAAGTTTTTTATGACGATAAAATTGATATAGGTGCAGTTATGGAAGAATTTTTTGAGTTGTCAATTGATCATTACCCACGCAAAAAAGGTATAAGCATGAGTGTTATTGAAAGTTCAGATGAAATTGAGAAAAAAATATCACCATTTTCTATTTTGAAAGATTGGAAGTGAGTATAAATACATAAAAAAAATATTTATTGTATACTAAAATAAAAACGGTATTTTCTGCGAAGCGATCTGTATGATACGCTTCGCGATTTTTCGGTCGTAAAAAATTGCAATGAATTTAAAAGCATAAATTTAAAAATGTAGGATATGCAAGAGTGATTAGAATTTCCGTGGATGTAATGGGTGGTGATCATGGTCCAGAAGTAACTATTGCGGGAGCAGCAATTGCACAAAAATATTTGCCCAATGTTTATTTTTTGTTTTATGGGATAGATGAAGCTGTTAAGCCAGTTTTGAAAAAGTATCCTTGCTTGGCTTCTGTATCAAGCTTTTATTCCACAGAAAGTTATACGCGTATGGATGAAAAGCCAAGCCAAGCACTTCGTATTGGGCGTGGCAAATCATCAATGTGGTATGCGATTGAAGCTGTAAAAAATGGTGAAGCTGATGTTTGCATCTCTGCTGGTAACACGGGTGCGCTCATGGCAATGTCTTATTTTTGTTTAAAAATGATGGCAGAAGCTGAACGTCCTGGGATTGCTGGTATTTGGCCAACACTTCGCAGTGAGAGTATCGTTTTGGATATTGGTGCAACGATTGGTGCATCTGCTAGCCAGTTGGTTGATTTGGCAGTGATGGGGGCAGGTATGTTTCGCACCTTATATCATACCGAGAGACCAAGTGTTGGGCTTTTAAATGTTGGTGTTGAGGAAGTTAAAGGTCTTTATGCAATCAAAAAGGCTGGAATGATATTGCGTGAAGTCCAATTAGAAGGACTGGAGTATAAAGGGTTTGTTGAAGGGAGTGATATTGGAAAAGGAGTAGTAGATGTTGTTGTAACGGAAGGGTTTTCTGGTAATATTGCTTTAAAAACAGCAGAAGGGACTGCACGACAGATAGGGGAGCTTTTGAGTACTGCTATGCGCAGTTCTTTTTTTTCATATCTTGGTTACTTTTTTTCGCGAAGTGCTTTTCGTACACTGAAGCATAAAATGGATCCCGACAGAGTTAATGGTGGAGTGCTTTTAGGTTTGAACGGTGTTGTGATAAAAAGTCATGGCGGTGCAAATGCTGGTGGTTTTGCTTCTGCTATTCGTGTTGGTTATGAAATGGTTAATAATGAACTTTTAAAAAAAATAACTGATGACTTAAGACGATTTCACGAAAATAAAGAGAAACTTTTGGATAAAGAAGATAAGGTAATATTAAAGGGGGAGACCGTATGATCAGTATTTATAATGCAAATAAAAAAAATCAAGAAAAGGTTAGGGGCGAATGATTCGATCAGTTGTGTGTGGTGTGGGAAGTGCCTTGCCAAAAAAGAGCTTATCGAATGATGAGGTTGCAAAATTTGTTGAAACATCTGATTCGTGGATCATTCAGCGTACAGGAATACGTCAACGTTATATTGCCAATGAAAATGAAACAACTGTTTCTTTAGGAGTAAAAGCTGCACAAGCTGCACTTGTTAATGCTGGTTTAACAATAAAAGATATTGATTGTATTATTTTAGCAACGTCAACGCCAAACCATACATTTCCTGCTTCTGCTGTTGAGATTCAGCATGCCTTGGGAATGAATCATGGGTTTGCTTTTGATATTCAAGCTGTTTGCTCTGGTTTTATTTTTGCTTTAACAACGGGAGACGCTTATTTACGTGGTGGGCTAGCAAAAAGGATTTTGGTTATTGGATCTGAAACGTTTTCTCGAATTTTAGATTGGAAAGATCGCACAACATGTGTTTTGTTTGGTGATGGTGCAGGTGCTGCTATTTTAGAAGCGCAGAAAGTTGAAGGTAATTTTGCTTCTGATTGTGGTATATTGTCTGCCAAATTGCGCTCTGATGGTGCATATAGAGATAAGCTGTACGTTGATGGTGGTCCTTCAACAACGCAAACAACAGGCTATTTACGTATGGAGGGACGAGAAGTTTTTAAATATGCAGTTGGCATGATAACTGATGTGGTTGATGAGTGTTTTACAGCTGCAGGTATGAATTCTTCACAATTAGATTGGTTTGTGCCTCATCAGGCCAATAAACGTATTATTGAAGCATCAGCTAAAAAGCTGGGAATTGCTAACGATAAAGTTGTAATCACCATTGATCAACATGGTAATACGTCTGCAGCATCAGTTCCATTGGCTTTAACAACAGCTATTCATGATGGAAGAATTAAAAAAGGAGATCTCATTATGTTGGAAGCTATGGGGGGCGGATTTACATGGGGAGCAGTTCTTATTCGCTGGTAGGTTATAGCTGCTTGACCATATTTGAATAAAACGTATAAATCACTTTATAATTTTTAATTTTGGATAGGTGTTTATAATGACAAGTAAAACAGTAACGCGTGCAGATTTGGCGAGCGTGATTTGTAAGAAAGTGGGCTTGTCACATAGTGAATCAGCAGCTTTGGTTGAATTAGTTTTGGATGAAATTTGTAATTCACTGATAAAAGGTGAAGCAGTTAAATTGTCTTCTTTTGCAACTTTTCAAGTTCGCAATAAAAATGAACGAATTGGACGCAATCCGAAAACTGGTGTAGAAGCGCCTATACCATCGCGGCGAGTGGTGACGTTCAAGGCTGCAAATGTACTGAAACAAAGAATTTTAGATTCACATCGTGCAAAACAAAAAAATGATGTCACATAAGTAAGCGCTGTCATTATTATGCTATTTATTAAAAAAACTTATATAGGATCAATATTTGAATTTCATTTCAATAAATTCAATTTTTGTTAATTTTTTGAACAATTAAAACTTGATTAATCGCTATAAAATTATTTGTATAGTTTAGATAAGGTGTTGCAAAATGGATAAGAGCTCTGATGCTTTTCGCACAATTAGCGAAGTCGCTGAGTTGTTGGGGCTTCCACAGCATGTGTTAAGATTTTGGGAAACACGTTTTACGCAGATTAAACCGATGAAGCGTGGAGGCGGGAGGCGTTATTATCGTCCAGCTGATGTAGATTTGCTTAACGGTATTAAACAGCTATTGTACGATCAAGGTTATACTATAAAGGGCGTGCAACGTCTTTTAAAAGAGAATGGCATCGCTTTTATTATTGCCTTTGGTAATGGTGATATCGATGCTATGAATATCGTAATGGAAAAAAAACATGCAGGAAAAACATCTGAGACTATCCGCAATAAACCTAAAAAGTCTTCTTTTGGGCTTTTAAGTTTTATGAGGAATGATGCAGAAGAATCTGTTGGTGCTGTTGACACTTACAAGGACAAAACGGATAAAGCATTGTTACAAGAAACGTTATTTGAACTCATTGAATGTAAGCGTGTACTTGACAGAGCACGATAACGACAACGTTCTTATTTTATAGCTTTTTTGCCTTTTGATATATTTTAAGCATTTATTAAACGATGCAAATCTGGGGGGGTAGCTTCATTCGAAAGTTGCTTAATAACTTCTTCTATAGATAAAAAGATCTGATCCGTGCTTCCTAAGCGACGCATACTTACATTGTTGTTTTCAGCTTCACGTTTCCCACATACTAAAATTACAGGAACTTTTTGTAAAGAATGTTCACGTATTTTGTAATTAATTTTTTCATTACGAAGATCTGATGTTACTGAGAGTCCAATGGCTTTAAGCTTTGCCGTTATTTTTTTTGCATATTCATTTGCTTCAGATGTGATTGTTGCTACAACAACTTGTTCGGGCGCAAGCCAAAGCGGCATATGTCCAGCAAAATTTTCTATTAATATACCAAGAAAACGTTCCATTGATCCAAAAATGGCACGGTGAATCATAACAGGCTGGCGTTTTTCGGAATTTTTGTCAATATAGAATGCACCAAAGCGTTCAGGAAGATTAAAGTCTACTTGTGTTGTTCCGCATTGCCATTCGCGACCGATAGCATCCTTCAGTGTATATTCAAATTTTGGCCCATAAAATGCGCCTTCACCTGGAAGGACACTTGTTTTGATTTGCCCTGCAAATTTTGCCTCAATGTCTTTAAGAACAGATGCCATGATATTTTCTGCATGATCCCATAATGCATCAGATCCAACGCGTTTTTCTGGACGTGTTGAAAATTTAAGGCTGATTTCTTTAAAACCGAAATCAGCATAAGCCGATAAAATCAAATCATTAATCTTAAGACATTCATCGGCTAATTGCTCATCTGTGCAAAAAACATGTGCATCATCTTGTGTAAAGCTACGCACACGCATCAGACCGTGCAAAGAACCTGAAGGTTCGTAGCGATGAACAAGACCAAATTCAGCAAGCCTAATAGGCAAATCACGATAAGATTTTAAACCATGTTTAAAAATTTGTACATGTCCAGGACAATTCATGGGTTTGAGAGCATAAATATATTCATCATCCCAATCATCAGCTGCTGGAATTGCTTTGAACATATTTTCTTTGTACCATCCCCAATGACCAGATAACTCCCAAAGTGATCTATCAAGGACTTGCGGTGCATTTACTTCAGCATATTGGTGATCATCGAGGCGTCTACGCATATAGTTGATCAGATTTTGGAACATTTTCCAGCCTTTTTTGTGCCAAAAAATCATTCCCGGTCCTTCTTCTTGGAAATGAAATAAGTCCATTTCACGTCCCAAACGACGATGATCGCGTTTTTCAGCTTCTTCTAGAATGTGCAAATAGGCTTTTAGATCATTTTCGTTAGCAAATGCCGTTCCATAAATTCTCGTTAGCATCGGATTATTGGCATCACCACGCCAATAAGCACCTGCAACTTTCATTAGTTTGAAAGCATTACCAATTTGTCCAGTAGATTGCATGTGTGGACCGCGGCAAAGATCAAACCAATCACCTTGATAATAGACTTTTAAATCTTGATTATCAGGGATATTATCGATCAGCTCAACCTTATAAAGTTCATTTTTTTCAGAAAAAATTTTTCTAGCTTTTTCACGAGACCAAATTTCTTTTCTAAAAAATTTATTGCGCTGGATAATTTCACGCATTTTTTTCTCAATGGTGGAAAGATCATCCAATGTAAAAGGTTGCTGGCGTGCAAAGTCATAATAAAAGCCATTTTCAATGACAGGGCCAATTGTAACTTGCGTTTCAGGAAAAAGCTCTTGTACTGCTTCAGCTAAGACATGTGCACAATCATGGCGTATTAACTCAAGGGCGCGTGGATCTTCGCGAGTAATGATTTCAACCTCACCAGATTGTCCTAATGGGTCTGATAAGTCTCGAATGATTCCATCAAGGCTATAGGCGACTGCTTTTTTTGCAAGTGATTTGGAAATAGATATTGCTAATTCTAACCCCGTCATTTCGGTGGGGTAATCACGTTTTGAACCATCGGGAAAGGAAAGAGAAACGGAACAAGACATAAAACACCCCTTTAATCCAACTCCACAAACATACTGTGGAGAGTTTCATAAAAACTTCGTGGTAATCAGTTAAGGACAACAGGCTTGTTTTCTATCAATACACATATAAAAAGAAAAGAACTATTTGTTATGTTGGGCAGAAATTTTCCAGTAATGCCAAGGTTTATAAAAACAGCAAGAATTTCCAAGAGAGGTAGGTACTGGATCGAAGCCATGTGTTCCAAATGGACCACAACGTATGATACGAAAAAGTCCCATCCATGCACCTGCCCAAAGTCCGTGGCGTGCAATTGCTTCATAAATATACTCTGAACAAGTTGGTGCGTGACGACACTGATTTCCTATAAAATTGGAAAGTGTTACTTGATAGAAACGTATTAATAAAATACCCAATAACCGCCCAGGTGTTTTTCGCCATACTCCTATATAGTTTCGAGTTTGTTTTGTTTTTTGAGAATATGATTCAAGCATTTATTTTTCTTCAATTTGTTTAATACAGTCTATAACAGCATCAAAAACAAGCATTGTTGATGTATGACGCACTTTATAGTTTTTAATGGGCTGTAAGCAAGAAAACGCTTCAAATGGTGCTAAAGGAGGCGGGCCATCTTCTGTGAGCATGTGATAAATAACTTCACGTAACATTTTAAGGTTTTGTGTTGTTTGTCCGATAATGTGATATGCTAAAAGTGAAGCTGAAGCTTGTCCTAGCACACATGCGTGCACATCATGAGCAAAATCTGTAACGATAGAATTTTTTACTTTGAGATCTACAGTAATAGTTGAGCCGCAGAGGCGAGCATGTTTTTTTGATGTCGCATTCGGATCATTAAGACGCCCAATTTTGCTGATACGTGCAGCATATTCAAGTATTTTATCATTATAAATATTGTCAATCATGAGCAATGACCTAAAAATTCGAAAGCCGTGATTGTTTAAGCTTTTAATTCGATTATATAGAAATTATACAGAATGAAATGGACATATAGCAAATGTTTTGTATGTGGTAAGCTTGGAGTTTTAAAATGCATGATGTTAAAGGGGGTACTACAAACCCGTTTTTATATGGGGAAAAACGTCCTGATTTTGAAGAAGTGGAAGCAGCAATTCGTACATTGCTGCTATGGGTGGGAGAAAATCCAAATCGAGAAGGACTTATGGATACTCCTAAGCGCGTAGCTAAAGCATATCGCGAGCTTTTTACCGGTTACAGCGAATCGGTGGAAGAAGTCTTGAGCACGATTTTTGAAGAGGTTTCAGGATATAATGCACCAGTGATAGTGAAAGATATTGCTTTTTATTCACATTGTGAACATCACATGATTCCAATTGTTGGTAAAGCTCATATAGCTTATTTTCCTGATAAAAAAGTTGTTGGTCTTTCAAAACTTGTACGTGTTGTGGATATTTTTTCTCGTCGTTTGCAGACACAAGAAACTATGACAGCTCAAATAGCCGATGCTTTAGCGATATATTTAAAGCCTCGCGGTGTTGCAGTATTGATTGAAGCTGAACACATGTGTATGGCTATGAGAGGAATACAAAGGCAAGGTGCTACAACGATTACAACAAGTTTTCATGGCTATTATGAAAAAGATCAAGTTGCTCAGGCTAATTTTATGATGGCGGTTCGTGGATTGTAATAAAATTTACATTTTGATCAATAAAATAAGTTATGAGAAAGCGAAAATTGGCTTGTACCTTGCTTTGTGATTTGTTAAGAAGTCGAAAATTGGATTTTTGTCTTTACCACGTGTGGTCGTGGCGGAATTGGTAGACGCGCAGCGTTGAGGTCGCTGTGGGGCAACCCGTGGAAGTTCGAGTCTTCTCGACCACACCATTTGTGCTTCCTTTGGCTGGTATGGATGTAGATTAAGAGGGTATGTGCGCATTATAGCGGATTTTTTTGCATATTATTCGTTCAGTGTGCTCTTGATGAAAGCTTCATTTTAGGTTCTTAGGTTTGCCTCTTTGTGCCTGTAAAATGCAGTGGTGACTCTTTTCAGCATGATTAGGTGATGTTGCCGTGAGAAGTGCAATGTTTTTAAGATATTTAATATTCTTTATTTGTATTACTTTATTAACTGCATGCAGTAGATCGCGTGCGGTGCTGTGGCATGGTATTCATGCAACGCCATCTATGGTGGCTGTGCAAAGAGAAGTTGAAGGTGAGCCTATTCCTCCAAAAGCTATCATTCCAGTATATGTTGCAACAAGCCGTATGATGCAAAACAGTTATTCTCAGCCTTACGGGGCAGAGCGATCAAATAAAGTTCACTATAATCGCGTTGATGTGGGAATCCCTCAACAACACGTGAAAGGTGTTGTTGAAACAAACGCATACAAACCTACTCATGATAAGTATTTTGCAGCAGTGGCATTACAAAAGTATGATAACAAGGAACAGTTTAAGCAACAATTAAATACGGCTTTAGCGAAAAAACCAAAAGGAAAAAGAGAAATTTTTCTTTTTATTCATGGTTATAATAATAATTTTGCAGATGGTACATTTCGTACAGCTCAGTTTACTTATGATTATTCTTTGAATGTTGTTGCTGTACACTATTCATGGCCCTCTGCTGGATCAGTTCCCCTTTATATTTATGATCGTGATAGTGCTAATTTTGCACGTGATGGACTCATGGAGCTCTTAACACTCATCAGTGAAACGAATGCAGATCAAATATCGGTTATTGCGCACTCTATGGGAAATTTTGCTACTATGGAAGCGTTCAGGACTCTAGCATTACAAAAAAAATATAAGCCAATTCGTCGTATTACAAGTTTTTTAATGGCTGCGCCAGACATTGATCTTGATGTATTTGAGCGTCAACTTAATGATATTAAAGAATTGCCTAAGCCAACAGCTATTTTGGTATCCCGTGCTGATAAAGCTCTTGCTGTTTCGGGGCGTCTTACAGGTGGGCATCCTCGTGTAGGAGATGGCTCAGATATTGATATACTACGTAAAAATGGCATAGCTGTCTTTGATTTTTCTCATGTTGATGGTGGGGCACACAGTGTATTTGCGTCTTCGCCAACATTGATGGCTCTTTCTCGAGAAGGTTCTTTGGCTTCAACAATTATGCAGGGTACGGAATTATCTCCAAGTCAGGCGATTCTTGCTGATAGTAGTAGTGTTTTAGAGAAAACTACACACCTTATCTTTTATACGCCTATGCGCCTTTTATCTCCATTTGCCCAACCTTAAAATACAAAAAAGTGAAGTTACTCGTCAAAAATATATCGAAATCAGTATTTTTAGCACTTTCTTTAGAATAGTTCTGTAAAGTCAGAAAAAATAGTGGGATGAATGTAAAAGCCAGTCATTAGGTGAGTTGATGGTTGCACAAAAACGCTATGCAGATACATCCACATTGGTTGATTATTTGCCTTATTCCGCAGTTAAGTTGCTAAATATTCATGCTATGCTTTTGAAGGTACAAAAAGAAAACATAGGAGGAAAGCAAAATTTATTGCAGAAAATTGATTCTACTAAAAAACAACTGGATGCGATAAGCTACGCTCTTATTTTAGAGTATCGCAAACGTCAAGAAAGTGAGCACTTCTTAAAACAGGTTTTGGTATCAATTTCTGATCAACTTTTTTCACTTAATAATGATTTCAAAGAAACGGGCCGTCTTTTTTTTCAAGAAATGAGAATACTCCAATCTCAAATGCGGTGTTTTTATGAATGTCAAGAACGACAACATTTGTTGAGTAATCAAAAATTTTCTCATTCTTCATCAAAGATTGATGAAACTATTAAACGGTTGCAAAAAGCACGGGAAAAGCTTACCATTGAAAATCCGCATCTTTTTGAAAAATAATGCTTAAAATTAAAACTATAAATAAAATATTTTTAATTTAATAAAAAATGGAAAAATCAAAAATTAATAACTTATTTTAAAAGTTTAAATAGTTATTTTAAAACAGCAACAACTTATTACGTATTAGTAAAAGCTTATTTGGTTGATTTTATTCATTTTCAATAATCAGTATTTGAGTTAATTTATGTCTGTTTTGCAATGAAACGGTATGAAAACCAACTCTAATATCCATAAATTAGTTAATATGCTAGTTAGAAAAATGTGCGACAATACAATTTTATGAGCGTTTCGGATTCCATTTTATCAACTGGAAAGTGTTGCGATTAGTTTTTTATAATAGAAGAAATGCTTTTATCGCAAATTATTCAGTTTCTTCATGGTTTACAATTTTTTTTATCATTTTATTTTAACTAAGGGATAATGTATTCAGACTTATAGCTATTCTTTATATAGGAAGGGTGGAGTTATATTGATGTCAAAAAAAGTCATGATCGTCGAGGATAATGAGCTTAACATGAAATTATTCCGTGATCTTGTGGAAGCAAGTGGTTACTCAACTGTTGAAACGCGTAACGGTCTTCTTGCGTTAGATTTAGCTCGTTCATCCATGCCTTCTCTCATCCTTATGGATATTCAGTTGCCTGAGGTATCAGGAATCGACATCATTAAGCAGTTAAAAGAAGATAAAGAACTTAAATCTATTCCCATTGTGGCGGTAACAGCTTTTGCCATGAAAGGGGATGAAGAGCGAATTCGTGCAAGTGGATGTGAGGAATATATGTCAAAACCTATCTCTGTTCCTCATTTTATTAGAACGATAAAGCGGTTTTTAGAGTAAATGATTACCAAATTTTTGACGAAATGCTCATGAAAAAAGATGCTGGAAATGCAATTTTATTGAGAGATTAGGTTATACTTAAAAAAAAAGCTCCGTTGAAAACGGAGCTCTGTGTGTTGCGTAAAATAGCGATTAACGTTTAGAAAATTGGAAAGAACGGCGTGCTTTTGCTTTTCCGTATTTTTTACGTTCGACAACACGGCTATCACGTGTAAGAAATCCACCTTTTTTCAAAACTGAACGAAGTTCTGGTTCATAATAGGTTAATGCTTTAGAAATACCATGGCGTACTGCACCTGCTTGCCCTGAAAGACCACCTCCTGCAACAGTTGCAATGATATCAAATTGGCTATCCCTGTTGGCTGCAATAATTGGCTGACGAAGAATCATTCTTAAAACAGGACGAGCAAAATATTTGTCGAATTCCTTATTATTGATAATAATTTTTCCAGAACCTGGTTTGATCCATACGCGAGCGACAGCATTTTTACGTTTCCCTGTTGCATAGGCACGTCCCTGTGAATCAAGCTTTTGTACATGGACAGGAGCGACATTTTCATTAACTTCTGCAGTAATTGCAATTGCACTAAGCTCAGAAAGAGAATTAATTTCAGCCATAATTAAGCAATCCTTTTGTTTTTGCGGTTTAGAGCACCAACGTCAAGAGCTTCAGGCTGTTGTGCTATATGCGGGTGTTGGCTCCCAGCATAAACACGTAGATTCTTTAATTGACGGCGACCGAGTGGTCCACGAGGAATCATACGCTCTACAGCTTTTTCAACGACGCGTTCAGGAAAACGACCTTCAAGAATTTGACGAGCTGTACGCTCTTTAATTCCACCAATATAGCCAGTATGCCAATAATATTTTTTATCTGTATATTTTTTGCCAGTAAGAGCTATTTTGTTTGCATTGATTACAATAACATTGTCACCATCATCGACATGTGGAGTAAATGTAGCTTTATGTTTGCCACGCAAGCGGTTAGCAACGAATGTAGCAAGACGACCTAAAACAAGGTTTTCTGCGTCAATAATAACCCATTTTTTCACCACTTCAGTTGGCTTTTGTGAAAAAGTTGCCATAGAAGTATCCTTTATTGAAACCCATTAACATAAGGGTATTTTTTATTTTTGCGTTGAAGACTATATTATAGCAAAGTGTTTAACGCACATTATTTCCTCTGATATAATGTCTTTCGATTTGCGTCAAGAGAAAATAAAAACTTATAAAACAGTACTTTATAATCGAGGTATTATAATACCTTAAATTTATAATAGCTTATTCATATTTTAAGATAGAATATTTTAAGATAGAATATATGTTACAATAACGTAATTTATATTTGACTCTTGATTGTATTTCACCTTCTTTCATTATAAGATATATAAAATGCAACGTTCCCGTTATTTTCTCAATGTTGAATCTTCTGCTTGTGGTCAGTCTTGGATAGATGCTCTTGATATTCAAGGGGTTAACAATGCTCGTGCTATTTCTCAGAAATTTGGTTTTCCAGATCAATTAGCTCGAGTTCTTTCAGCAAGGGGTGTCGATGAATCTGAAGCTGTTGCTTTTATTAATCCGACATTGCGTACTTTAATGCCTGATCCAGAAAGTTTTACGGATATGCAATGTGCAGCAGAGCGCATAGTTACAGCTATTATGAAACAAGAAAAGGTTGCTGTTTTTGGTGATTATGATGTTGATGGCGCTTGTTCATCGGCACTCATAGCGCGCTTTTTGCGTTATTTTGGCATAGAAGTAAAAATTTACATTCCTGATCGTATTGTTGAAGGATATGGCCCGAACGAACAAGCAATGACGATGTTAGTACAAGAGGGCGCTCATTTGATTATTACCGTTGATTGTGGCGCGAATAGTCCAGATGCGGTAAAGGCAGTGAGGCTTGCAGGTGCTGATGTTGTGGTTTTAGATCATCATCAAATGACAGAGGTTCATCAAGAAGCTATTGCTCTTGTCAATCCTAATCGCCCTGATGATTTTTCTGGGCAGGGGCATTTATGTGCTGCTGGCGTTGTGTTTGTGACATTAGCTTGGGTTAATCATTTATTACGGAAAAAAAAATATGGAGGGAAGCTTCCTGATCTTTTAAGTATGCTTGATCTTGTTGCATTGGCTACCATATGTGATGTAGTTCCATTAAGAGGTGTTAATCGTGCTTTTGTGGTTAAAGGGCTTCAGGTTGCTCGTTCTATGCATAATTCTGGGATAGCAGCTTTAACAAAGGTTTCACGTGTAGGTGAGCCGCTCAATAGTTTTCATTTAGGTTTTTTGTTAGGTCCTAGAATTAATGCCGGGGGTCGTATCGGAGACCAAGCTTTGGGAGCGCGTTTGCTTAGTTGTGATGATAAGGATGAATCCGATAAAATAGCAAAACAATTGGATCAGCTTAATCAAGAGCGCCAAGAAATGGAGGGAGATCAATTAGCTCAAGCAGAAGCTTACATTGATTCTCTTTATCAAGATAGAGAAGCACCTTCATCGCTTGTACTTGTTCACCAAGAATGGCATCCAGGAATTGTTGGTATTCTTGCATCTCGCTTAAAAGAACGTTTTTTTTGTCCTGTTTTTGCAATTGCTTTAAAAGCAGATGGAAGCGGGACAGGGTCGGGGCGATCGATTAGTGGAATAGATTTAGGAGCGCTTGTTCGTGAAGCAGTTACATTGAATTTATTAGAAAAAGGTGGGGGGCATAGTATGGCAGCTGGGGTTACGATTCAGTCGACAAAAATAGAACTTTTCCGAAAATGGCTAGAAGAAAAAGTTTCTTTAATGGTTTCCCAGTTACGTGCTAAAAAGTCTCTTAGTATAGATGGTTGTCTTTCTGCTTTTGGTGCTAATAAAGCGCTTTTTGATATGATTGAAAAAGCAGGACCATTTGGTTCAGGGAATAATACACCTACTTTTGCTTTCCCTTCTCATCGGTTAATTAATCTGCATGAGTTTGGAAAAGGGCATCTTCGCCTTATTATATCTAATATCGACGGCAAAAAACTGCAAGGAGTAGCTTTTCGTGCAGCAGGAACATCACTTGGTTATTTTCTTTCTGAGAATATTGGTGAAATAATCCATTTAGCTGGGAATCTTAATTTAAATTATTGGAATGGAACGATCAACCCACAGTTACGCGTTGTTGATGCCGCTGCAGTAGTTTAAAAGGACAATTTTTGAAAATTAGATATCGAGATTAGAAGCGAAAGTGGAATTTTCTTGTATAAACCGAAATCGTGCTTCTGGTTTCGTTCCCATTAAATTTTCTACTGTGTTTTTGGTTTCTTGCATTTCAACTGCATCAATAGTAACGCGTAAAAGTACACGTTTTTGAGGGTGCATAGTCGTTTCTTTAAGCTGTTCGGCGCGCATCTCACCAAGGCCTTTGAAACGCCCAATTTCGATTTTCGTTTTTCCAGTAAATTCGGTCTTGAGCAATTCATCCTTATGGACATCATCACGTGCATAAGCGATCTTTCCCCCTTGCGATATTTTATATAAGGGAGGCACAGCAAGATATAGATGTCCTTGACGAATGAGATCAGGCATTTCTTGAAAAAAGAAAGTAATTAAAAGTGAGGCAATATGAGCACCATCAACATCCGCATCTGTCATAATGATAACACGCTCATATCTAAGATCTTCTTCACGGTATTTAGAGCGCGTTCCACATCCAAGAGCAAGGATAAGATCAGCAATTGTTTGGCTTGAGTTCATTTTCTCGCGCGCAGCACTGGCTACATTTAAAATTTTTCCACGAAGAGGTAAAATTGCTTGATTTGCTCTGTTTCGTGCTTGTTTAGCAGAACCACCAGCAGAATCACCTTCAACAATAAATAATTCCGCACCAGCCGCAGAGTTTTGGCTACAATCTGCCAATTTTCCAGGCAAACGCAATTTTCGTACAGCAGTTTTTCGATTTACTTCTCTTTCATGGCGTCGTTTTACACGTTCTTCAGCACGTTCAACAACCCAATCAAGGAGTTTTGTTGCTTCTTGTGGAGAATTTGCCAGCCAATGATCGAAAGGATCACGTATTGCATTTTCAACGATGCGTTGTGCTTCAACTGTAGCTAATCGATCTTTAGTCTGTCCAACAAATTCAGGTTCTTTGATGAAAACTGAAAGTATTGCAACGGTTGAAATCATGACATCATCAGAGGTAATGATAGCGGCGCGTTTATTGCCTGTTAATTCAGCATAGGATTTTAATCCGCGTAAAAGAGCTTGTCGCAACCCTATTTCATGCGTTCCACCTTCTCTGGTGGGAATAGTATTGCAGTAAGATTGCACACAAGAATCACCACCATGCCAAGCAACAGCCCATTCAACTGAACTATGGCCATTATATTGTTTTATTTTTCCAGAAAAAATTTCCGAGGTTACTCGATATTCGCTTTTCAGTGATGATAGTAAATAATCTTTAAGCCCATCTGGAAAGTAAAAAACAGCTTTTTCAGGAATATCTTTTGTACCTTCAAGCATGAAAGGGTCACAATTCCAGCGAATTTTTACTCCGCCAAAAAGATAGGCCTTGGAGCGCGCCATCTTATAAATTTTTTCTGGATCAAAAGATGCTTTTTCACCAAAAATTTCACTATCAGGATGAAAACGAACTCGTGTGCCACGACGGTTATAAACATCGCCCAGATCTTCCAGTCCAGATTGAGGAATCCCGCGTGAAAATCTTTGCCGATAAAGCTTGCGGTCTCGTGCTACTTCAACTTCCATTTCATCAGAAAGAGCATTGACAACAGAAATCCCTACTCCATGTAGCCCTCCAGCAGTTTGATAAGCTTTTCCATCAAATTTTCCGCCTGAATGAAGTTGTGTCATAATGACTTCAAGAGTGGATTTTTCAGGCATTTGAGGGTGATTTTCGATAGGAATACCGCGCCCATTATCTGTAACAGTTAAATAACCATTTTTATCTAATGATACATCAATTAAGTCCGCATAACCAGCAACAGCTTCATCCATTGCATTGTCAATAATTTCAGCAAACAAATGGTGAAGTGCTTTATTATCTGTTCCGCCGATATACATTCCAGGGCGTAAACGCACGGGCTCCAACCCCTCAAGTATCCGAATAGAGTGGGCATTATAGTTATCCTCTTGTGCATTTTCCTTAAAAGCTATAGCTTCTGAGTTCATTGAAGTTGGCAGACTTTTTTCTTTTGTTTTTACTCGAGATTGAGCATTATTTAAAATACTAAAAAGATCCTTGTTATTATCGCTCATTGCGTTTGACTATCTATCTAATTAAAAAAACTTATAACCATAAATTTTATGCTTGTTTTTTATTTAAAAATCAATGCACTTAGAAAACATCAATTGTTGGTCCAAAAATTTGTTCAAATGCTTGTTTCAAAGCAATATCAATATCACGCATTGTTACAGAAAAACCTAAATCAAGAAAACTGGTTACACCGTGATTTTTGATACCACAAGGAACAATCCCTGAGTAATGTGCTAAATGAGGATCAACATTTATTGAAACTCCATGGAAGCTTACCCATTTGCGTACACGTATACCAATAGCAGCAATTTTATCCTCAGAAGAGAAGCCACTTTGTGTTGATAAATAATCAGATCGTTTAACCCATACACCAACACGCTCTTCACGGCGTTCACCTTTAATATTAAATTGCGCAAGTGTTTGTATGATCCATTCCTCTAATGCACTAATAAAAGCACGAATATCTTGTTTTCGACGTTTAAGATCAAGCATAATATAAGCAATACGTTGTCCTGGTCCATGATATGTAAACTCACCACCACGACCTGCGTCATAAACAGGAAACATATTAGGCACTAAAAGGTCTTTTTTGTTTGCACTGGTACCGGCAGTGTAAAGGGAAGGATGTTCAAGGAGCCAAACTTGTTCACGGGCGGTGTTTGCAAAAATGTCCTTTACACGCTTTTGCATATAATGCAGCGCTTCAGGATATTCGATCAAATCATTACTTATTTTCCATTCAACTGGTGAATGGTCATGAGTTGTTTTAAAATGATGTGGTAAATGATCGCGATCAATATGTTTCAATGCAAATTTCATCCGCAATATTTATGTTGGCATTACAATTTTATATTATTTATAATTTTAAAATAATTGCAAAGTAAGATATGCGATGATTTATTAAAATTAAGATAATGACGCAATGCGGTGTGCTTTAAGAAAATTTCTGTATCCAAAAATATAAGCTAGCTTTACCATCTTCCTGTTGCACCGCCACCGCCTGATGATCCACCACCACCTCTGAATTTTCCTCTATTTTGATATCTTCCAAATCCTCGATCAGAATATCTACCCCTAGTACTTAAGTGAAAAAACCAAGGTGTAAAAATGATACCCATCCACAGATATTTTTGTGGTCCTACTTTTTTACCAAAAACCATTGCAAGAATGGGCAGACCAATCATTATAAAAAAGATTAAAAATATGACTGCATTGGCTATCATTTCTTTTTTTTCAGCTTGTTTACGTTGTACTTCAACTATTTTGGCTTGCATTTTGATTCGAGAAGTAAAATCAGAATCACTTTCTGTAATGACATTGATAATTGCATTAACTGCTTCGACAATACCTTCTCGGTAGTTTCCTTTACGAAAATTGGGAAGAATAAAGTTATTAATGATGACTGCAGAAATAGCGTCTGTTAATTCTCCTTCCAAACCATAACCTACTTCAATACGCACTTCACGTTCATTTGGTGCAATGAGCAGCAGCACACCGTTATTGATCTGTTTTTGACCTAATTGCCATGTGCGAAAAAGGGAATTACTATAAGTTTCTATATCGTTTCCTGAAAGAGTAGGGAGAGTTACAATAACAATTTGGTCTCCTGATTTTTCTTCCAATGTGGCTAATTTTTTGGTTAAATTTTCTGTTGTTTCATTATCGAGTATATGCGCCACATCGTTAATATAGCCAGTTAAGGGAGGAAATTTGCTTTGCGAGTAAGAAATTCCTCCAGACACAATGAGCAAGCACAGAATGCTGATAAATGTCCATAAACATGGAGAAGTACTGCGATGCGTAAGATATCTAAGTAGTTTCATTAATTAAAATTGATCTTCGGTGCTTGTTGATTATCGATATCGATTGTGAATGTTGGCATAGGTTTAGCATCATAAAACCATAATTTTGCCCAAATCATTGTTGGCATTGTTTTTAGTGCAGTATTGTATGCACGTACAGATTCAATATAATCACGACGAGCAACAGAAATACGGTTTTCAGTTCCTTCTAATTGTGATTGAAGAGCAAGAAAATTTTGATTTGCCTTGAGGTCAGGATAATTCTCAACAATAGCCATAAGGCGCGAAAGTGCACTTGATAAGTTTGCTTGATTATTGAGATATTGTTGCATCATTTGCGGATTTTCCAACATATCTGCATTAATGTTGACCTGTGTTGCTTTTGCGCGTGCTTCAATAACATTAGTAAAAACGGCTTGCTCGTGGGACGCGTAGCCTTTGACAGTTTCGACAAGATTAGGAATAAGGTCTGCGCGGCGTTGATATTGGTTCAGCACTTCACTCCATGCAGCATGCGCTTTTTCTTCAGTTGTTGGTATCGTATTAAATCCGCAGCCACTTAAAAGTGGTATTAAAGATACAAAAAAAATAGTGCTTAGGAAGCGTTTTAATAGTTTGATCATAGGATAAGTAAGTACAATTGGCGTAGTTAATACATTTATCATAAAGATATCTCCCAAGCGATTTTATGTATTATATAGGATATATTTTTTATATGAAAAGTATTTTGTATTTTGTATATAGCTATTTTATAAAACAGTTTATGTTTGTATAAATTTCATAATGTTTATTGTTGCTGGTAAATTATTGTATATAGTAAATCATAACATTATAATACTGACTTATATTATGTGTTATATTATAATCATAGTAAATTATTCTATTTTAATAGTTTTTAAATTGCCTATTTTACAAGATTTTTATCCGTATATATATTTTTTAGTTATTTTTTAAGATCGTACTTAAGAAAAAGTTTAAAACGATCTTAAAGGAACATAATAGGTAAAAGCTTAAAAACTTTTCTGATCATTGGCAAAAGTTCAAACAAGGCCTTAATATTATTCTCCAGTGGTTTCAAGACTTATGGGAAGGTTTTAAACAAAGTTTGAGTGGCTTTTGGGATTGGCTCAGCAATTTTTTCACACAGGAAAAACTTTCTGAAAGCGCTAAAGCAGAAATGGAGCAGGTAGGGGAAGATTTAGCTGATTGGATTGTGGATGGTTTTAGTAGCGCTATCACGCAATTGACCAATTTTTTTAAATCCTTGCCTAGTCGCATTAAGTCATGGATTGGGACGATTGATTTCACAGATTTATTTCATTGGCCCAGTTTACCAAGCTGGCTTGGTGGAAAAACATCCATTCAACCTATCCCACAGTTTTCTGGCGCAAATCACGGACAATTTGCTCAAACAGAGCCAAGGGATAACGATAAGAGCCGTTCAGCTGTTTATCATAATCAAAATGTGACGGTGCATGTTAATGGTGCGCGTGATCCTGCTGTGACAGGGCGTGCGGTCAGTGCAGCTCTTCAGCGTGCCCAAGCTAATGCGCTGCATGGAGGGACGGAATGAGTGATCCCCTAATGATGCTAGGACCGCATCAATTTTATGTAGATTGGCTTAACTTCCAATCGTTTGAGGAGGAATTTTCTGCTTCATGGGTTTCGATGGAGCGTTTTGGTGGGGCACCTAGTTTGCAATTTACAGGCTATGGTAGTGATCCTAAAACCATTCATGGTGTGTTGTTTCCAGAAGAATTTGGTGACCGTGAAGCAATTGATGCCATTACCAGAACCATTCGCGCAGCCAAACCCGTCCAGATGATTCGTTGGATCAGTGATTGTACTTATAGCGCTCTCATCCATGGACCAGTGGTCATAACCAATATCAGTAAAGATCATGACTATATTAGCCGCTCTGGGCAATCGCAGCGTATTCGCTATTCCCTCAGTCTCTTACCCTTTTTTGATGGGGGCAAACCTCAGGGGCAATATCAATGAAGATTCCTGAAAAACATTTGCTTGTGGAACTAGAGGATATGAGCCTTGATCTGATTTGCTATGAGCATGCAACTTCTGTTCTAGGGGATCGTGCTCAAGTGGGAGCTTTAGAAGGGTATTTAGAAGCCACCTTATCAGCGAATCTAGGGATTGCCCAATATGGTCATTTTTTGCCGCGTGGTTTGCGTGTTCTCCTGCCTGAATTTACAACGCGTGATAAGAAAAGCACGGTGAGGCGCTTATGGGATTAAGGTATACACGCCCTTTTATTGTGGTGAAAGTGGGTGACAAACCTGTTCATGAGGTTTTTTACCAGCGTCTTTTATCTGCCACCATCGTTGATCATGCAGGGAATGAATGTGATACATTCGAGGCAGAGTTTGATAATAGTGGCAATGATTTAGAGATTCCCCAAAGTAAAAGCGATCTACAGGTTAGCTTTGGTTATGAGGACAGCATCAGTGCTTCGATGGGATGTTTTATTGTCGAATCGGTTGTGAGCTCTGGTAGCAGTGACGGAGAAATTTTGCGCATCTGTGGCAAGAGTGTTTCCATGCGCAAAGAGATCAAGGAACAGACAAGTGAGCATTTTGATGCCCAAACCGTTGGGGATATTGTTGAGACATTAGCCAAACGCCATGGTTACCAAGCAAAAATCAGTCCAGAGTTCTATGAGAAACCGTTGTCTTATGTTGTCCGTACGGATCAATCGGCTGTTGATTTTTTAACACGGCTTGCTGATCGGATGCAGGCACGTTTTTTAATCAAGGACAATAAGTTCTTATTTTTAGGGCGTGAGAGTTTACCAACCCTCGAAATCCATAAGCATCATTGCTCTCAATGGGAGTTCACCTTAGAGCCGCGAACACAATATGGTGCGGTTGAAGCCAGTTATTTTGATCGTGCCAAGGGGCAGCAAGTACAGGTTAAGCATCAGACAAGCTTCACAGGTCCCACGCGGCGTTTGCGCAGTTGTTATACATGTAAGGAAGAGGCACTGGCAGCAGCTGCCTCAGAAGGGGATAGGCTTTGTCGTGCTGTTGGGAGTGGTTCGTTAACGCTGGAGGGCTGCCCAGAGATTATGGCAGATCAATCTCTTCTGCTGCGTGGGTTTCGTGGAGAGATTAACGGGCAATGGAGAGCTTCTACAGTTACCCATCGCTATGAAAAAGCTAGCGGATATACAACAGAAATTATCTTAGAAGCACCAGAAAAGGGAAGGGGGGATACTCAAAAATAGAGGCTGGGCTGGTTATCCAGCCAACGGGAGTAATTTGCAACACAGCCCGTCCGATGCCAGAAAAGATAACATCGCAGCCACTTCTTATCATTGAAAACAATGAGAAGACGGCGTTTATACATGAAAGAGTGTTAAGAAATAATGGACACAATTCATTCTGAAACATTAAAATTGGTTAATCCTATCGCACCAGCTGCTGCTTATATTGGTGGCAAAAGCAGGTTAGCCAGAACTATTATCAAAATCATTGAAGATATTCCGCATAATCTTTATGCCGAACCCTTTGTTGGAATGGGGGGGATTTTCTTTAGGAGAAAATTGATTCCACCAGCAGAAATTATCAATGATCGCTCTGGTGATGTGGTGAATTTTTTTCGGGTGTTACAACGTCATTATCAGCCCTTTATGGATATGGTGAAGTTTCAGATTACCAGTCGTGAGGAGTTTCAACGTCTCTCTCGGCAAGACCCATCTACGTTAACTGATCTAGAGCGTGCTCTTCGATTTTTATATCTGCAGCGATTAGGCTTTGGCGGTAAGGTGATAAAGCGTGGATTTTGTGTTGAAATGAGCCGTAGTGCACGGTTTAATTATTTTAAGGTTGAAGCGTTATTAGAGCTTATTTATCGCCGCTTGGCAGAGGTTACCATTGAACAGTTAAACTGGTCAGACTTTATGCTTCGCTATGATCGACCAAATGTTTTATTCTATCTTGATCCGCCTTATTGGGGTGTTGAGGATTATTACGGAAAGGATTTGTTTAAGAGGGAAGATTATCAGGTGATGGCAACGATTCTTTCCCAATTAAAAGGGAAGTTCCTTCTTTCTTTAAATGACGTGCCAGAGATTCGAAAAACCTTCAGTCAGTTTCATATAAAAGAAGTGACGACATCTTATACATGTGGCATTTCAAATAATACTGTAGCTAAAGAACTAATCATTACCAATTGTGATTTTTAACAGAAGAAAACAATCCTCTTTGAGGGGGCTTAAAAACCCCTTTGAAGACCCCTTGAAAGCCCTTTAAAAACCCTTTGAAAAAAAATGAATTGGTGCAAAACCTAGTGTCAAATTATGCAAAACCTAGTGGCAAGCTACACCGAACCTTTAAAAAATACATATAAAATCAATATATTACATGCAGAAAAGAATCAAGTGGCGGAGGGGGTGGGATTCGAACCCACGGTACAGTCTCCTGCACGCCGGTTTTCAAGACCGGTGCCTTAAACCGCTCGACCACCCCTCCAAACTGAGTACACTTTTTTACAAAGTTCTGGCAAAAGGTCAATCATTTAAATACGCTTTTAAACGTTTTTAATAAAACTGCTTAATCTTGATTAAAAAATAATTTTCAATTTTGCTCTTTTAAAATAAGGAATCTTAATTCTAGGATAAACAATTTTTTCGTATGCTATCATAGAAAAATATGTAAAAATCTTAAATTTGAAACATATTTTATGGAGTATGTTTTCGTTTACATGAATAAATTCATTAATGATACTTTCTTATAAAGAAACAAAGTTTATTTTATGATACGACACAGTGTTATGAAAATAATTAGTTATTCATATTATATGTAC
>NZ_JBAFWY010000009.1:0-44276 GCF_036576165.1 Bartonella rhinolophi
TGGTTATGCCTGGTGATAACGTTGCTATGGATGTTTCTTTGATTGTTCCAATTGCAATGGAAGAAAAACTTCGTTTCGCTATTCGTGAGGGTGGTCGTACTGTTGGTGCAGGTATCGTTTCTAAGATCATTGAGTAAATAATGGTTACTAAAAAGCCGTCTTTTTTATTAAAGGCGTTTTGCGTAACAGGGAAATAAAGAGCATGAACAGTCAAAATATCCGCATTCGCTTGAAAGCATTTGATCATCGTATTCTTGATGCATCGACTCGTGAGATTGTGTCGACCGCTAAGCGTACTGGTGCTAATGTCCGTGGTCCCATTCCGCTTCCAACGCGGATTGAAAAATTTACGGTTAATCGTGGTCCGCACATCGATAAGAAGAGTCGTGAGCAATTTGAAATGCGTACACATAAGCGTCTTCTTGATATTGTTGATCCAACACCGCAAACAGTTGATGCGCTAATGAAGCTCGATCTTTCTGCTGGTGTAGATGTTGAGATTAAGCTCTGAGGTTTGAGGATAGAAGGAACAGATCCTATGCGTTCAGGTGTAATAGCACAGAAACTGGGCATGACCCGTATTTATAATGATGCTGGTGAGCATGTACCAGTCACAGTACTTCGTTTGGAAAATTGTCAAGTTATTGCTCAACGGACAATTGAAAAAAATGGTTATACTGCTGTTCAATTAGGCGTGGGCTTTGTTAAGGTTAAAAATACTTCGAAAGCTCTTCGTGGACATTTTGCTAAAGCTTCAGTTGAGCCGAAAGCTAAGATAGTAGAATTTCGTGTTAGTCCCGATAATCTTCTTGATGTTGGTACTGAAATTACTGCAGAGCATTTTATTCCAGGACAAAAGGTTGATGTGACAGGTACGAGTATTGGTAAAGGTTTTGCTGGTGTTATGAAGCGGCACAACTTTGGTGGGCATCGTGCTTCACATGGTAATTCAATTACACATCGTGCTCATGGTTCGACAGGTCAATGTCAAGATCCAGGCAAAGTGTTTAAAGGTAAAAAGATGGCTGGTCATATGGGGCAGGTACGTGTAACGACGCAAAATATTGAGGTTGTTTCTACGGATGTTGAACGTGGCTTAATTTTAGTGCGTGGTTCTGTTTCTGGCTCTAAAGGATCTTGGATTTTGGTGCGAGATGCTATAAAAAAGCGTCTCCCTGATAATGTGCCAAAACCTGCTGGTATTCGTCATCTTATAAAGGAGAAAGTGGAGATGGTTTCTCCAGTGAAGGGAAATTCTGAAACTGAGGGAGCCGAATGATGGATCTTATAGTTAAAGATTTTGATGGTAATGAATTTGGCAAAATAGAAATTTCTGAAGCTATTTTTGGTCTTATTCCGCGTGAAGATATTTTGCAGCGTGTTGTTCGTTGGCAGCTTTCTCGTCGCCAACAAGGAACGCATCAATCTCAAGGTCGATCTGATGTGTCTCGGACAGGAGCAAAGATGTTTAAGCAAAAAGGGACTGGGCGTGCTCGGCACTCATCTGCTCGTGCACCACAGTTTCGAGGTGGTGGTAAGGCGCATGGTCCGGTGGTCCGTAGCCATGCGCATGATCTTCCTAAAAAAGTTCGTGCGCTTGGATTGCGTTTTGCTTTATCAGCAAAATTAAAGGCAAATAATTTGATTGTGGTTGATGAGCTAAGTATTAAGGATTCTAAAACTAAAGCGCTTGCTTCTAATTTTTCTAAGCTTGGATTTAATAATGCTTTGATGATTGGTGGTAAAGAGATTGATGTTAATTTTTCTCGTGCGGCATCTAATATTCCTAATATTGATGTTTTACCGATTCAAGGAATTAATGTTTATGATATTTTGCGTCGCAAAAAACTTGTTTTGTCAAAAGCGGCTGTCGAAGTTCTTGAGGAGCGATTTAAATGACAGATCTTCGCTATTATGATGTAATTGTTAGTCCAGTTATTACTGAAAAGTCGACTATGATTTCTGAATATAATCAGGTTGCTTTTAATGTCGCATTAAAAGCGACAAAGCCTGAAATTAAGGCTGCTGTTGAAGCGCTTTTTAGCGTTAAGGTTAAGGCAGTCAACACTATTGTCCGTAAAGGTAAAGTGAAACGTTTCAAAGGTGTTATTGGTCAACAGAGTAATGTTAAGAAAGCGATCGTGACATTGGCTCATGGTCAGTCTATTGATGTGTCGACAGGTCTTTAAGAAGCTCGGAGATAAAAATAATGGCACTTAAGCACTTTAATCCGACTAGCTCAGGACGACGTCAGCTTGTTATTGTAGATCGTTCTTGTCTTTACAAGGGAAAGTCTGTAAAAACACTGACTGAGGGTTTGTCATCGAAGGGTGGGCGGAACAATCGTGGTCGAGTTACTGCTCGTTTCCAAGGTGGTGGTCATAAACGTAGTTATCGGTTTGTTGATTTTAAACGTCTTAAACGTGATATTCCTGCAAAAGTGGAGCGTTTAGAATATGATCCGAATCGTACTGCCTTTATTGCGTTAATTCGTTATGAGGATGGGCAATTAAATTATATTCTTGCACCGCAGCGTCTTGATGTTGGTGATTCTGTTATTGCTGGTTTGAATGTTGATGTTAAATCAGGTAATGCGATGCCGCTTGCTAATATGCCGGTGGGTACGATTATTCATAATGTTGAAATGAAACCAGGAAAGGGTGGTCAAATTGCGCGTTCGGCGGGAACTTATGCGCAGTTAGTTGGACGAGATCAGGGAATGGCCATTCTTCGTCTTAACTCTGGTGAGCAGCGTTTAGTACCTAGTAATTGTTTTGCAACTATTGGTGCAGTTTCAAATCCCGATCATGGGAATATTAATGATGGCAAAGCGGGTCGATCGCGTTGGCGTGGTAAGCGTCCACATGTTCGTGGTGTTGCTATGAATCCCGTTGATCATCCACATGGTGGTGGTGAGGGTCGTACATCAGGGGGGCGTCATCCAGTGTCTCCTTGGGGTAAGCCTACAAAAGGTAAGCGTACGCGCTCTAATAAAGCCACTGATAAGTTTATTATGCGTACGCGTCATCAGCGCAAGAAGTGAGAGAGGTAGTCTGAAGTGGTTCGTTCAGTTTGGAAAGGTCCGTTTGTTGACGGCTATCTTCTTGGAAAGGCAGAGAAGGTACGTGCAAGTGGGCGCAATGAAGTTATTAAAATATGGAGTCGTCGCTCTACTATTTTACCACAATTTGTTGGTTTAACTTTCGGTGTTTACAACGGAAATAAGCATATTCCTGTTTCTGTTTCTGAAGAGATGGTTGGGCATAAATTTGGTGAGTTTGCTCCCACCAGAACATATTATGGGCATGGTGCAGATAAAAAAGCGAAGAGGAAATAGGAATGGGAAAAGCTAAGGTTCTGCGCCGGCTTAAGGATAATGAGGCGAAGGCTGTTGCTCGGACAATTCGTGTTAGTCCGCAAAAACTTAATTTGCTTGCTGCAATGATTCGTGGTAAAAAAGTCAATACGGCGTTGGCTGATTTAACATTTTCACGTAAGCGTGTTGCTGAAACGGTTAAGAAAACTCTTGAATCAGCGATCGCAAATGCAGAAAATAATCATGATCTTGATATTGATTCGCTAATTGTTGCAGAAGCTTATGTTGGTAAGTCGATAGTGATGAAGCGTTTTCATGTTCGTGGTCGGGGTCGTACGAGTCGGATTGAACGTCCGTTTTCGCATCTTACTGTTATTGTTCGTGAAGTTACCGAAAAAGTGGAGGCCGCATAATGGGTCAGAAGATCAATCCAATAGGGCTTCGTCTCGGAGTTAATCGAACTTGGGATTCGCGTTGGTATGCCGATAGTGGTGAGTATGGGCAGCTTCTTCATGAAGATTTGAAAATTCGTTTGTATGTTCTTGAAGAATTGAAGCAGGCGGCTATTTCTAAAGTTGTTATTGAACGCCCTCATAAGAAGTGTCGTGTGACAATTCATTCAGCGCGTCCGGGTCTTATTATTGGTAAAAAAGGTGCTGATATTGAAAAACTTCGTCGTAAGCTTTCAGAGATGACGAATGCTGAGACTTCATTGAATATTGTGGAGATTCGTAAGCCAGAAGTTGATGCAACAATTATTGCGCAGTCAATTGCTCAGCAACTTGAACGTCGTGTTGCTTTTCGGCGTGCGATGAAGCGCGCAGTTCAGTCGGCTATGCGTCTTGGCGCGGAAGGTATTCGTATTAATTGTTCTGGTCGTCTTGGTGGTGCTGAAATTGCTCGTATGGAATGGTATCGTGAAGGTCGTGTTCCGCTTCATACTTTGCGTGCTGATGTTGATTATGGTACAGCGGAAGCTAAGACTGCTTATGGTATTTGTGGTATTAAAGTTTGGGTCTTTAAGGGTGAGATTCTTGAACATGATCCGATGGCTTCGGAGCGTCGTGCTATGGAAACTGATCACTCTGGTTCTTCGTCGAATCGTCGCCGCGAGAATGCTTAATTTTTGTGGTTGAATTAAAATTTGGAGTAGAGAGCAATGTTGCAGCCAAAGCGCACAAAGTTCCGTAAACAATTTAAAGGTCGTATTCGTGGCGCTTCGAAAGGTGGTACGGATTTGAATTTCGGTGCTTATGGTTTAAAAGCTGTTGAGCCAGAGCGTATTACTGCTCGTCAAATTGAAGCAGCGCGCCGTGCAATTACACGTTATATGAGGCGCTCTGGTCGTGTTTGGATTCGTATTTTTCCAGATCTTCCAGTTACATCTAAACCGACTGAAGTTCGTATGGGTAAAGGTAAGGGAAGTGTTGATTATTGGGCAGCTCGTGTTGCTCCTGGGCGTGTTATGTTTGAGCTTGATGGGGTTCCTGAAGATGTAGCACGTGAAGCATTGAGGTTAGGTGCTGCGAAGTTGCCTATTAAGACGCGATTCATTCAGCGTATTGCTGAGTAAAGAGGTTAAGCGATGAGAGCTACAGAATTACGGGTACAAACGCTC
This sequence comes from Bartonella rhinolophi, assembly GCF_036576165.1. NCBI lineage: Bacteria > Pseudomonadati > Pseudomonadota > Alphaproteobacteria > Hyphomicrobiales > Bartonellaceae > Bartonella > Bartonella rhinolophi. The sequence goes on from NZ_JBAFWY010000009.1 coordinate 4,935, forward strand.
GATCAAATGAGAGATGAGTTGGCGAAGTTGAAGAAAGAACAATTTAATTTACGTTTTCAAAAAGCGACAGGTCAATTAGAAAAGACGGCGCGTGTTAAGCAGGTTCGTCGTGATATTGCGCGTGTTAAAACTTTTCTTCATCAAAAAATAAATGAAAATAAGGCTTAAGGAAATAAAATATGCCTAAACGCATTTTGCAGGGTGTTGTCGTTAGCGACAAAAATGATAAGACTGTAGTTGTGAGGGTGGAGCGTTATTATTCTCATCCACTTCTTAAAAAGACCGTTCGACAGTCTAAAAAATATAAGGCGCATGACGAAAATAATCAGTTCAAAATTGGTGATCAAATTTCTATTCAGGAATCTAGACCGATTTCGAAAGATAAATGCTGGATTGTTGTTTAAAGATAATTTAGTGTAATTAGTTAGGTTTATTGTTTCAAAATTTAGCAGTGTTTTTTTGTTGCTGAATTTGGGAGCATTAGCTTTTTCATTGTTTGGTGGGCGAGTCCGAATGTCTAAAAAGGCGTGATCGGGCGTAAATATTAAGAAAAGGTGGCCAGTCATGATTCAGATGCAAACAAACCTCGACGTGGCGGATAATTCTGGTGCTCGTCGTGTCATGTGCATCAAGGTGTTAGGTGGCTCAAAGCGGAAATATGCTTCGGTCGGTGACATTATTGTTGTTTCGGTTAAGGATGCTATTCCTCGTGGCCGTGTTAAAAAGGGTGATGTGATGAAAGCTGTAGTAGTTCGTGCTGCTAAAGATATTCGTCGCGCAGATGGTAGTGTAATTCGTTTTGATAGTAATGCTGCTGTTTTGGTAGATAATAAGAAAGAGCCAATTGGTACACGTATCTTTGGACCTGTTCCCCGTGAGCTTCGTGGTAAGAATCATATGAAGATCATTTCTCTCGCTCCTGAAGTGTTATAAGGAGTAGTGTTATGCAGAAGATTCGAAAAGGTGATAAAGTTGTCGTTTTATCTGGTAAAGATAAAGGGATTAGTGGTGAAGTAATGAAGGTAAATCCAAAGGAGAATAATGCTTTTGTTCGTGGAGTTAATATGATTAAGCGTCATCAGCGTCAAACGCAAAAGCAAGAAGCTGGGATTATTTCTAAGGAAGCTCCAATTCATTTATCTAATTTGGCGGTTGCTGATCCTAAAGATGGTAAGCCTACACGTGTAGGTTTTCGTATGAATGCGGATGGTAATAAGGTTCGTTTTGCCAAGCGTTCGGGAGAGTTGATTAATGGCTGAAGAAAAACAAAAGCCGCGTATGAAGACGCATTATTTTGAGGTGGTTCGTAAGACACTTCAAGATAAATTCAATTATAAAAATGAGATGCAGATTCCGCGGATTGATAAAATTGTAATTAATATGGGGGTTGGTGAAGCGACTGCTGATTCCAAGAAACCGTCTATTGCAGCTGAAGATTTGGCTTTGATAACAGGTCAAAAAGCTGTTGTTACCCGTGCGCGTAATTCTATCGCAACTTTTAAGGTTCGTGAAGGTATGCCGCTTGGAGCTAAAGTTACGTTGCGTAAAGATCGTATGTTTGAGTTTTTGGATCGTCTTGTTACGATTGCACTTCCGCGGGTTCGTGATTTTCGTAGTCTGAATCCAAAAAGTTTTGATGGTCGTGGCAATTTTGCTATGGGAATCAAAGAGCACATTGTGTTCCCAGAAATTAACTATGATAAAGTTGATCAAATTTGGGGCATGGATATTATCGTTTGTACGACAGCAAGGACGGATGATGAGGCGCGTGAATTATTGCGTGCTTTTAATTTTCCGTTTCGTTCGTAACGGCAAACGTAGTGAGGTAATGTTATGGCTAAAGTGAGTGCCGTTGAAAAAAATAAGCATCGTGAAGTAATGGTGAAGCGTTTTGCAGCACGTCGTGCACGTTTAAAAGCGATAACTATGGATCAGAAGATCTCTCTTGAAGAGCGTTTTAAAGCTTCTATTCAATTGGCGGAATTGCCGCGTAATTCCGCAAAGGTTCGTGTTCGTAATCGTTGTGAAGTTTCTGGACGTCCGCGGGCTTATTATCGTAAATTAAAGATGTCGCGGATTGCATTGCGAGAGCTTGGTTCTTTGGGTTATATCCCTGGTATTGTTAAGTCTAGTTGGTAAGAGGAGATTATTTAATGTCTATGTCGGATCCTCTTGGTGATATGTTAACGCGTATTCGTAATGCACTTTGTCGTAAAAAAGGAAAAGTTTTTACACCTACTTCGAAGCTTCGTGCGCGTGTTCTTGATGTTCTTCAGTCGGAAGGTTATATTCGTGGATATAATCAGGTTGATTTAGGTGATGGAAAATCTGAAATTGAAATTGAATTGAAGTATTTCGAAGGGTTAGCTGCTATTCGTGAAATTTCACGCGTTTCCAAACCTGGTCGTCGTGTGTATGTTTCTGCTAATTCTATTCCTCAGGTAGCAAATGGTCTTGGTATTTCAATTTTATCGACTCCTAAAGGGGTGATGGCAGATCATGAGGCACGTAAACAAAATGTTGGTGGAGAGCTTCTTTGTCGTGTTTTCTGAGTGATTATAAGAAAACAGAAGAAAGATAGGTGAAGAGAATGTCTCGTATTGGAAAAAAACCCATTTCAATTCCTTCTGGCGTTACTGCTACTGTTGAAGGTCAGTTAGTTAAGGCAAAAGGTCCCAAAGGTGAGCTAAGTTACGTTGTAAATGATGAAGTTTTAGTCAAATTCGAAGAAAACGCTATATCAGTTGCACCACGTGATCAATCGAAAGATGCTCGCTCTAAATGGGGAATGTCACGCTCAATGATTGAAAATATTTTTTGTGGTGTGAAGGATGGTTTTGAAAAAAAGCTTGAAATTAGTGGTGTTGGTTATCGTGCTGCTTTGCAGGGACGGGATGTTCAGCTGTCGTTAGGTTTTTCGCACGATGTTATTTATAAAGTGCCATTGGGTGTTACTGTAACAGTTCCTAAGCCAACAGAAATTATTGTTTCTGGGATTGATAAGCAGCAAGTTGGGCAAGTTGCGGCAGAAATTCGTGAATATCGTAGACCTGAGCCTTATAAAGGTAAAGGTGTTAAGCATGCAGATGAACGTATTTTCCGTAAAGAAGGTAAAAAGAAGTAAGGATTTTGCATCATGGTTTCGTCTAAGGACATTATTCAACGTCGCGCACGACGTGTTCGTCGTCGGATTAAAATAGTTTCTAATGATCGTCCACGGCTCAGCGTTTATCGCTCAAATCAGAATATTTATGCTCAAATTATTGATGATTCGCGTGGACATACGCTTGTTTCTGCATCTACCCTTGAAGGTGATTTAAAGAAATCTTTAAAAAGTGGTTCTGATAAAGAAGCAGCTTTTGCTGTTGGAAAATTAATTGCTGAGCGCGCAAAAAAGGCTGGTGTTAATAAAGTGGTTTTTGATCGCGGTGCGTATGTTTATCATGGTAGAGTGAAGGCATTGGCTGAAGCTGCTCGTGAAAGTGGTTTGAGCTTTTAAAGTGTTTTATTTGGAGATTTTGATAAAGAAATTTTAGGGTGTTTCGTATAAATTTCTTCAGTTTTGTGTTGAAATTTTATTGGCGTGCTTCCGGAAAAGAAAAAGGAATGAGGAATGGCACAGAAAGAACGTAGTGAGCGGGATGAGCGTGACGGTGAGCTTGTTGACAGGCTTGTTCACATTAATCGTGTTGCTAAAGTTGTTAAAGGTGGTCGACGTTTTGGTTTTGCTGCTCTTGTTGTTGTTGGAGATCAAAAGGGGCGTGTCGGTTTTGGTCATGGTAAGGCGCGAGAAGTGCCAGAGGCAGTTCGGAAAGCTACAGAATCTGCGAAGCGTGGGATGATTTATGTTCCACTTCGGTCTGGGCGTACCTTGCATCACGATCTTGAGGGGCGTCATGGGGCTGGTCGTGTTTTGTTGCGTTCGGCTTCTGCTGGTACTGGTATTATTGCTGGGGGTCCAATGCGTGCTATTTTTGAAACTCTTGGTATGCAGGATGTTGTTGCAAAATCGCTTGGGTCATCAAACCCTTATAATATGGTGCGTGCAACTTTTGATGCGTTAAAGCATCAGATGCATCCTAAAGATATTGCTGCTCAACGTGGTATCAAATATTCGATTTTGCAGGCGCGTCGTCAAGGTTTTGTTGATGCGGAAGGGTAATTTCTGAGGTTATCAGAAAAGGAATTAGGAAATGGTTCAGAAAAAATCTCAGAACGGTAAAACTGTGACGGTAGAACAGATTGGAAGTCCAATTCGGAAGCCGCAGTTTCAGCGTGCAACGTTGAAGGGGCTTGGGTTGAATAAAATGCGGCGGCGGAGTGTTTTAAATGATACTCTTTGTGTGCGGGGTATGATTGCTAAGGTTCAGCATCTCGTTCGAGTTATAGATGAAGATTAAAGGTTGCGGGAGTATAGAATATGAAACTCAATGAACTGCGTGATTGTGAAGGCGCAACAAAGAGTTGTAAGCGTGTAGGGCGTGGTATTGGTTCTGGTACTGGTAAAACTGGTGGCCGTGGTGTTAAAGGGCAAAGATCTCGTTCTGGTGTTTCGCTAAATGGTTTTGAAGGCGGGCAGATGCCTATTTATCGTCGTTTGCCAAAGCGTGGGTTTAGAAATTTTTTTGCTAAGAACTATAATGAAGTTTCTCTAGGACGTGTCCAATTGGCAGTTGATTCGGGAAGATTGAATATTGAGAAACCAGTTGATGCTGTTGCATTAAAAGAAGCAGGAATTATTCGTCGTGTGAAAGATGGAGTTCGTCTTCTTTCTGATGGTGAGTTGAAAGCTAAGATTACGTTTAATATTTCTGGTGCTTCTGAGGCTGCTCGTATCAAGATTGAAAAAGTTGGTGGTCAGGTTATTTCTCCTGCAGTTATTCGATAAATTTTTTTGATATGAATAGTGGTTAAGGAAAGGGGTGTTAGCATCTCTTTACAGGGTGTTTTTGTAAAAAAGTATTTCAGTTTTATATTCATTTATGTGTAACGATATGAATTTTAAAGTTGCGCTTTTGTGATTTAAAGAACTGAAGTGTGGATTGGAGACGTTTTATGGCATCAGCGGCAGAGCAATTTGCTTCCAATATAAGCTTTGGTACTTTTTCACGTGCAACAGAACTGAAAAAGCGTATTTGGTTTACCTTAGCTGCGCTTCTTGTGTATCGTTTTGGTACTTATATTTCTCTTCCTGGTATTAATATTGATGCTTTACGGCAAACATTTGAGCACCATGCATCAGGTGTGTTAGGATTATTTAATATGTTTGCTGGAGGTGCTGTTGGACGCATGGCAATTTTTGCGCTGGGAATTATGCCTTATATATCAGCGTCAATTATTGTGCAATTGTTAACTTCAGTTATTCCTTCATTAGAGTCTCTTAAAAAAGAGGGAGAGTTAGGGCGTAAGGTTATTAATCAGTATACCCGTTATGTGACCGTAATATTAGCGATTTTGCAGGCTTTTGGTATTGCTGTTGCACTTGAAACTGGTATAGGGACAGGGCTTCAGGTTGTCTTAGAGCCAGGTCTTATGTTCCGTATTTCTTCTGTTATTACGCTTGTTGGCGGGACAATGTTTTTAATGTGGCTTGGTGAGCAGATCACGTCACGTGGTATTGGGAATGGGGTTTCCCTTATTATTTTTACAGGAATTGTGGCTAATTTTCCTTCTACTTTTGCTCAGCTTTTAACTGCTCATAGTCAGGCTGATTTATCAACTTTTTTACTAATAGGAATTGTTTTTATTGCTGTTTTTGTTATCGGAGTTATTGTTTTTGTAGAACGTGCGCAACGGCGAATTCTTATTCAGTATCCGAAGCGTCAGGTTGGTAATCAAATGTTTCAGGGTGATATGTCGCATCTTCCTTTAAAATTGAATACTGCTGGTGTTATTCCACCAATTTTTGCTTCGTCTTTGTTGTTGTTACCTGCAACTGTTAATAACTTCTCTGATAATATGCCACATTGGGTTCAAGCAATTTCTTATTCTCTTGCTCATGGGCAGCCACTTTATATGATTGTTTATGCTGGTTTAATGGCGTTTTTTTGCTTTTTTTATACAGCTATTGTATTTAATCCGAGCGATACAGCAGATCAATTGAAAAAGCATTCTGGTTTTATTCCAGGGATTCGTCCTGGGGAACGTACAGCCGAATATATTGATTATGTTTTGACACGTATTACTGTTGTGGGTGCAGTTTATATTATTTTGGTTTGTTTATTACCTGAGTTTATGATATCTGCGCTAGGAGTTCCTTTTTATCTTGGGGGAACGTCTTTATTGATTGTTGTTACTGTTACGCTTGACACAGTTGCTCAAATTCAGGGGCATCTTGTTGCGCATCAATATGAAGGGTTGATTAAAAAATCAAAGCTTCGTGGGGGTAGAAAGAATCGATGAAAATTATTCTTTTAGGTCCTCCTGGAGCTGGAAAAGGTACGCAGGCTAAAATGTTAGCTGAAGAGTATAATATTCCTCAATTATCGACAGGTGATATGCTGCGTGAGGCTATTGTTAGAGAAACAGAGATTGGTAAAAAAGCTAAAACTATTGTGGATTCGGGTATTTTAGTACCTGATAGTATCGTTAATCAAATTGTATCAGACCGTATTGAAGAAAGCGATTGTGCGAGTGGTTTTGTATTGGATGGGTACCCGCGCACTGTTGCGCAGGCGGAGGCTTTACAACAGATATTGCAGTCAAAAAATATGCAACTTGATGCTGTTATCGAGTTGACTGTTGATGAAGATGCATTAATTGAGCGAATGAAAAAACGTGCTCAGGAAACAGTAGCTGTTGGTGGAAAGGTTCGTTCAGATGATACTCCTGTTATTTTTGCAAAGCGATTAGTGGAATATCGTGAAAAAACTGCTCCCTTATCAAAATTTTATTTAGAGAGGGGATTATTAAAAGTAGTTGATGGAATGGTTAGTGTTACAGAGGTGTCGCGCGTGATTAAAAACTTCTTTTTATAAGGAATTTTTTCTAGAAATAAATGAAAAGAGTTGACTTTTATGGCGAAATCTATCAAAAGCAGACTTAGTTTACTTCAGTGAAATGATGGGCTTTAGGGCATTTTTATGCAAAGTCTTTATTTTCTGTAAGATACATCAAATATTTTAATGATTGACTGTCAACATCATCAAGGAGAATAGGCGTGGCTCGTATTGCTGGCGTCAATATCCCGACAAATAAGCGTGTAGTTGTTGCGCTTCAGTATATTTACGGGATTGGACAAAAATTTGCTCAAGAAATTACCAAAAAAGTTGGCATTCCTGCGGAACGTCGTGTGCATGAGCTTTCGGATGCGGAAGTGTTGCAGATTCGTGAAGCGATAGATCAGGGCTATCAAGTTGAAGGGGATCTTCGCCGTGAGGTTGCGATGAATGTTAAACGTTTAATGGATCTTGGTTGTTATCGTGGGTTACGGCACCGCCGCTCTTTGCCCGTTCGTGGGCAGCGTACACATACAAATGCGCGTACGCGTAAAGGTCCTGCAAAGGCGATCGCTGGTAAGAAAAAGTGATGATGTCTTTAATAAAGGTTTTTTTTTAGATATTTTGTTTCTTATTGAAATTTTCAAAAGGACAAAAGAAGGTGGAGCTGCTGGTATTACGGCGGTGAAGAGATCGTTGGAAGGAAAGTTATGGCAAAGGAAGCCACACGTGTTCGTCGTCGCGAACGTAAAAATATTTCGTCAGGTGTTGTGCATATTAACTCAACATTTAACAACACGATGATTACAATTACTGATGCTCAAGGAAATACAATTGCGTGGTCTTCTGCTGGTGCTCAGGGGTTTAAAGGTTCGCGTAAATCTACACCTTTTGCAGCTCAGGTTGCAGCAGAGGATTGTGCTAAAAAAGCACAAGAGCATGGTATGCGTTCATTAGAGGTTGAGGTTTGTGGTCCTGGGGCAGGTCGCGAATCAGCTCTGCGTGCATTGCAGTCTGTTGGTTTTACAATTGTTTCCATTCGCGATGTAACGCCGATTCCTCATAACGGGTGCCGTCCGCGAAAAAGGCGGCGTGTTTAATTGGGTATTGTTTTTCGTTGTCAGAGTCTTCTCTGATGTTCACATTGTCCGTTACGATTGAATGGTAGCGGAAGTAAAAGAACGGGAATAAAAGTATGATCCAGAAAAACTGGCAAGAATTGATAAAACCCAATAAGGTTGAGTTTTATGCGCATGATAATCCAAATGTTTCAAGTGTGATTGCGGAGCCTCTTGAGCGGGGTTTTGGTTTAACGTTAGGGAATGCGCTTCGTCGTGTCTTATTGTCATCGCTTCGTGGTGCTGCGATTACCGCTGTACAAATTGATGGTGTATTGCATGAGTTTTCATCGATTTCGGGTGTTCGTGAGGATGTTACGGATATTATTTTGAATATTAAAGAGATCGCTATTCGTATGGAGGAAGAGGGTCCCAAGCGTATTGTCCTTTGTAAAGAAGGTCCTGGTATTGTTAAAGCTGGAGATATCAAGACTGTTGGAGATATGGAAATTCTGAATCCTGAGCATGTTATTTGTACTCTTGATGAAGGTGCTGAGATTCGTATGGAGTTTATTGTCAATTCAGGGAAGGGTTATGTTCCATCTGACCGTAACTGTGTTGATGATGCGCCAATAGGTCTTATTCCAGTTGATAGTCTTTATTCGCCTATTCGTAAAGTATCTTATAAAGTGGAGAATACGCGTGAAGGTCAAGTTCTGGATTACGATAAATTGACGCTAACTATTGAAACAAATGGTGCGGTTAATGGAGAGGATGCGGTTGCTTTCGCTGCACGGATCCTTCAGGATCAATTATCACTGTTTGTCAATTTTGAAGAGCCGCAGAAAGAGATTGTCGAAGAGTCCGCCTCTGAGCTTGCTTTTAATCCTGCACTTCTTAAGAAAGTAGATGAGTTAGAACTTTCAGTCCGTTCGGCAAATTGTCTTAAGAATGATAATATTGTCTATATTGGTGATCTTATTCAAAAAACGGAATCTGAAATGCTTAGGACGCCGAACTTTGGACGAAAGTCATTAAATGAGATTAAGGAAGTGTTGGCTTGCATGGGGCTTCATCTCGGTATGGAAGTTCCTACATGGCCACCTGAAAACATTGACGATCTTGCTAAACGTTATGAAGATCAGTATTGAAATTTGAGATTTAAGGAGAGAGCTTATGCGCCATAGTAAGTCAGGTCGTAAGTTGAACCGGACTGCCAGTCACCGTAAAGCAATGTTTGCAAATATGGCGATTTCGCTGATCGAGCATGAGCAGGTCGTGACAACACTTCCAAAGGCGAAAGAAATTCGCCCTATTGTTGAAAAATTAATTACGCTTGGTAAGCGTGGGGATTTACATGCACGTCGGCAAGCAATTTCAACTATTCGTGATGTTGGGAAGGTTGCGAAGTTATTTGATACACTTGCACCACGTTATGTGTCGCGTAATGGTGGATATTTGCGCATTATGAAAGCAGGTTTTCGTACTGGTGATAATGCTCCTATGGCTGTTATAGAGTTTGTGGATCGTGATGTTGATGCGAAGGGTGCTGTAGATCGCGTACGCATGGAAAGTGTAGAAAAAGAGAAAAAAGTTTCTTCATAAGACATTTTCTTTTTTCTAAATTCTTAAAAGCCGTCTTTTAAAGGCGGTTTTTTATTAGCATTTTAGAGTGATGTTTTATTCATGAAGTGAATGCAAAAATAAGGTTATGCAATATTGCATTATTTTGTTTTTATAATATTTGTTATTCAGGTGAGCTTTTGTTATTTTGAATTATAAATATCAATAATAATCTTTAGCTTATGGGGAAGAGAAGTTTATTGTCTTGTTGAAGGATAGGTTATTTAGTAGGAGCGAATAATGAGGCGTTCTCTTTTTTTGTGTGTTTTTTTAGCGATTGTGGCGCAGGCATTATTCCGTTGTGCGTATGCTCAAATTCCGCAAACAAAATCAGAAATTACTCTTTCGTTTGCTCCTTTAGTTAAAAAGACTATTCCTTCTGTTGTAAATATTTATGCAGCTCGAAAAATTAGAGCACGCTCTCCTTTTGAAGGTGATCCGTTTTTTGAGCAGTTTTTTGGTCGTTTCCAAAATAATCGTCCCTTACGTACGCAGTCATCATTGGGTTCTGGAGTGATTGTTGATGCGCGTGGTTTGATTGTTACCAATTACCATGTTATTAAAGATGCGAGTGAAATTAAGGTTGCTCTTTCTGATGGACGGGAGTTTGCCAGTAAGATCATGCTAAAAGATGAGGCAACTGATATTGCGGTGCTTGAAATTGATACGCAAGGTGCTCAATTTCCCGTTCTTTCTTTGGGAGATTCTGATGTAGTTGAAGTAGGCGATCTTGTTCTTGCAATTGGGAACCCTTTTGGTGTTGGTCAAACGGTTACAAGTGGTATTGTTTCAGCACAAGCGCGTACGCGTGTTGGCATTTCTGATTTTGACTTTTTTATTCAAACAGATGCTGCCATTAATCCAGGGAATTCTGGGGGCGCTTTAATTGATATGAAGGGGCAACTCATCGGGATTAATACAGCTATTTATTCTCGCTCTGGTGGTTCTGTCGGAATTGGTTTTGCTATTCCAGCAAATCTTGTGAAGGTAATGCTTGATACTGTTCGACGCGGAGAAAAATATTTTATACCACCTTATATTGGTGCATCTTTTCAAAATATTACGCCTGATATCGCAGTTGCTTTAAGTTTAGAACGTCCTTATGGCGTTCTTGTTGTTGAGGTTATTAAAGATAGTCCTGCTGCAAAAGCTGGTTTAAAAATAGGTGATATTATTTTGAGTGCGCAAGGGATGCGAGTTGATAGTTCTGATGGTCTTGGATATCGTTTGATGACTGCTGGTATTGGGAGCAATTTTGTTTTAGAGTATCTGCGAAATGGGAAAACGTTTAAAACAAGTATAACTGTTTCACCAATATCAGAATCTGTACTTTCAAAATCTGAAAAAATTATGAATGAAGGTCCACTTTTTGGTGCTGAAGTATTGGATTTAACATCGCAAAATAGTTGGCGTTTTCATCTTCCTAGGACTGCGAAAGGTGTTGTGATTACTAATCTTGATGAAATGAGCAATGCTTCAGAAATTTTTCGCTCTGGAGATATTTTGCGTGTTGTGAATGGTCATAAAATTCATACAGTCAGTCAGCTAAAAAATGTTCTTATGCAAGGTCGTCCACGTGTTTGGCAATTAGAATATGAACGTGATGGTATGTATATTCGCCAATTTGTTCGCTGAGGTTTTTTTTTGAGTAAAGATTTTTTTACTTCGTCTTTTGATTTTCAAGTTGATAAAAATCGACCGCTTGCAGAAAGGATGCGTCCTCGCTCTCTTAATGATGTAACGGGACAAAATCATCTGATTGGAGAAAATGGCTTACTTTCGCGCATGGTGGCATCTGGTTCGTTTGGTTCAATGATTTTTTGGGGACCTCCAGGGACAGGAAAAACAACGATTGCACGCTTATTAGCACTTGAAACAAATTTCGCTTTTGAGCAAGTTTCTGCTATTTTTACTGGAGTTGCTGAGCTTAAGAAGATTTTTGAAGTCGCTCAGAGTCGCTTTATGTCTGGGTGTAAAACGCTTTTGTTTGTTGATGAAATTCATCGGTTTAACCGTGCTCAGCAGGATAGTTTTCTTTCCGTTATGGAAGATGGGACTGTGACTCTCATAGGTGCAACAACTGAAAATCCATCATTTGAACTTAATGCTGCTCTTCTTTCTCGTGCACGTGTTTTGACTTTTTTTCCTCATGATAATGAAAGTTTAAATGTACTTTTGAAGCGTGCTGAGGAAGTGGAAGGGAAGAGACTTCCCTTGGATGGTGATGCTAGAGATGTTTTGGTAAGGATGTCTGATGGTGATGCGCGGGCAGCATTAACATTGGCAGAGGAAATTTGGTGTGCTGCACAACCAGGAGAGCTTTTCGATTCTGTAGCTCTACAAGAAATTATTCAACGTCGCGCTCCAATTTATGATAAGGGACGGGATGGTCATTATAATCTCATTTCAGCATTGCATAAATCAGTTCGTGGCTCTGATCCTGATGCTTCCCTTTATTATTTGGCGCGTATGTTTGATGCGGGTGAAGATCCTTTATATATCGGACGAAGATTAGTTCGTATGGCTGTCGAAGATGTTGGTTTGGCGGATCCGCAAGCTCTTGTCATTTGTAATGCAGCGAAGGATGCTTACGATTATTTAGGATCTCCTGAGGGGGAGTTGGCTTTGGCGCAAGCATGTCTTTATATTGCGACTGCACCAAAATCAAATGCAACATATCTTGCTTATAAGGCGGCTATGAATTGCGCGCGCAAATATGGTTCTTTGCCTCCTCCTAGACATATTCTTAATGCGCCTACAAAATTTATGGAAAAGGAAGGGTATGGGCGTGGTTATCGCTATGACCATGATGAACCAGATGCTTTTTCAGGACAGGAATATTTTCCTGAAAAACTTGGGCACCAAATTTATTATCAGCCGCAAAAACGTGGTTTTGAGCGTGAGATTGTTAAGCGTCTTGAGTGGTGGAAAAAATTACGACAAGAACGGGGCAATTAAAAGTAAAATTTTAGTTGAGGTGAAATTTTTTTATTGTTTTCGGACTCGTTTTATTCCGATTATATAACTCTAATTACAGTTTAGATTCATGCTTAAAGCGCTTATTATTTTCTATAGAGTGAAATATTTTCCTTTTTGTATAATCAGAAGATTCATATATCTTTACGCCTTAAAATGAGGTTTTAAGGAATGGTTTGTGCAGTTGTAATTATAGGCTGCTCTGTAATTTAAAAGTTTGCATTGAATGCAGTATTGCATAGTTTTGATTGGTGATAATATCAATAATGAGGTAATTATTAAGGGGAGCTTATCTTTAAATTTCTTACAAGGAAATGTTAAAGAGATGTGTATTAAAGTGTTGTGGCGAAATTTAAATTGTTTCTTTTGGGGAGGAGAGCTATAAATGTGCCAAGCTTCTCTCTTTTTTATGCGGTAGTGAGATGTTGTGGACACAATACGGTAATAAAAATGGAAATAGTCTGTGAAAATCTAAACTCAAGGCTTTAGTTAAGTTAAAAGAACAGTATACACTGAAGACTGGATTGTTGTGATTTGGTAAGGATATAATCGTGGATAAAACAAAAGCTCTAGATGCAGCTCTATCACAAATTGAACGTTCTTTTGGTAAAGGCTCAATTATGCGTCTTGGGCAAAAAGAGCAAGTTGTTGAAATTGAAACAGTTCCAACAGGTTCATTATCTCTCGATATTGCTTTAGGTGTAGGTGGATTACCGAAAGGACGCATTGTTGAGATTTATGGACCAGAAAGCTCTGGGAAGACTACACTGGCTCTTCATGCTATTGCTGAGGCACAGAAAACTGGTGGGGTTTGCGCTTTTATAGATGCAGAACATGCTCTTGATCCTATTTATGCACGTAAGCTTGGTGTTGACTTAGAAAATTTGTTTATTTCTCAGCCGGATACTGGTGAACAAGCATTAGAAATTACTGAGACACTTGTTCGCTCTGGTGCAGTTGATGTGCTCGTTGTTGATTCAGTGGCGGCTTTGACACCGCGTGCAGAAATTGATGGTGAGATGGGTGACGCTTTACCTGGATTACAAGCTCGGTTAATGAGTAAAGCTTTGCGAAAACTTACAGCATCAATTTTTCGTTCTAACTGCATGGTTATCTTTATTAATCAAATTCGTATGAAAATTGGGGTAATGTTTGGTTCTCCTGAAACGACAACAGGTGGAAATGCTCTAAAATTTTATGCTTCTGTTCGTTTGGATATTCGCCGCATTGGGGCAATTAAAGATCGGGATATGGTTGTTGGCAATCAGACGCGCGTTAAAGTGGTAAAGAATAAATTGGCACCTCCATTTAAACAGGTTGAGTTTGATATTATTTACGGTGAGGGCATTTCCAAATTAGGTGAGTTGATTGATTTGGGAGTCAAAGTTGGCATTGTAGAAAAGTCTGGCTCGTGGTTTTCTTATAATTCTCAACGTTTAGGGCAGGGGCGTGAAAATGTGAAGCAGTTTTTACGTGAACATACAGAAATAGCTACGGAAATCGAAAAGGCTTTGCGTCAAAATGCTGGTTTGATTGCGATTGAATTGTTAGAAAATGCAGGGTCAGAGAATATAGAAAGTGATGAAACAATTTGATGGAGTGTTTGTTTAAATACAATTACATCATTTAATACGTCATTTAAAATTTTTTCTATTTTTATTTTTTAAAACTTTTAAATATAAGATCGTTTACTTTTCAATTTTTTTAAAAAATATTTCTGTCTTTGATTAAATCGATTCTACGAGTGAAAAAGAAGGTATTTAATAAAAGGTGGTGTTTTTCTTTTATTCTGTACTCTGCAGGTGTCAATATGAATAGCGTTAATAGCATTCGGTCAACTTTTCTGGATTATTTTCATCTTAATGGACATAAAGTTCTTTCTTCCAGTCCACTTGTTCCACGTAATGATCCTACACTCATGTTTACAAATGCAGGAATGGTGCAGTTTAAAAGTGTTTTTACTGGGCTTGAACAGCTTTCTTATAAACAAGCTACAACAGCACAAAAATGTGTACGTGCGGGTGGAAAGCATAATGATCTTGACAATGTTGGTTATACAGCGCGCCATCATACTTTTTTTGAAATGTTGGGTAATTTTTCTTTTGGAGATTATTTTAAAGAAGAGGCAATTTTTTTTGCATGGCATCTTTTAACAAAGGAATTTTGCCTTCCAAAAGAGAGATTATTGGTGACTGTTTATCATAGTGATGATGTTGCTGCTGAATTATGGCGTAAAATTTCAGGTCTTCCAGATGAAAAAATTGTCCGTATTGCGACAGCTGATAATTTTTGGGCGATGGGAGATATAGGTCCTTGTGGCCCTTGTTCAGAAATTTTTTATGATCATGGTGATAAAATTTGGGGAGGTCCTCCTGGAAGCGCTGATGAAAATGGTGATCGCTTTATTGAGATTTGGAATCTTGTCTTTATGCAGTATGAGCAAGTGAGTAAAGAAGAACGTGTTGAATTGCCTCGTCCTTCTATAGATACAGGCATGGGATTAGAACGTATTGCTGCTGTTTTACAGGGTGTTCATGATAACTATGATATTGATCTTTTTCGTGCATTAATTGGTGCGTCACAAGAGTTAACAGGGGTTGAGGCAATTGGTGATTTTGTTGCGAGCCACCGTGTGATTGCTGATCATCTTCGTTCATCTGCATTTTTAATTGCGGATGGTGTTCTTCCTTCCAATGAAGGCAGGGGATATGTTTTACGTCGTATTATGCGTCGTGCTATGCGTCATGCTCATCTTCTTGGTGCTAAAGAACCGTTGATGTGGCGTCTTTTGCCTGCTTTAATTCGCGAAATGGGTCAAGCTTATCCTGAGTTAGTGCGTGCTGAATCTTTGATTTCAGAAATTTTGAAATTAGAAGAAATACGTTTTCGTAAAACTCTTGAACGAGGACTTGGTTTATTGAATGAGGCGAGTGTCAATTTGATAGAAGGGGATCACTTTAACGGTGAAATTGCTTTTAAACTTTATGATACATATGGCTTTCCACTTGATTTGACGCAAGATGTTCTTCGACGTCGTGGGATATCTGTTGATGTTGATGCTTTTGATAAAGCGATGGAACGTCAAAAAGAGGAAGCGCGCGCCAATTGGTCTGGTTCTGGTGAATCTGTAACAGAGACTATTTGGTTTTCTGTTCGTGATCAAGTGGGGACTACAGAGTTTTTAGGTTACGAAACAGAAAAGGCTGCAGGCATTATTACAGCTCTTGTATGTGATGGTAAAGTTGTTGACCATATCTTTTCAGGACAAAAAGCTGCTCTTGTTGTTAATCAAACCCCTTTTTATGGCGAATCTGGTGGGCAGATTGGTGATAGCGGGATCATTGCTGGCGAATGCTTTATTTTTGAGGTACATGATACTCAAAGAAAGGGTGATGGTGTTTTTGTTCATATTGGAGAAGTTAAATCTGGTCAAGTAAAGACATCTGATTGTGTAGAATTAACTGTTGATATTGCTCGTCGTAAAAAAATCTGTGCGAATCATTCTGCTACCCATTTATTGCACGAAGCCTTACGTCAAATATTAGGACCTCATGTTACACAGAAGGGCTCTCTTGTATCGCCGGATCGGTTGCGTTTTGATTTTTCCCATCCAAAATCAGTTTCTTTAGAAGAGTTGAAAAAAATAGAAAATTTAGCAAATGATATTGTTTTACAAAATAGTGAAGTAACAACACGCCTCATGGCAGTGGATGACGCAATTTCTGAAGGAGCGATGGCGTTATTTGGTGAAAAATATGGTGATGAAGTTCGCGTTGTTTCTATGGGGAAGCAGTTTGGACAAGAGGAATTTAAAAAATGTTGGTCAGTTGAGCTTTGTGGAGGCATGCATGTGGAGAGGACAGGGGATATTGGTTTGATTCATATTGTTTCTGAAAGCTCTGTTGCCGCTGGAGTTCGCCGTATTGAAGCTTTAACTGGTACAGCTGCGCGTCTCTATCTTAATCTCCAAGAAGAAAGAATCCGTGAAGTTGCGAATATTTTAAAAACTTCTTCTGTTGATGTGGAGGAACGTGTTCAAGCTTTGCTTGATGATCGCCGTAAACTTGAAAAAGAGTTAAATGATGCACGAAAGAAAATTGTGCTGAATGCTGAGACTATAAAAAGTGATCAAAAAGATATTACTATCGTCAACGGTATTTCTTTTATGGGGCGTGTTGTTAAAAATATTTCACCACGGGATCTTAAGGCATTGGTAGATTCTGGAAAAAAGCAAATTGGGTCTGGAGTGATCGCTTTTATTAATGTGTCAGAAGATAACAAGGGAAGCGCTGTTGTTGGTGTTACTGATGATTTAACTGATAGGCTAAATGCTGTTGATTTGGTTCGTGTTGTTGCAGATGTTCTTGGTGGTCAAGGTGGTGGTGGTCGTCCTGATATGGCACAGGCTGGTGGTTCTAAAGGAGAAAAAGCTGGTGAGGCTCTTGCAACGTTGAAAGCTTCTCTTGAAGGATAATTTCTGATTAATTCGGTGTGTTTGTTAAGCTTTTGGGTTTGTCAGCGACTTTTGTGGCAAAACAGGGAATGGAATTTTTTTGTAGTTACCCAAACCTTTATGACGCAATGGCTTCACGCAATTGCGTTACATTTTCGTTCATTGGTTGATCAATTGTTAAACCACCAGCTTTTAATAATTTGTAGAATCGGCCACCTTTATTGATTAATTCTTGGAAACTGCCTTTTTCAATTAAGTGTCCATGATCCAAAAATAACACAAGATCAGCGTGGCGAACTGTAGAAAGACGATGCGCTATAATTAAAGTGGTGCGGTTTTGGCTTATACAATCAAGAGCGTCTTTAACTTTGGCTTCTGTTTCAATATCAAGAGCACTGGTTGCTTCATCCAGAATGAGAATGGGAGCATCTTTTAAAACTGCACGTGCAATCGCTAATCGTTGCCTTTCTCCACCTGACAATTGAGAACCTCGTTCACCAACTAATGTATTGTAACGATCAGTTTTTTTCAGAATAAAATCATGGGCAGCTGCTATTTTTGCGGCCTCATGAAGCTCCTCATCCGTTGCGGTAGCTTTTCCTATCGCAATGTTATCGCGAATACTACGATCAAAAAGACCAGCGTCTTGAAATACTGTTGCTAAAGATTTACGTAAGGATTCGCGATTAACGGAACGTATATTTATTCCGTCAATAGAGATATGTCCAAATGTTGGGTCATACACGCGCTGCAATAAATTGATTAATGTTGTTTTTCCAGCGCCTGTTGGTCCGACAATAGCGACAGTTTGTCCTGTTTCAACCTCAAAGGAAATGTCAAAAATACCTTGAGAAGAATTTGGAAACTTATAAGTAACGTGATGAAATTGTATTGCACCCTTAATATTTGAGAGACAGGGTAAATTTTCAGGTTTATTGATATGAAAAGTTGAGTCTTCCATTTCAAAAAACTCTTGTAATTTTGCTTGTGAGGATACTGCTACATTGATGAAATTGCTAATTTGATCTAGACGACTAATCATTAATTGCGCAAAGCCGACAAAAGCGACAACTTCACCCACACGTAATTGACCTTTTGTTACAAAAAAAGCTCCAAGGAGAAAAATACACACTATTGAAATGGTTGAGGCCATTCGGTTTAATCCACTTGCAAGAGCCCACCAATTTAAAACAGGGTTTTGTGCTTTAAGAAGATTGTTTGTATGCTTATGCAGTGCTGAAGTTTCTTCCTTTACTCGATTGTAGCTTTGTACAATAGAAACGTTGGAGATTGAATCACTGACATGCTTAAAAAGGTTATGATGATAGCATTCTACAGCGGCTTGTCCGTCTTTTGTTTTTCGCATCACTAAACGTGCAATCAATACATAGATAACGGCAAGGACAACCAAGACTACTGAAAGACGCCAATTCATGTTAAAGGCAATAGGTATAAGAACGAATAGCGCAACAAGAGTTGAGAGATGTTGACGCATAAAATCAAGCCATATGGTTGACATAGAATCTATGGCGCGCAATAGTATATGGAGGGCGTTAGAAGTCCCGCGCTGTTGATGCCACATGAGTGGCATAGCGATAATACGTTCAAAAGATTCAATTAAAACAGTTAAACGGCGTCTATGTGCCAAACGATCAGCGCTACGAGCAACAAGAACATAAGCAACAATATTAAAAATACCAAAACATACCCAAGTTGTGAGGGTGAAAACAATGTCTGATTTATCTGTAATAGCATCAATGACGCGCCCAAACAAAATGGGTTCTGCAATGGTAATAACAGCTAATATAACATTAGCAATACAGATTAAAAGAGATGTATTTTTTTCTTTGTTTAAATAAGTAAGGACACGAGCATAAGTTTTGAATAAGGACACAGATGGTATCTCCAATAGCTATTGTAAGCATAAAGATTATTGCAAGCCATCCTTTGAGCTAATAAAATTTTAACTGTAAGAAAATGCAATTTTTGATACGAACTGTAATGTGGTGTGATAAATTCAATTTTATCAGATGTTGATTATCTTGTGTTGATAAAATTATATCGCAAAAATAGGTCAACAAAATTATATGGCAAGAGGACTGTCATGGTGGGTGTAGAAATAAAAAAGGTTGAGGCAGACGAGAGCGGAATGCGTTTAGATCGCTGGTTTAAAGCGCGTTATCCAGGACTTGGGTTTGGATCTTTGCAAAAATTGTTACGTTCTGGTCAGATACGGGTTAACGGTGGGCGTGTTAAAGCCGATACACGTATTTTGATGGGGCAATCCGTCCGTGTTCCACCCTTACCTATTGATAGTAAAGAGAATCTTCTTATTACGGATAAAGTTATTCGTGGACAGGATGACGAAACCGTTTTGAAAAAAATGCTGCTTTATGAAGATCCAAAAATTTTCGTTTTTAATAAACCGGCAGGTTTAGCTGTACAAGGCGGTTCTGGTTTGACGCGCCATATAGATAGTATGCTTGAAGTATGGCGCAATAAAAAAGGTGAAAAACCGCGTTTGGTTCATCGTCTTGATCGTGAGACATCAGGTGTACTCATTGTTGCTCGGTCAAGGGGAGCTGCACAGGCTTTGACTGCTGCTTTTAGAGCACGGGAAACGAAAAAGACTTATTGGGCATTGGTTCGGGGAGTTCCTAGAAAGAAGCAGGATAAAATTTCAACATGGATGGTCAAAGATATAGCTGCGCAGGGGGATAAAATGCGTGTTTGTGAACATGGGGAGCCAGATTCTAGTCATGCGGTTTCTTATTATCGCGTTTTAGATACTCGAGGACAAACTCTTTCGTGGCTTGAAATGGAGCCTTATACTGGCAGAACACATCAGTTACGTGTGCACGCTGCTCATATGGATCATCCTATTATCGGTGATGCAAAATATTTTTTTTCTGATAGCAATTGGAAATTTCCAGGGGGCATTCAAAATCGACTTCACCTTCACGCACGTCGTATTAGCATTCCTCATCCTTCAGGAGGAATATTGGATATCGTAGCACCTTTACCACCTCATATGCTACAAAGTTTTAATCTTTTAGCTTTTAGTGAGACTGATGGAGACACAGAATAATAAATAGAAAATTTTGCAGCTTATTTTGTTTGATTATGTGCAAAAATATTGATGTAATTTTTACTACACAGGTGTAAAAGTGGTTAGTGTAACTACAATTGATGTTTTTTAAATTATTACACTGTACCTATTGTACAAAAAGTTAGTACAGATTTTTCCCCAACAAACCAATAGATTTATTAAAAATAATATAGGTATAACGATATGCGTGAAATTTTTGATCACTTTGATATGTCTTTGAATAAAAATCATTCTGTTCATGAGACTCAAAAACTTTCATATCAGTCACTACCTAAACGATTTTATAAAAAAGTGAGAGTTACGTGTGAAGAGAGAGGCTTTGCTATATTATTGGATGAATATCCAGTTAAAACACCAGCAAAACGTTATTTTTTCGTACCAACAGAAAGATTTGCTACATTAGTGGCACAGGAATTTGAGAATCAGAAAGAGGTTATTGATCCTGCAAAAATGCCGATTACGCGTCTTGTTAACACCGTTATTGATGGTATAGCTGATAATATGCAGGTTGTTTTTGAAGATTTATTGCGTTTTGTTGCGTGCGATATGCTATTTTATCGTGCACCAGCACCAAAAGAGTTGATACAACTGCAATGTGAGAAATGGGATCCTGTGCTGGATTGGGCAGAAGAAAAACTTGGTTCACGTTTTAATTTGGTAGAAGGACTTATGCATGTTGAGCAATCACGAGAAGCTATTCAAGCAGCGAGCAATTATTTACGCAAAGTAAAATCTCCTTATATGCTTGCAGCATTGCATACGATAACAACTTTAACAGGATCAGCCCTCATTGCTTTTGCGGTTGCTGCAGGGGAAATCGATTCAGATCATGCTTGGGATATTGCGCATTTAGATGAAAATTGGATGATGGAACAATGGGGAACTGACGAGGAAGCAATAGCACGTCGTGTTTATAAGAAAGCTGAATTTAATGCAGCAGCTACAGTCATTAAAGTTTGTTTGTAAAGTTAAATTTACTTCTGTTTATCAATGTGCATCTGTTTTAAAAATCACGATTTTTATGATTTTTGGTAGATTCGTTTTTATATTGCCAGTCTAAGAGATATTTTTCTGATTATGTTGAAGATTGCTGCGCTTATTGCCACGGATAAAATATCTTATGCGGCTCTTGTAAAGAAGGGCAATAACCTCAGTTAAAGATAAAGAACTTTCCCAGTATTGGTTGTGGTGCAGTTATAAATAAAATAGGGAGGTACCATTATAACTTTATCTTCATGTTTTCTCTTTTATCGATTAGGCATTTTTAATCTTATAATTTTTTGCCAATGTTCTATTTGGTTTTTCATGATTTTTTTTACAATTAGACTATTCGGTGATTGAGGAAGGATGGTATTTAATATGTCTATAAGTAAGTGCTGCTTTCTCAGGAGGTCAAATTTTTAATTGTTGATTATAGAGACTTGAGTAGCTGGCATAAAAAGTAATGCGCAAAAGGATAATATGAAGAAGAATATGCATTCGCGGCATGAAAAGTCTTGATAATTGATCAAGGAAAGTACATTTGCAAAAATTTCATTGCGCTTTCTGAAAAAAATACCGCGAAAAATGGAGACTTAAAATCTCCATTTCTAAATTGAAAAGAATAGTCTATTTTTTAGACAGAATAATACATATCAAATTCAATGGGGTGAGGAGTTGTTTCATAACGTAAAACTTCTTGCATTTTTAATTCAATGAAAGAATTAATTTGATCATCATCAAAAACGTCGCCAGCTTTAAGAAAGCTACGGTCTTTATCAAGTGCTTCAAGCGCTTCGCGTAGACTTCCCGAGACCGTCGGGATCTCTTTGAGTTCTTTTGGAGGAAGATCATAAAGATCTTTGTCCATGGCGTGTCCAGGATGAATTTTATTTTTGATTCCATCAAGACCAGCCATTAAGAGTGCGGAAAACGCCAAATATGGGTTTGCTGTTGGATCTGGAAAACGAACTTCTACGCGTTTTGAATTTGGTGAAGAACTTGTTGGAATACGACAAGATGCAGAGCGATTGCGTGCAGAATAGGCAAGAAGAACAGGGGCTTCATAACCAGGAACTAGACGCTTGTAGGAATTGGTTGATGGATTTGTGAAGGCATTGATTGCTTTTGCATGCTTAATAATACCACCGATAAAGAATAAACAGGTTTCTGATAGTCCTGCATATTCATTTCCTGCAAAGATCGGTTTACCGTCTTTCCAAATGGATATATGTACATGCATACCTGATCCATTATCACCAAAAACTGGTTTTGGCATAAAAGTTGCTGTTTTTCCGTAGCTATTTGCTATTTGATGCACGACATATTTAAAGATTTGCATCTTATCAGCTTCACGAACTAAAGTGTCAAAACGAATACCTAATTCATGCTGGGCTGCAGCTACTTCGTGATGGTGTTTTTCGACGCGAACGCCCATATCTTTTAGTGTTGTGAGCATTTCAGAGCGCATATCTTGGCAAGAGTCGATTGGAGGAACTGGGAAATAACCGCCCTTCATTCGTGGACGGTGACCGAGATTTCCCATTTCATATTCAGTGTCATCATTTGATGGAAGCTCATTTGAATCAAGCTTAAATCCTGTGTTGTAAGGGTCAGTCTTATAGCGCACGTCATCAAAAATAAAAAATTCTGCCTCTGGACCTACATTGATTATATCTCCGATTCCTAAGGATTTCATATAAACTTCAGCTCTTTTGGCAATAGAACGAGGATCTCTACGATAAAATGCTCCAGAAACAGGATCGAGTACGTCACAAAATATGACTAAAGTAGATTGAGCAAAAAAAGGATCAATATGTGCTGTTTCTGGGTCTGGCATCAGTGCCATATCGGATTCATTAATTGTTTTCCATCCAGAAACTGACGAGCCGTCAAACATAACACCGTCATTAAATGTATCTTCGTTGATTTCTGCAATATCCATTGTGACGTGATGCAACTTTCCTCGTGGGTCGGTAAAGCGTAAATCGACAAAACGTATGTCATTGTCTGCAATCTGTTTAAGAATATCTGATGCGGTTGTCATATTCCATTTCCTTATTGGATTGAGGTGGATAAAAAAGGTGAAAAATTTTGGGGATTAAAGGGCATCAGTTCCAGATTCGCCAGTGCTAATACGAATGGCATTATCAATAGAAGAAATGAATATTTTTCCATCTCCGATATGTCTTGTTTGAGCTGCTTTACGTATTGCGTCAATAGTTTTCTCCAGCATTTCATCGGCAATAACAATTTCAATTTTTACTTTAGGTAAAAAATCAACAACATATTTAGCGCCACGATAAAGTTCTGTATGTCCTTTTTGACGCCCAAAACCCTTTGCTTCTGTTACGGTAATAGCATGTAATCCAATTTTTTGAAGCGCTTCTTTCACTTCGTCAAGTTTGAAAGGTTTTATAATGGCTTCAATTTTCTTCATGCTGAAATTATCTCCAACGTTATTTTGTCTTTTTAGACTGCATTGCATTATATTGGCAACCGTGAGATGTGCAAACAGATACTTTCTACACGGAAAAGTCAAAAATCATATAACTATGTGTTTTTTTTGAAAGATTCTCTTACAGCATAGAAAATAAAGAGCTGTTATTTTGTGGAAAAAAAGCTACAAAAGTTTGTAAAAAAAATCAAAATGATACAATAAGAAACATGTCGCTTTCTTTTTTTATAGTGCTATTGGTGTTCTATAATGTGGCAACTTTTTTAAGAGTTGGGATCATATAAAGGCCGGCGCAGCAAAATTTCTTTCAGAAATTTTCCAGTATAGGAAGTGGGAACATTAATAATATCTTCAGGACGTCCAACTGCAACGATTTCACCGCCACGATCCCCCCCTTCTGGCCCTAAGTCAATAATCCAGTCGGCGGTCTTGATGACTTCAAGATTATGCTCAATTACTGCAACTGTGTTGCCTTGTTCGACAAGTTCATGCAGTACTTCAAGAAGTTTAGAAATATCGTGGAAATGTAGCCCTGTTGTTGGCTCGTCCAAAATATAAAGTGTACGCCCTGTTGTTTTGCGTGAAAGTTCTTTGGCAAGCTTTACGCGTTGCGCTTCACCGCCAGAAAGTGTTGTGGCTTGCTGCCCTACTTTAAGATAACCGAGACCGACTTTTATGAGAGTTTTCATTTTGTTGTGAATAGTAGGAACAGCTTGAAAAAAATTCTCTGCCTTTTCGATTGTCATATCTAGGATATCTGCAATAGACTTTCCTTTAAATTTTACTTCCAGCGTTTCTCGATTATAGCGTTTTCCTTGGCATACATCGCAAGTAACATAGACATCGGGTAAAAAATGCATTTCAATTTTGATAACTCCATCACCTTGACATGCTTCACACCGTCCTCCCTTAACATTAAATGAAAAACGTCCAGCTTTATAACCGCGAGCTTTTGATTCTGGCAATTCGGCAAACCATTCACGGATTGGAGTAAACGCACCTGTATAGGTTGCTGGATTAGAACGCGGGGTGCGTCCAATGGGTGCTTGGTTGATATCGATGACCTTATCAAGAAATTCTAAACCTTCAATTTTGTCATAGCTTGCTGGGCTATGATGACTTCCCATAATGTGACGTGATGCAGCTTTGAAAAGGGTTTCAATGAGGAATGTTGATTTTCCTCCACCTGAAATGCCAGTTATGCATGTGAAGGTTCCAAGAGGGATGTTAGCATTAATATTTTTGAGGTTATTACCTCGAGCGCCGATGACTTTGAGTGTTCTTGATTTTGATATTTGGCGTCGTTGAGTAGGCACTGTAATGGCCATTTTTCCTGAAAGATATTGACCTGTGAGGGAAGATGGATTTTCTATAATCTCCTGTGGTGTTCCCTGCGCTATGATTTCTCCACCATGAACACCTGCGGCAGGACCAATATCAACGATATGATCTGCAGTAAGAATGGCATCTTCATCATGTTCGACAACAATAACTGTATTGCCGAGATCGCGCAGATGGCGCAGCATTTTTAAGAGACGTTCATTATCGCGTTGGTGTAAACCAATAGATGGTTCATCTAAAATATAAAGAACGCCTGTAAGACCAGATCCAATCTGGGATGCTAACCGAATACGTTGGCTTTCTCCTCCTGAAAGTGTGCCTGAATTTCGAGATAAGGTAAGATATTCAAGTCCGACATCATTTAAAAAAGCCAAACGTTCACGAATTTCTTTTAAAATACGTACTGCAATATGACGCTGCTTTTCAGTCAAATATTGGTGAATGTCAGTAAACCAATCATTTGCTTTTAAGATAGAAAGTTCTGATATTTGCCCAATATGCATCCCGTGGATTTTTACAGCTAATGCTTCTGGTTTTAAACGATAACCATGACAAGTTGGGCAAGGTGAGGAAGACATATAACGCTCAATTTCTTCACGTGACCATGCCGAATCTGGTTTTTCCCACCGTCGTTTCATATTCGGAATAACACCTTCAAAATATTGAGTTATTTTATCCTCATCTAAATCATTTTTATGGTTAGAAAAAATTTCTTTGCTTTTTGTGCCATATAAAATAACGTTTTGTGCCTCATCGGAAAGTGCGCACCATTTATCCGTGAGTTTGAATTTATAAATTTTTCCCAATATTTCTAAGGTTTTGTTATGAAAACATGAAGATGATTTAGACCAAGGGACAATTGCTCCAGCTTTTAAGGTGAGGTTTTTATTGGGTACGATTTTTTCTGGATCGATTATCTTTTTTATGCCTAGTCCATCACAAATAGGGCAGGCTCCGAAAGGATTATTAAATGAAAAGAGTCGTGGTTCAATCTCAGGGATAGAAAAACCAGATATAGGACAGGAAAATTTTTCCGAAAAAATAAACCGCTTATGTGTTTCATTTTTCGATTTATTGACAGATTCTTTTGTATTTTCTTTTTGTGACAAAGGTTGATCTGCCATTTCAGCAACCGCAATTCCATTTGCTAGCTTTAAACATGTTTCTATACTGTCAGCTAAGCGAGACATAATATCGTCACGCACAACAATGCGGTCAACGACTACATCTATGTCGTGTTTATATTTTTTATCAAGGGGAGGAACATCAGGAATTTCATAAAATTTTCCATCAACTTTAACGCGTTGGAAGCCTTTCTTTAAAAGTTCTGTTAGCTCTTTTTTATATTCTCCCTTTCGTCCTCGCACTAAGGGTGCCATAATAAAAATCCGCGTACCTTCTGGTAAGTCCATAATTTGATCGACCATTTGACTTACGGTCTGGCTTTCAATGGGAAGTCCCGTAGCAGGGGAATGAGGGACACCAATACGTGCAAAAAGAAGGCGCATATAGTCATGGATTTCGGTGACAGTTCCCACCGTTGAGCGAGGATTGCGGCTGGTCGTTTTTTGTTCAATGGAGATGGCTGGAGAAAGACCATCTATTCGGTCGACATCTGGTTTTTGCATCACTTCTAAAAATTGGCGTGCATAAGCTGAAAGGCTTTCAACGTAGCGGCGCTGGCCTTCAGCATAAATTGTATCAAAAGCTAAGGATGATTTTCCTGAGCCAGAAAGCCCTGTTATGATAATTAATTTATCACGGGGGAGGTCTAGATCAATATTTTTAAGGTTATGTTCACGTGCGCCGCGAATGGAGATGTATTTTTGATGAGTCATGTCTATCCTTGGCATATGTAACAAAAATTGAACATTTGAAATGAAATAAAACTGTTTTTTGGGAATTACAATGTGTT
Source organism: Bartonella rhinolophi (assembly GCF_036576165.1). NCBI lineage: Bacteria > Pseudomonadati > Pseudomonadota > Alphaproteobacteria > Hyphomicrobiales > Bartonellaceae > Bartonella > Bartonella rhinolophi. Next base: position 31,784 of record NZ_JBAFWY010000009.1, read on the forward strand.
TAATTACTTTAACGTGGAAAGAAATTGCAAATTTTGTGAAAAAAGAGACAAAGATAGAAAGCTTTTTATTCTGAAAGACGGAATAAACTATACGTTGTTGTCATTTTTTGTTATAATTGCTTTGTTTATGATTTTGGAGTTTATGCGATGGCTGGTAGCCTTAATAAAGTTATTTTGATTGGTAATCTTGGTGCGGATCCTGAAATTCGCCGTTTAAATTCTGGTGATCAAGTAGCAAATCTGCGTATTGCTACTTCAGAAAGTTGGCGTGATCGCAATACAAATGAGCGCAAAGAGCGCACAGAGTGGCATAGTATCGTTATTTTTAATGAAAACCTTATAAAAATTGTGGAGCAATATTTAAAAAAAGGTAGCAAAATTTACATTGAAGGTCAGTTGCAGACGCGCAAATGGCAAGATCAAAATGGTAACGACCGTTATACAACAGAGGTTGTTTTGCAAAAATACCGCGGTGAATTACAAATGCTTGATGGGCGTGGAGTAGCGGGTGGGGAGCAAATGCAAGGAGCAAATCAATCGAGTGGCAGTTATGGTAGCAGTGGTTTTGGTGACAGTAGCTCAAATCCGAGAGATGTTTTTGGTCAAAGTAATAGTACGTCGGGAGAAAGTTTTTCACATAAATTAGATGACGACGTACCTTTTTGATGACTTTAAAGGTAACAATATTGTTTTTTGTATCTTTGTGGTTATTTGTTTTAACTTCTTAAAATGCAGAGTAGTAAATACGGGTCGTTTTGTTTACGATTATTAGTACAAGTAAATAACATATTGAAAATTATTGTTAAACTTCTTCCTTGTTGCAGGAGGGAAGTTAGCTTTTTGACATATTTTTCGATATACAAAGAGTAAAGTGATTCTTTTTTTGAAAGTCTTGAAACTGTGACCGATCTTACTCCACTACCAGAGCGTGATGTGCTTACTGGTATTGAACCAATCAATATTGTTGATGAAATGCAACGCTCCTATCTCGATTATGCGATGAGCGTGATTGTTTCGCGAGCACTTCCTGACGTTCGTGATGGTCTTAAACCTGTTCATCGGCGTATTCTTCATGCTATGAATGAGATGGGACTCTCTTTTAATAAGCCTTATCGTAAGTCTGCGGGTGTTGTTGGTGAAGTTATGGGAAAGTTTCATCCCCATGGCGATGCTTCAATTTATGACGCGTTGGTACGTATGGCACAGGATTTTTCTTTACGAAATCCGTTGATTGATGGTCAAGGAAATTTTGGTTCTGTTGATGGTGATCCGCCTGCGGCGATGCGTTATACAGAATGTCGTTTAGAAAGAATTTCAGAAGAGCTTTTAGCTGATATTGATAAAGATACTATTGACTTTCAGGATAATTATGATGGGCGCGAGTGTGAACCTGTAGTTTTGCCAGCGCGTTTTCCTAATCTTTTAGTCAATGGATCAGGTGGTATCGCTGTGGGAATGGCAACCAATATTCCTCCCCATAATCTTGGTGAAGTCGTTGATGGTTGTATCGCCTTGATTGACAATCCCGATATAGCACTTGATAAAATGATTGAAATCATTCCTGGTCCTGATTTTCCCACTGGTGGTATTATCCTTGGTCACTCTGGTATCCGTTCAGCTTATGAAACTGGGCGCGGTTCAATTATTATGCGTGCTAAGGTTGATATTGAGGAAATTCGCAATGGTCGACAGGCAATTATTGTAAGTGAAATACCTTATCAAGTTAACAAAGCAACAATGATTGAAAAAATGGCTGAACTGGTGCGTGATAAGCGCATCGAAGGAATTTCTGATTTGCGTGACGAATCTGATCGTGATGGGTATCGTGTCGTTATTGAGCTTAAAAGAGATGTTGTTGCGGATGTTGTTTTGAATCAATTGTATCGTTATACGCCACTGCAAACTTCCTTTGGTTGCAATATGGTTGCGTTAAACGGGGGAAAGCCTGAACAAATGACGTTGCTTGATATACTTCGTGCATTTGTTTCTTTCCGAGAAGAAGTTGTAAGTCGGCGAACAAAATATCTTTTGCGCAAAGCGCGTGAGCGTGCGCATGTTTTGGTTGGTCTTGCTATTGCTGTTGCCAATATTGATGAAATTATAACGTTAATTCGCAGAGCGCCTGATCCGCAGACAGCACGTGTACAGTTAATGGAGCGGCGTTGGTTAGCGGCTGATGTAGCGCCTTTAATAAAACTTATTGATGATCCGCGTCATATTATCCATGAGGATAATACTTATAATTTATCTGAAGAACAGGCGCGTGCTATTTTGGAATTGCGCTTGCAACGATTGACGGCGCTGGGGCGTGATGAAATTGCTGATGAGTTAAATAAAATTGGAGTGGATATCGCCGATTATCTTCATATTTTGGCATCGCGTTCGCGTATTATGGATATCGTGAAAGATGAACTAAATGCTCTTCGTGAAGCATTTGCAACTCCTCGGCGTACCGTATTTGGTTTTGGTAATGCTGAAATGGATCATGAAGATCTGATCGCACCAGAAGATATGGTGGTAACGGTTAGTCATAGTGGCTATATTAAGCGTGTTCCTCTCAATACATATCGTGCGCAGCGACGTGGTGGTAAGGGACGTTCTGGTATGTCCACGAAAGATGAGGATTTTGTAACGCGTTTGTTTGTGGTTAATACACATACACCAGTTCTTTTCTTTTCATCACGTGGGATTGTTTATAAGGAAAAAGTTTGGCGTTTACCTCTTGGTACACCACAATCGCGCGGGCGTGCTTTAATTAATATGCTTCCCTTGCAGCAAGGTGAACGCATAACGACTATTATGCCTTTGCCAGAAGATGAAGCGAGTTGGAGCGCATTGGATGTTATGTTCGCAACTACGCGTGGAACTGTGCGTCGCAATAAATTATCAGATTTCGTTCAGGTTAATCGTAATGGTAAAATTGCAATGAAACTTGATGAAGAGGGAGATGAGATTCTTTCTGTAGAAACTTGTACAGAATCTGATGATGTTGTTCTGACAACAGCTAATGGACAATGTATTCGTTTTCCAGTTGTTGAAGTTCGTGTATTTGCGGGTCGTAATTCAGTTGGGGTGCGTGGTATAAATTTGGCCACAGGGGATAAAGTTATTTCAATGACTATCTTAGAGCACGTTGAGGCAACATCAGTTGAGCGTTCTGCTTATGTTAAACGTGTGATTAATGAACGGCGTGCAGCTGGTGCAGATGCTGAAGATGTTTTAACTCTGGATGAAGGTGATGGGGAAGCCGAAACAGAATTGACGGATGAACGTTATACAGAACTTCATGCTCGCGAACAAATGCTTTTAACAGTAAGTGAATTTGGTTATGGAAAACGATCTTCCTCATATGAGTTTCGTATTTCTGGGCGTGGTGGAAAAGGGATTCGCGCAACAGACCCATCTAAGACAGCTGAAATTGGTAAATTAGTGGCGGCTTTTCCAGTGAAGGTACAAGATCAAATTATGTTAGTATCGAATGGAGGGCAACTTATTCGTGTTCCTGTTGATGGTATTCGTATAGCTGGTCGTTCGACTAAGGGAGTAACGATTTTCAACACAGCTGAGGGGGAAAAAGTCGTATCAGTTGAGCGCATTTCTGAATCTGAAGATGATGTTAGCCAATTAGATGATGAAGGTGAAAATCATTCTGATATGGTTAATATTAGCGAAGAAAAATAGCTCTGAAGGTAGCGGAGTAAAATAATGAAAATTGCTCTTTATGCGGGTTCCTTCGATCCTTTTACAAACGGTCATCTAGATGTTTTGCAAGGTGGTTTAGTTTTGGCTGACAGGGTGGTTGTGGCTATAGGTATACAAGCTAAAAAAACACCACTCTTTAGCATTGAAGAGCGTGTTGACTTAATTGCGCAAGCGGGACGAGATTTTTTAAACGTGGGTTCTGACCGATTACAGGTTATTTCGTTTGATACTCTTTTGATTCATAAGGCGCGTGAAATTGGTGCTTCATTTCTGATTCGTGGTTTACGTGATGGCACTGATCTTGATTATGAAATGCAAATGGCAGGAGTCAATGGTATCATGGCTCCTGAGTTGCAGACTGTTTTTTTGCCAGCAAGTGTTTCTGGACGCGCGATAACTTCTACATTGGTGCGTCAGATTGCTTCTATGGGAGGTGATGTTACGCCTTTTGTGCCTTCAAATGTTGCACGAGCTTTGCGCTTGAAATTTCAATCTTCAGGAGAAAATAATTGTGTATCTTAGAATTTTTGCTGTTTTGACATGTGTTTTTTGCTTTTTTTCATTGGGTGCTGCTGCAGATGATTCTAACACCCTTATTTTATCCCTTAAAAATGGTGATGTAATTATTCGTTTGCGTCCTGACCTTGCTCCAAAGCATGTGGCACAAATTAAGAAATTAACAGAGGAAGGTGCTTACAACAATGTTGTATTTCACCGTGTGATTCCTGGCTTTATGGCGCAGACTGGTGATATAAAGTTTGGAAAAAAGGGTAGTGCAGATTTTGATCTTAAGCGCGTTGGTATGGGTGGCTCAAATTATCCCAATATACCAGCAGAATTTTCAAAGCAGCCATTTGTGCGTGGCACTGTTGGCATGGCACGTTCACAAGATCCTCATTCTGCAAATTCTCAATTTTTCATTTGTTTTAGTGATGCTGCTTTTTTAAATGGTCAATATACTGTTGTCGGGGAGGTCATAGAGGGAATGGATGTTGTTGATAAAATAAAAAAGGGCACCACAAGTAATAATGGATCTGTAAGAAATCCTGATGTTATTAATGCTGCCTATTTACAAGATGATAAATGAGTCAAAGGAGTTAGCCATATGGCTGAGATTAAAGATATAGAAAATACCTTAATTCTTGAAACAACGAAGGGCAGAGTCGTTATTGAGCTTCTTGTTGATTTAGCTCCTTATCATGTTGCACGTATTAAAGAACTTGTGCGTGAGGGTGCTTATGACAATGTTGTTTTTCATCGCGTTATTGATGGTTTTATGGCTCAAACTGGTGATGTGCAATTTGGAAAAAAAGACGGTGAGAAATTTAATTTATCACGTGCTGGTATGGGAGGATCAGATAAGCCCGATTTGAAAGCAGAATTTTCGAATCTTTCTCATAAGCGTGGTACCGTTTCTATGGCACGCAGTCAGAATCCGAATTCTGCTAATTCGCAATTTTTTATCTGCTTTGAGGATGCTCCTTGGCTTAACCGTCAATATTCTATCTGGGGACAGGTTATTGAAGGCATGGAAAATGTCGATCAAATTAAGCGCGGTGAGCCTGTTGTAGATCCTGATTCCATTATCAAAGCCACAATTGCTGCGGATGTAAAATAGTATAAATAATTAATATAGGATAGTTACTACTCATGAGCTGTTTTAAGATTCATTAAAGTAGGTTTAAATTTTATATTTTTATGCAATTAGAGTTTTTCTGTTTTAATGTTTCAGTGCAATAAATTGCATTGAGATGAGCTTTTTTTGATAAAAATATTATTTTATTTTGTATTTATCAAAAGAAGATGTGATGAAGCTTTTTCGTTTGTGCTTTTTGGAAGAGTTTTGGATGAAGGGAAGACATCAGTTTGAATATTATGAGGGTTATTTTAAGTGTAGTAGCAGAATAATATTTTATAGGCATAGTATTGGCTGTTATGACAGCTCTGAGCATATGTATTTTCAGTTTATCATATTGTGTCAAAATATTGTCAGAAATTTAAAAAAAATGTGGTTCAGATCGAGTTATCGGTTTTCATTTTACTGAGGTATTTTGAGTCATCTTTGGGAACTGTTTACATTGCACACAGATACGCTTTTTATATGTAAAAATGAAGGATATTTGTCATTTTTAATGTATTTAGAAACTTTTTTATCAATGTTAAGTCTGTCAAAAGCATTATTTGTAGTAAAAGCTAGTGGAAGTAAGGTCATTTTTATTGAAGAAACAATAGCCTTGTAATATTAAACGCTGCTGCGAGTAAGTGCTAAGCACCTTAAGGAGTTATGTTGTCAGGTACTATTGATATTTTATGAATTTAGATATTCTCTTTACTGTGGTGACCGTTTAACAACAAATATTCCATTTATCTCGTTGAATTTTTTTATGTTGATTACAATATTGAGCGAATCGAAAAACAATTCTTAAAGCTTATGAAGTGTTATTCAATGCTATTAAGAGAGAAGGTATTCCCTTTCTTTTTTTATGGCGATGTGAGTTTATGGCTTCAAAGAGATGAAAGTGATGGTAAAAACATTTCACTATAGAAAGATTGCTCAAGATGGGTATGCGCGTCGGGGTGAAATTATAACGGGACGCGGGTGTATTCGTACACCTGCATTTATGCCAGTTGGAACGGCAGGAACCGTTAAAGCTATGTATATGGATCAGCTTCATGCTCTTGGGGCAGATATCATTTTGGGCAATACTTACCATTTAATGTTGCGACCTGGAGCTGAGCGTGTTGCGCGTTTAGGGGGATTACATGACTTTATACGCTGGTCTAAACCGATTTTAACGGATTCTGGTGGATTTCAAGTTATGTCTCTTGCGGGAATCCGTAAAATTACAGAGCAAGGTGTGATTTTTCGCTCCTATATTAATGGAGCGTACTATGAAATGAGTCCAGAGCGTTCTATCGAAATTCAAGGACTTCTTAATTCTGATATTCAGATGCAATTAGATCAATGTATTGCATTGCCTGCAAGTGAAAAGGAAATGGAAGCTGCTATGGAGCTTTCATTACGCTGGGCGCAACGTTGTAAAATAGCGTTTGGTGATCAGTCAGACAAGGCTATGTTTGGTATTGTTCAGGGCGGTGATAATATGAAACTGCGTGAACGCTCTGCTCAAGCATTAAAAGATATGGATTTAAAAGGCTATGCTATTGGAGGACTGGCTGTTGGTGAACCGCAAAATGTTATGACAGCCGTATTGGATGTTACTTGTCCAATTTTGCCAGAAGATAAGCCACGCTATCTTATGGGGGTGGGAACACCTGATGATATTTTGAAAAGTGTTGCGCGTGGTATTGATATGTTTGACTGTGTTATGCCGACGCGTGCGGGGCGCCACGGTTTAGCTTTTACGCGCTTTGGTAAAATTAATTTACGTAATGCGCGTTATGCAGAAGATCCACATCCTCTTGATCCACAGTCGCTTTGTCCTGCTGCATATGATTATAGCTGTGCTTATTTACACCATTTAATTAAATCTGGTGAATCTCTTGGTGGTATGTTGCTAACTTGGAATAATCTTTTTTATTATCAACAGCTTATGCAAGGTATTCGTGATTCCATTGAAGCAGGGTGTTATGCTGATTTTTGTGCTGAAACAAGTGCTTTATGGATGCAAGGACGATAAGGTAGTAATAGGGCGGTTAAACTATAATATATGGTATTTACTTTTTCTTCTGTTGCTCAATTATTTTTGCACAAAGTAAAAGTACAAATTTTGTAATAATGCTTCTCAAAAGCGTAAAACTGCGCTGCCCTAATAAAAGATGGATGCGCAGTTTTATCGATACATATTTTCCCTGCAACACTGAGATTAAGCAGGAGTTATTACTCCGGTACGCGTTACCTGATCCGGAGAAAAACAGTTTGTTGCTGTTTCTGATAATTGTTTAGATCAACAATGTTAATGAGGAGTTAGTGAACTCTTAAAGAAGTATAAAAATTGTATTTTTATGAGGAATTGTGTGTTTTTTATCATTAAATGGTGAAGTCTCAACACAGGATGTCGGTACGGTTTATTCACGCAAAGAATGTTTTTTTGTTATCCATTGTTTCATAAAATCGCATAAAATTTTGTGTAAAGATGGAAGATGTTTTACTTATGGTGATGTGAAGGTGATTAGGTTTGAGATTAAGGTTTAAAAAGTTAACACTATAAAATGCTGGAATTGTTTTCACAGGAAGTAACATTTTAATAATTGATTTTTCATTTAGCTTACAGAGCATTACAGCTTCAGTGCGTTCTAAAAAATGGACTCTATTATAAATATACATTCTATTATATTGCTATGAAAAAATTAAAAATATTGCTCTTTTTGTTCTGGACGATATTTTTTAGTTTTTGTTTGGCAAAATTTAAAAATATTGTGAATTTATTTGCGTATGTTACAGATATTAACGGTAAAACATCTCTAAACAAAAATAATGATAATGAAGAATTTTCGTAAAAAAAATTTTCTTACATCTTGTGAGGTTGATTCTAGAACGCGATGTTTAGCAATTTTGGCTCTTGCAGTGGGAAGTTTTGCTATTGGTACTGCTGAGTTTGTTGCGATGGGTTTACAGCCAGAGATGGCACGCAGTTCACATATTGATATTCCTACAGCTGGTCAATATATTTCTGCTTATGCACTGGGAGTTGTGATTGGGGCGCCTCTTTTAGCTGTTGCAACAGCTAAGTTATTACGCAAGACTGTTTTGATAGGGTTGATGTTTTTTTATGCGCTGGCAAATATTGCGAGTGCTTTTTTTTCCGATTTTAGCGTACTGGTGACGTTACGGTTTATCAGTGGTCTTCCTCACGGCATCTATTTCGGACTTGCAACTATGGTTGCATCCTCAATGGTGGAAATAAATAAACGTCCAAAAGCTGTTGGAAATGTTATGCTTGGTTTAACAATTGCAACAGTTTTGGGTGCACCAAGTGCAACGTGGATTGGACAGCTTGTTGGTTGGCAGATTGCTTTTATTCTTGTAGGTATTATTGCTTTATTGTGTTGTTTACTTATTGGGAAGTTCTTACCTTCTGTTCCGAATACTTCTAAAACAAGTCCTCTGCGCGAATTGAGTGCATTAAAGCAAAAGCAGGTGTGGATTCTCTTGGCGATGGTTTCGGTTGGTGCATCGGGATTATTTTCTGTTTTTACTTATATCAAGTCAACATTAATGCATATTTCTGGTGTTTTACTTGATTGGGTTCCATTTATTATGCCATTGATTGGATTGGGGATGGTTGTGGGCAATCTTTTGGGTCCTAAACTTGCAGTTAAGATTGGCATTTCGCCGATGATATTTTTTGCTATGCTTTGGAGTGCATTTGTTTTTTTTCTTTTTTTCTTTTTATCCTATACCCCACTAACAGCAGCATTAGGATGTTTTCTTGTTGGTACTTCTTTTGCATCTATGCCTTCTATACAAACAAAAATCATGAATGTCTCTGTGCATGGACAAATTTTGGCAGGAGCTTTAATGCAATCTGCTTTTAATATTGCTAATGCTCTTGGAGCAGAATCTGGGGCGTGGGTTTTAAAATTAGGTTATAGTTATGAATATACTGCTGTTTTAGGAGGTATTTTAACTCTGTGTGGGTTGTTGATTTTTTGTTTTTCATGGTATGTGGAAAAGCGTGATAAAAATTTTTTTTAATTATGAATGTTTTTAAAAAAGAGTATTTTTTTAATCATTTGATTGCCCAGTTGGATTTTTTAATATGCTGTAGGAAACGCGTAAGGCAAACGGAATACCAAGGAAAAATAAAAGACCAATGAGTGTTGCAAGAAGAGCTTTTGCTGCAAGAATCATTCCAGCAATTCCTCCAGGGTTGAATAAACCAGCAAGATTTGTGGTTGCTCCTGCAAGTGTTGCGCTTAATGCTGCTGAAAATAGCTGTACAGAGGTTAGAGATTCGCTGGCGCGTAAAGCATCTTTATCATTTGCACATTGTAAAATTCTTGTTAACAAATGTGGCCATGCTATACCAGCGCTAATTCCGATAGCAAACAATGCTAAGCAAATGATAAAAGTATATTTAGGTGTAGAAACTTCTGTTGGAACAAGCCATAAAAGTACGCTTATACCTAAAAGACTTAATATGGGAGAATATACAATAATATTGCGAATATTTTTTGTCGAAACGCCAGCACTTGAGAGAGAACCACATGTCCAACCAAGGCTTATAAGTGCTGCCATGTAACCCGCAATAAGTGGGTCTTGTCCGTGAAGTTCTTGAAGAAAAAGTGGAAAATAAAGCTCTATACTATATGCCACTATCGTTATAACGAGTATTAATGAGTAAACAGGAAAAAGTTCAGAAAAGAAAGAGAAGCTTTTACGTGGCAACATAGGATGAAGTGCAGATAATTCGATCTTTGCTAAAACGAAAAGGAGACTAAATCCGATAACCAGTCCGCAGATTTGTGCAACTGCAGTATCCATAGTTCCACCAACGGAAATGATAAAAATCAATAAAATGAGTGTAAAAAGCTGTGGGAAGGGGAGTGGAGATGTTGGAACGTAATTTTTATTTTTTTTTGGTAAAACTTTAAATGCTATAAGTGAGAAGATTATTGCCAATACTCCAACTACCCAAAAGGAGGTTCTCCATACACTATATTGTACAGAAATGCCGCCGATAGCTGGTCCTAATAAGGTTGAAATTCCCCATATTCCAGAGATAATACTGAATGCATGTGACCATAAAGGTGGGCTAAAAACGATACGTACCATGGAATAAGATAAGGATAACAAAGCACCGCTTCCAAATCCTTGAACAAAGCGTCCTATTAAAAATAATGGCATAGTTGGTGCTACGCTGCACATGAAGGTACCAATAGTAAAAATAAATCCAGAAACAACATAAGCTTGGCGGGGACCTATTTTTTCTAATATTTTTGTTGCAAGCGAAGTACCAAGGAGTGAGGCTGTAATAAAAACAGTAGCTACCCAAGAATAATATAGCTCACCGCCAATATCATCCATAAGAGAAGGCAAAATAGTGATAACAATGTAAACGTTGATAGCGTGCAACGCCACACCGCCCATAAATGTTAAAGAGCGAATACCATTTTTACCCCATAAAAGCGCGAACCAGTTCTGTTTTTTCACTATTTTTGCTATTTAATAGAGAATTGACCTTTTTTATTTATAAGGCAGTTATTTAAATTTTCCAAGAGGGGAGGGATTCAAAGCTCTCTTTTCATAGAGCTTTGAAATTTAAATTAAATCTATAATTTAATTGACCATTATTTTTTTTAGGTTCTCATCAATTTTATCGAGGAATCCTGTTGTAGAAAGCCATCTTTGCTTAGGTCCAATTAACAATGCAAGATCTTTGGTCATAAAACCCTCTTCAACGGTTTTAATACAAACTTCTTCCAATGTTGTGGCAAAGTTTTTTAATTTCTCATTACCATCCAATTTGGCACGGTGCGCCAATCCGCGTGTCCATGCAAAAATAGAAGCAATAGAATTTGTTGATGTTTCTTCATTTTTTTGATGCTGACGGTAATGACGTGTTACTGTACCATGTGCGGCTTCTGCTTCAACAATTTTACCGTCTGGTGTCATGAGTACAGAAGTCATAAGACCAAGAGAACCAAAACCTTGAGCAACGATATCTGACTGGACATCACCATCATAATTTTTACATGCCCAGACATAACCTCCTGACCATTTAAGCGCAGAAGCAACCATATCATCAATCAGGCGATGCTCATAATATAATTTACGATTTTCAAATTCAGCTTTAAATTCTGCATCAAATATTTCCTGAAAGATATCTTTAAAACGTCCGTCATAAGCTTTCAGAATGGTGTTTTTTGTTGAAAGATAGACAGGGACATTTCGCTGTAGCCCATAATTAAAAGATGCGCGAGCAAAATCACGAATTGATTCATCGAGATTATACATAGCCATGGCAACTCCTGCACTTGGAGCGTCAAAAACATCATGTTCTATAACTTGATTGTCATCACCAACAAATTTAATAGTTAGTTTTCCCTTACTAGGAAATTTAAAATCAGTTGCTTTGTACTGATCACCAAAAGCATGACGTCCGATAATAATTGGTTTTGTCCAATTAGAAACAAGACGTGGGATGTTTTTACAGATAATAGGTTCACGGAAAATGGTTCCCCCTAAAATATTGCGGATTGTGCCATTAGGTGATTTCCACATCTTTTTTAGGTTAAATTCTTTTACACGTGATTCATCAGGAGTGATGGTTGCGCATTTTATACCAACTCCGTATTTTTTGATAGCGTTAGCAGAATCGATCGTTACTTGATCATTTGTTGCATCTCGATTTTCGACAGAAAGATCATAATATTTAAGATTAATGTCGAGATAGGGATGAATTAGCTTGTCTTTGATATATTTCCAGATGATGCGGGTCATTTCATCCCCATCGATTTCAACAACGGGATTTTCTACTTTGATCTTTGTCATTAGAAGTCCTTTTTCATTTAAGTGATATTATCTTCTATAATACTTTCAGGATTAGAATGAAAAGCTAAAACAAGGAAGGCAGAGAAGCATCTAAACGATATCGCATATTATAGAGAGGATGTAAAACTTTATTAAAAACGGACGCATTGAAAAGAAAGTCATATATCTGCAATTTTTGACCATTATATAATTGATAAAAAATCAACTCTATTAAGGGGAATGGTAAGCAGATATTGCTGGAAGTATTTTTGTGTTGTCATTTTACTTCTAAAATCGTGTTTCGCTAGTTTAAATAAAAATCCAATTTAATAAAAGAGAATTATTATTATAAAT